>NZ_JBNIIX010000001.1:0-244680 GCF_050106635.1 Levilactobacillus sp. LN180102
TTATCTTTAATTTGAAGTAAAAGTCTAGTAGACTGGTCTTGGGACATACTGTTCACTCGCTTTCAATTGGTTTTCGTCGACTTGATTGTAGCACAGGGCAGTATGCCCTTTTTAGTTTGTTTTACAAAAAAGGCGTCGATGGATTTTATCCATCAACACCAAATATCATAGAGCCTAAAAACGAACGTGATTGGTGAGCTTTGACGACGCCGATCGCGTTTTTTTATAACTTATTGGTCCACTGAAAGCGTGTCTCTGGCGGGGCCTTGACAGGCGAAAAAATGGTCCACCTCAGTTACGATTGCGACTGAGGTGGACCATTTGACCCTAAGATTAAGCGTATAACAGGATTGAGAAGTACATCAATCCGGTCCCTAACATGACAAACAGGTGCCAGATAACGTGGCCGAATGGGATTCCCTTAAAGCTATATAGTACCGCACCCACGGTGAAAGACACGCCACCGAAGAATAGTAAGGTAAACCCGATCGGGCCTAGTCCATGGTAGAGGGGCTTAATTCCCAATAAACACATCCAGCCCATGACAACGTAAATGACAGTCGATAGCGTTTGGTATTTACCTAGCCAGATGGCCTTATAAATAATGCCACAAATAGCCATCCCCCAGATAATGCCAAACATGGTCCAACCCAGTGCGCCACCAACGACTAGTAAACTGTAGGGCGTATAAGTCCCAGCAATCAATAAATAAATGGCACAATGATCAAATATTTGAAAGACGTGGCTCGCCCGGGTAAAGTACAAACTATGGAATAGTGTTGAGGCGAGGTAAAAAAGGACTAAGATAGCACCATAGATGGCAAAGGTGGTCATTCGTAATGTGCCACCCTTGGCGTGAGCTTGAAGTAGTAGAATGACGAGGCCTGCGATACTTAATCCCGCACCGATTCCATGGGTCGCGGCGTTAAGCACCTCGTTAATGATTTGATATGCGCGGCTGTGTCCGTTTGTCAAATGAAACCCTCCCTTAAGTTGTCGGTAATAGTCTTTGACTAACCGTTACCGGTGAGTTAGTAACAACTACTGAAAATTATCCATAACTCTGCTATACTATTACCGTATGTTCCATTACGCATATTGTAGCATAAACCAAAATTTCTGGTCAGAAAGTGTGGGATCCCCATGGCTAAAATCAAAATCGTTACAGACTCTTCTGCTGGCTTAACCGATCAACAGATTGCAGACTATGACATCACAATTATCCCGTTAACGGTAATGATTGATGACACAATTTACGTTGAACGAGAATCAATTACGAATAAAGAATTTATTGAAAAAATGAAAACGGCGAAAACGTTACCGAAGACGAGTCAGCCACCATTAGGATCGTTTGTCGAAACCTTCGACAAGTTGGGCGCAGATGGCAGTAGTGTGATTTGCTTTAATATGCTGGCAGCCATTAGTGGTACGGTTCATACGGCAGAGCAGGCCGCGCAATTATCTAAGACCGATGTTACCGTGGTCGATAGTCAAACGACCGATCAGGCGTTGGCTTTCCAAGTCGTGGAAGCAGCTAAATTGGCAGCCGAAGGTGCTGACAAGGCGGCGATCTTGGCTCGAGCGGCAGCCGTACGGGACCATACCAAACTCTTCATGGGTGTGGTAACGTTAGAGAACATCCTGAAGGGCGGGCGTTTAAGCCGGGCTGCTGGGATGCTTACCTCACTGTTGAATATCAAGATTGTTTTGGAAGTCACTGGTGGCGAACTGAAGATTCGCGCTAAGGGCCGGGGAATGAAGACCATTGACCGGTACTTTGACAAGGTCTACGAGCAGTTAAAGCAGACGCCAGACATCATGGCGATTGGAATCTCTCACGTTGAGGCCTTTGAGTCCGTGGATAAGATCAAACAACACTTAAGTGAGGTTGTTCCGGGTAAGGATGTCTTAGTCAGAGAAACGGTGCCAATTATTGCCACGCATGGTGGCCCAGGTGCCTTTGCGTTAATGTACTACACCGATCCGACAAAATAGGAACGCATTGACCGAAAAGGGGTGGCTGGTCCACCGCTTTTTCTTTATCCTGAGGGGGATTTTAAATGAAATTTAAAAACTTGAGTAAGGTGGTGGGTGTCACCTTACTCTTGGCGTTAGTGGTGCTCGCTGCATTGACTTATTGGCATCCTGGAGCCCGAACTACCCAGTCGCCAAGCCAAATCCAGAATCGGCGCTCAATTGTTCGCGTAGTTGCCCTAGGTGATTCCTTGACTGAGGGGATTGGTGATACGCAAAAGCAAGGCGGCTATACTGGTCGATTAAAAACGATGATTCATCAACAAGATCATGTTAAAGTGGTGATGCATAACTTTGGCAAGGCGGGTGACCGTAGTGACCAGATTGAAACCCGGTTGGTCAATAGTCGAACCCAACAGCGTCAAGTAAAAAAGGCCCAGGCAATTGTGATGACGGTCGGCGGTAATGATCTGCTACAAACTTTGACTAAAAATGTCACGATTAATCAGCAGGCAAAGTTAACCCATCAGCTGGGATCCGCCCAAACGGTTTATCAAAAGAAATTGAAACGTTTGTTAACCACCGTTCGCCACTATAATCCAAGTGCGCCGATATACTTGTACACCATTTATAATCCAATCTACGTGTACTTTGCCAATCTGGCACAGATTACCAACGCCGTTAACCATTGGAATGTGGCCACCAAGCAAACTGCTGGGCAATTCAGCCAGTTGTACATGGTCGATATTAACCGGGCGTTGTCAGTCGGCCAATTTAAAACGGCGGCCCAACAAACTAAATTGAAACAAACGGCTAAAAAGAATAACGATGGAAAGCTATCCACACAGAATTTCCAAACCATGATTTTAGCTAGCAGTAGTACGGATGAGCTAAACGATTACCTTTCATCGGCTGACCATTTCCATCCGAATGCCAAAGGCTATCGACTCATGACGCGTTATGTCTTTAAGCAAATGCAGGCTCATCAACAATGGCTAATGAAATAAGGAGGCAGTTATATGGAACGACAAACCACGCCCGTTAAGCAGACTAATTGGTGGAAATGGGGGTTCATTGCGCTAGTAGCTGTGTTATTGGTCACCACGGTCACGGTGAGTGTTAAAGCATTTACACCCACTAAGGTGACCTCAACGGCAAAGGTCGCCACAGGAACCACGAATATTGACGTAGCACTTAATAAGAAACAGGTCAACGCTTTGGCCGACTACTATGTAAATAAGTCGCTTAAAAATTCGACCATGAAATATCGCTTCCAGGTCTCAGATCAAGCAATGTTGACGGGGTCCACTCAAGTTCTAGGTGCAAGTGTGAACTTCGTCTTGCTCTTTAAGCCCACGGTCCTACCGTCTGGCGATGTGCAATTAAAAGCGCAGAAGTTATCGATTGGTTCACTTCCCGTGCCAATTAGTTTTGTAATGAATTATATTGCTAAGAATTATCCATTGCCCAACTGGGTAGCCATGAACACGGCAGATAAAACCATGACCTTACATCTAACGGCGATTGGTAATGGTAAAAAGTTATCCTTTGCTGCTAAAAAGATTGACTTGTCAGGGGACGGGAACTTCGTCTTCCAAGCACGGATTCCTAAGAATTAAGGAGGGACATATGCCCAAAACATTTTATGAATTTTTAATGACGCAACGTAACCCAGAGAGCTATGAACCTGTGGCCAGTTTTGCCAACAACGCCTTTCTGGACAGCGCATTTCCTAAACAAGAAACACAGTTCGAACCACTCTCCAAATATTTAGAAGAAAACGCGCCTTATTTGCCATCAATGACTATCTTCGATGATGCTTGGCAATTGTATTTGGCAGCGTTGGCTTAGTGTGAAAGTCCTCGGTTGAGGGCTTTTTATTTTGTGTGAGAGTTGGTAAGCCTTATACTTAAATAAGTATATTAATAATCGCTGGAGGTAATCAAGATGGATGAGCGTGAGCAGCAACGACTCAAAGAGCTGGCTGATCGAAGACGACCCGCTTTGGAAATTCGTGAGGAAATGGCGGGACTTCAAGATAAAAAATACCGAGAAAGCCAAAAATCTCTGGCGACGTCTAAAGAGCAGGTGCAATGTCTTCTTAGTCAATGGTCGGAAGCCGCCGATCAGCATTTAGTGGGAGAACCCATTCCAGTGGACCTGCATAAATACTCGGGACTGGATCAAAGTGGCTACGGAGAAAATTCAACGAATAGGTTCATCGACGGTGTTCACCAACAAATTATCCAAGCCGTTGGCGACCGAGACACGTACAAATATTTATGGGTTACCCAGCGTCAAGATGGTATGGTCGTTACGGTGGGTCAGACTTCTTTTAAAAAGGTGTTACATAAGGGGAAAGAATCCACGTCTAACAGTGATGACTTATTCAAGCAACTAAAACGGCCAAGTGGGGCGGCATCTATGGTTGTATGGCATTATCCCAGCGATCAGACAGACGCTGAAATCAACGAGTATCTACGAACTTATTTAAAGTGGGCATGGATTATTCCCGTTAACCTTGATAAGGCAACTGACGGTGCGACAGACCGTCAAAAAATTTCTCTTTTGGAGACCAAGTTGGGTGACTATTTAATTCGTAAGAATGTCCCTATTTTGAATTTCTATTCGCATCGCGCTTGAAGAAGCCCAAATTAATAATGTCACGAAAAAACGATTACCACATCATGGTAATCGTTTTTTGGCTTATCTAGTACTAGTATCTAATTTTCATTCAATTCCAAGGAACATCCCAGTTCTCACCATAATAAAATAGGTTCTCGGGTCCGGATGATTCAAGGAGGTAATGGGATAATTGTGGCTGAAAGTTTCTACTGTAGTGGTGTACAATGACAGAATTAGTAGGTTGATTAATTAGATTGAATCATATCGGCAGATACCAGCATATTAGGAGTTAGAAGAATAACGAATAACCCAGTTGATAAAGCGATTAGTAACTTTTTCATTGGATACCTCTCCTCAAATAATAGCTTAGCAGTAATAATACTAATAAAATCTCTGGCCCAAAGATAAACGCCACCACAAAAATAAAGAGTCCGGGAAGCAGTCGGGTCTGATTCTGGGTGTAATCTTTGAGCGGCATCAGGGGTAATCCGGCAGCATAAACTTTAGCTCGTGGGGATGCTGAAGTTGGCATGGTAAAAGTGGTTGACTGCCTAGTCAGTCCGCGCGTTTTTAATTTCGCCGTTATTATCTGTTCAGGGGCAAAGAGCAGATAATGAGATACCCTGAGGCTAGGGTCCAACTAAAGATATAGGAACCATTGGCGTACCGGCCAGTTAATAGCGTAAGTACGATAAAAAGTGGTAACGATTTCACATAAACTGAAGTATATCTGGCAATTGGAATGACAAAAGTATCGTGGAATGACGATGCACTTAGTATTTGACCCAATCGTTTCATCACTTGTCACCTTCTTAGAGATTACTAAATTACGGTTATTATAAGTTTATTGGCAACAGGGGCAATTTTTAATTGGTGAAAGGCGTGGGTTCGTTACGTGATAACCAAAACAGACGTTAATCTATTTATGATCGTCAACAAGTGGTTTCCATAATTGAAATTAATCGGCCGTTAGAGTAGCACCCTCTCACTGCGCAATGGCAAATATTTTTTGATGATTAGTGCTATAATCTTAAAACAATATAGTACGAGGTGATAAAAGTGGATGTAGATTCATTGACGCCAAAGCTCTTTCAATTAAATGCTATCTTTACGACTAGTGAGGCAAAAACGGTCGGTCTGTCAAAATACTACTTGAACAAGTTAGTTGCGGCGGGTGAGGTTGCGCGCTTCGGTACCGGGCGCGCTGGTGTCCAGTTGTGGAGTAATGAGATCTACTCAGATGATGATTTTTTAGCAATCCAATTACGTTACCCCAAAGCAGTAATTTCTGGGCAAACGGCTTTAAGCTGGTGGCACCTTATCGACCGCCAGTTCACCTATTTAGACTTAACAGTGCCCCGAGGCTACCGAATCCCAACCGAATTTGAACGACATATCGTTTCAATTCACCACGTTGACGAACGCTATTACCCAATCGGTCTAACCGGACAGAGGAGGATAGTGGTTCATTGAACATTTATGACCCAGAGCGGTTATTGATAGACGCTTTTCGCTTCAAAACGATTGCTAAATATGATCGTAATCAAGTTGTGCGGAATTACTTCCAAAGTGAACTCTGTGATCCGTTAAAGTTGAGCCGGTATATCAACGAGTTTCCCGGTCGCTCAGATTTGCAAAAGATAACGGAGGTGCTAAGTCATTAGCTGGTATAGAGTTGCCTGCTAAGTAATCAATTTGAGCTTAGGGAACAACAGGTATATCTAAAGTAGCCAAGAAAATGGTAAAATGAAATGCGATGACCCACACCCAATCTTTTTCAGCGATTACCTGATTGGCTCAACGTCTTTCTAACGTCAGTACATTACCACTTCAAAAGTATTCAAGCGATAACCACGCTAAACAGGCTACCGCGTTGCGAACAAATATTCATAAATAAGAAAAAGGCCTAATACCTTGATATAACAAAGGAGTACAAATTATGAGTACCATTCAATGGTTCCCCGGGCATATGGCCAAGGCCATCCGCCAAATGGAGGAAAATATTCACCTTGTCGACATCGTGTTTGAACTAGTCGACGCACGGATTCCCGCTGCTTCCCGTAATCCGGAAGTGACGCGAATTGCCAAAAACAAGCCACATCTCATTATCTTAACCAAGAAAGATTTGGCCGATCCGCAACAGACCGCGGCTTGGTTGGCGTATTACCGTGAGCAGCACCAGCCCGCTATTGCGATCGATTCGCGGGCCAACGTGACGCCCAAGCAAATTACCAAAATTGCGGCCAGTATTCTCGCCGACAAGCTCGCAGCCGAAAAGGCTAAAGGGCTGAAAGAACGACCAATGCGGGCCATGACCGTTGGGGTTCCCAACGTGGGAAAGTCCACACTGCTGAACCATTTAGTTCAGCGTAAGGCCGCTCAGGTGGGCGACACACCAGGAGTGACTAAGGGCCAACAGTGGCTACGTTCCAGCAAGCACCTAGAGCTTTTGGACACCCCCGGCATCCTATGGCCCAAGTTCAAGGACCAAGAAACGGCGCAAAAACTAGCATTGACTGGGGCCATCAAGGAAAAGCTATATGCCAAAGATGATGTAGCGTTATTTGCCTTGAATTTCTTTCGCCAATATCACGCCGATGCATTGATTGACCGCTACCATTTGGTAACGAGTGACCTAGAACTTAGTGATGTTGACCTGTTACTGAAAATTACCGAAAAAGTTGGGATGCGCGATGACTATGAACGGGCTAGTGAACGACTAATTTTAGACGCCCGGCGTAAAAAACTGGGTGGTTTTACCCTTGACCGTGCTCCACGAGCAACTGATGATCATGAGTAAACAACCCAGCCTGGCCCAACTTAAGCAAGACTTAGCCGATATTGCTGACCTCAATGATAGCCGTCTCGCGTCGTTAGCGGCCGATTCACGTAAAGGGGCCCAACTACTCCTAAAACAGATTCAACACCGACTGGCGAAAGCTGAGGCCGCTGAACAGGCCTTTCAGGCACGCTTGCATTACGAACGACCGTTTTGGGCCCGTGGTGAACGGGTTGCTGGTATTGATGAAGTCGGCCGTGGCCCATTAGCTGGACCAGTCGTGACGAGTGCGGTTATTTTACCGCCGGATTTTGATATTCCGCTCGTTAATGACTCCAAGCAGCTAACTGCCAAAGAACGGGAACGCTTGTATCCCTTAATTTTAGCTCAAGCCCAGTCGGTTAGCATTGGTATCGGTAGTCCGGCACTCATTGACCAAATCAATATTTACCAAGCCACTCGGGTCGCTATGCAACGCGCCGTCTTGGGATTAGGCCTCGCGCCTCAGCAGCTCATTGTGGATGCGATGCAGATTCCCGTTGACGTCCCTCAAATTCGGTTGATTAAGGGGGACGCTAAGAGCGCCAGTGTAGCAGCCGCTAGCATCGTCGCGAAGGTTTATCGAGACCATTTAATGGCCACTTATGACGAACTTTATCCGGGCTATGGCTTTGCCCAAAATGCGGGGTATGGCACGGCTGAGCATTTACAAGGCTTAGCCGATCGCGGCGTTACCCCGATCCATCGTCGAACCTTTTCACCCGTTCAAAAAATTTTACAGGCTTAATCACGGAGTTAACCCGAAAAGGGATAAGGAGGTTGCGATATGCAACTGCCACTTCGTGATTTTTTTCTGCGCTTACCATTACTAACTGGGGTTGGTCAACAGACCCGGCGTGCTTGCTGGCACTGGCTAACGGAACACCCAACAATTACGGCACTAACACCGGCCGATCTGAATCGTCTCTGTCAAGAGGCGGCTATTTCCGCTGATCGCACCCAATTACTGCAACAGGTCTTCACGTCCCAATTAGCCAAACGCGTAACTGAAAATCAGCGGCACACGGGCTGTTTGACCATTGTCGATGCTGCTTATCCAGAACAATTGCGCGAAACGTACGCACCACCCGTCGTCCTCTACTATTTGGGTGATCTTCGGTGGCTAACGGGACCGCAACTGGCTGTTGTGGGCTCACGGCAACCCAGTCCTTATGCCTTACGTGCCATGCGCCGGTTATTACCGCAAGTCGTCCGACAACAGGTCTGTCTAGTATCCGGTTTAGCTCAAGGCGTGGATACACTGGCACATCAAGCGGCATTAGCCCATCGTGGTAAAACAATCGCCGTGATTGGAACTGGGCTTGATCATTGTTATCCGGCCGGTAATCGCGATCTCATGACGGAATTGGCCCACCATCATTTAGTCATATCTGAATATCCCTGGGGGACGGCTGGCGCCCGCCATCACTTTCCAGAACGTAATCGAATTATCGCCGGGCTCTCACAAAGCACCTTGGTGGTCGAAGCCGCTCGCCACTCGGGCAGTCTAATTACGGCTAATATTGCCTTACAGGAGAACCGAAATGTTTTGGCCGTTCCGGGGAGTTTGGACAACCCCAATTCGGTCGGAACCAATGAATTAATCTTGGCCGGGGCGAAACCAATCCTGAATTCTGAACATATAATAGAAGAAGTTTTAGTTGACAAGCGACTATGACTTGAAATATTATGTGTGAGATTATAGTGAAAGATTTAGCGAGCGAGAAGTTCGCCAGGAAAAATAATGCGATAGGGACCACGATCCGCGTCATAATGGGATCCGCTGTCTATCATACGAGGGAGTAATGTGAGTTGCCGACAAAAGCAAAGCCAAAAGCTAAAACCAAAACGCGGCGCAAACCGCAAAAAAAGTTAGTGATTGTTGAGTCACCGGCCAAAGCAAAAACAATTGAAAAATATTTAGGCCGAACTTATAAGGTGGTTCCGAGTCTGGGACACGTCCGGGATCTTCCAAAAAGTTCGATGGGGGTTGACACGGAAAATGACTACGATCCCCATTACATTTCCATTCGGGGTAAGGGCGATGTGATCAAGGGCCTACGCTCAGAAGCCAAAAAGGCCAAAGCCGTTTATCTCGCATCTGACCCGGACCGTGAAGGGGAATCGATTGCTTGGCATTTAGCCCACGTGTTAAATTTGGACGTGACGGATAAAAACCGGGTGACATTTAATGAAATTACCAAGGATGCTGTCAAAGAAGCCTTTAAAACACCACGCTCTATCGACATGAATTTGGTTAATGCCCAACAGGCCCGCCGAATTTTGGACCGCCTAGTGGGATATTCCATTTCACCCCTACTATGGAAAAAGGTTAAAAAGGGGTTAAGTGCTGGTCGGGTACAGTCAATTGCCTTATCTTTAATTATTCAACGGGAAAAAGAAATTAAAGCCTTCATCCCCGAAGAATATTGGACGATTGACGGTGAATTCAAGAAAGCACGGCACACATTTGCTGCCAGCTTTTACGGCTTAAACGGTAAAAAGACGGGCTTGAAGGATAATGATGCGGTACAAGCCGTATTGAGCAAGCTCGACAAAAAGGGGAACTTCGACATTACCAATGTTGTCCGTAAGGAACGCAAACGGACCCCTCAACCACCATTCACCACCAGTTCTATGCAACAAGACGCTAACCGGAAGCTAAACTTCCGGACGCGAAAGACCATGATGGCCGCTCAACAGCTTTACGAAGGGATTAACCTCGGTAAGGAAGGCACGCAAGGGCTTATTACCTATATGCGGACTGACTCCACACGGATCTCTAATATCGCCAAGCATGAGGCATCCACGTTCATTCATGAAAAGTACGGTGCTGAATACGCGGCTACTAAGCCAATCAAAGGAAAATTGCCAGAAGGGGCGCAAGATGCCCATGAAGCGATTCGTCCAACATCTGTTTTCCGGACACCAGCTAGCCTAAAGGAACGGTTGACCAAGGACCAATTCCGGCTTTATCAACTCATCTGGAATCGATTTGTGGCCAGTCAAATGACGAATGCCATTATGGATACCATGGCTGTAACGTTGGAACAAAACGGCGTCACTTTCCGGGCTAACGGGTCTAAAATGAAGTTCGAAGGGTTCTTAAAAATCTATAAGGACGGCAAAGAAAAGGATAACCTGTTGCCCGACCTAGAAATCGGCGATCAGGTGAAATTAGCGAAAACCGATCCGGCCCAACACTTTACGCAGCCGCCTGCACGGTATTCCGAAGCCAACTTAATCAAGGCCTTGGAAGAAAATGGTGTCGGTCGGCCATCGACCTATGCCCCGACATTGGATACCATCCAACGTCGTTACTACGTCAAACTTGTCGGTCGGCGGTTCGAACCAACCGAACTAGGAGAGATCGTCGATGGCATTATCAACGATTACTTCCCTGATGTGGTTAACGTTGACTTTACCGCTGATTTGGAACACGAATTAGATGGGATTGAAGACGGCAAACAAGATTGGGTGAAAGTCATTGATAGTTTCTACAAGCCATTCTCAACTGAAGTGGCCCATGCCGAAGATGCGATTGAAAAGATCCAAATTCGGGATGAACCGGCCGGGTTTGATTGTGACATTTGTGGTGCACCAATGGTCATCAAGATGGGTCGCTATGGTAAATTCTACGCTTGCTCACGGTTCCCGGATTGTCGTAACACGAAGCCAATCGTTAAGGAAATCGGGGTTACCTGTCCCGTTTGCCACAAGGGTGAAGTGATCGAACGAAAGTCAAAGAAGAACCGAATTTTCTATGGCTGTTCCCGTTATCCGGACTGTGACTTTGTCTCTTGGGACAAGCCAGTCGGTCGTGACTGTCCTAAAGATGGTCATTACCTCGTTGCCAAGAAGATTCGGGGCGGTAGTCAGATTGTCTGTCCAAATGGCGACTACGAAGAAGCACCCCAAAAGTAAAGATTAAACAAAACACGGCAACCTACCAGACTATATCTGGTCAAGGTCGTCGTGTTTTTACGTTGTTGATTGCTCTAATTTATTAAAGTGTACGGGGTTTTTGATGAGTTAGTTGAGTTTTTTAAGTCCGTTTGCTAGCATTAACACAGACAGGAGGGGGTAGCTTGGATCGGGCGATTACAGCTTTTATGACGTATCTCAGTGGTGAACGCCAGTACTCTGCGGAAACGGTTAAAGCTTACCATGAAGATTTAAGTGAGTTTGTCCAGTTCTTAGCCGATAATGGTGGCGAGAAACCCTGGACAGCCATCGATCAATTGGATGTTGAGGTTTATCTGAGCGACCTGTATGATCGGCACTATGCGCGCACCACGATTGCGCGTAAGCTATCGACATTACGGTCACTGTATAGTTTTCTCATGAGTAATGGGCAGGCACAAGATGATCCCTTTGCCTACGTACAGCTCAAACGGCATCAGAACCATTTACCCCGTTTCTTCTACGAACGGGAAATGACGGCCCTGTTTACCGCAGCCGCGGCTAATCCAAATGAGCAGCTTGCTACGCGAGATACCGCGTTGCTAGAAGTTCTTTATGGCACCGGTATCCGGGTGAGTGAGTGCGTTAACTTGGCCCTGTCGGAGATTGACTTTGACGGCCGGATCATGTTGATTCATGGGAAGGGCAATAAGGAACGTTACGTCCCGTTTGGTCACTACGCCAGCGATGCGTTGCAAACTTATTTTGACACTGCACGAACCCCATTGATGGCGCAGTACCAGCAAGATCACCCCTACGTGTTCATCAATCACCGAGGACAACAACTCACGTCCGCCGGTGTGACGTACCTGTTAAATCAAATAATCAAGCGTAGCACGCTAACGACGGATATTCATCCCCATATGTTGCGGCATACGTTTGCGACTCATTTACTAAATCGCGGGGCTGATTTACGCTCGGTGCAGGAACTATTGGGCCACAGTAGCCTATCAACCACCCAGATTTATACCCACGTGACGCGCGAACACTTACAACGAGATTATCGTCAATTCTTTCCGCGAGCAACGTCAGAACACACATCATCAAAGGAGACGGATTAAATCATGCCAGTAAAATTTGAAGCAACGACCATCTGTGCTGTCCGGCACAACGGTCACAATGCTATGGCCGGCGACGGTCAAGTAACCATGGGTGAAAAAGTTATTATGAAGGGGACGGCTCACAAGATTCGCCGGATCTACAACAATCAAGTTGTCGTTGGCTTTGCCGGCAGCGTGGCCGATGCCTTTAACTTGGAAGAAAAGTTTGAAGCCCAACTCAATGAATACAGCGGTAATTTACAACGAGCAGCGGTTGAACTCGCTAAGCAATGGCGTTCCGACCAGGCTTTGCAAAAGCTGGAAGCCTTACTCATTGTGATGGATAAGGATGAAATGCTATTGGTTTCCGGTTCAGGTGAAGTCATTGCACCAGACGACGACATCTTAGCCATTGGATCTGGTGGTAACTTTGCCTTAGCTGCAGCAACGGCACTTCATCACCACGCCACGGATATGAGCGCTAAGGAAATTGCCGAAAGTGCCATCCATATTGCCGGTGGCATTGATATCTTTACCAACGAAAATGTTATTTCAGAAGAACTTTAATGAACGGGGGATTTACCGTGGACGCAATTGATAAAACACCAAAAGAAATTGTCGGCTTATTAGACCAATATGTGATTGGCCAAGATGAAGCCAAAAAGGCGATTGCCATTGCCTTACGTAACCGTTACCGGCGGATGCAACTTGATCCCGCCATGCAAGAAGAGATTTCACCTAAGAACATGTTAATGATTGGACCGACCGGGGTCGGGAAAACTGAAATTGCTCGGCGATTGGCCAAGATCGTCCACGCACCTTTCACGAAGGTTGAAGCTAGTAAGTTCACGGAGGTCGGCTATGTCGGTCGTGACGTCGAATCAATGGTCCGTGACCTAGTCGAAGTCTCCGTTAGCATGCAAAAGCAAGATCAATTTAAAAATGTTCGGGCTGATGCGACCCAAGCGGCCAATAAGCGTTTGGTCAAGCTACTCGCACCAGCCAAGAAAAAAGAAAATAAGAACAACAATGATTTTGCCAATATGATGAATATGTTTACCCAGATGCAAAACGGGCAAACACCAACGGCGCCAAATGATCAAGAGGAAGTCACCGATGAGATTCGTAATGAACGCTTATCGCTGACGGAACAACTGAATCAAGGACTACTCGAAAACCACATGGTGGAAATCGAGATGGATGATCCCCAACAAGCCAATGCGACAGATAACAACATGCTGGGCCAAATGGGCATCAACCTAAATGACACGTTAGGGTCCATCATGCCGAAGAAGCGGATCAAACGAACGGTAACGGTTGCCGAAGCTCGTGAGATTCTGGTGGCTGAGGAATCCGAAAAGTTGGTCAACAACGCTGATATCAATCATGATGCGATTAAGCGGGCCGAGAATACGGGGATTATCTTCCTGGATGAAATTGATAAGATTGCCAAGGGCAGTAGCCAAAATAGTGGTGACGTCTCCCGTGAAGGGGTCCAACGCGATATTTTACCAATCGTAGAAGGTACCCAGGTTAAGACCAAGTATGGGACCATCGATACGGATCACATTCTCTTCATCGCAGCTGGCGCTTTTGCCGAGTCTAAGCCAAGTGATCTGATTGCAGAATTGCAAGGTCGCTTCCCAATTCGTGTAGAACTCAACGATCTTAGCAAGGCCGACTTTGTTCGCATCTTAACGGAACCAAACAACGCTTTGATCAAGCAATACATTGCGCTGATTGGGACCGATAATGTGAAGGTAACCTTTACCATGGAAGCCATCGAACGAATTGCGGAATTAGCCTTTGAGCTAAACCATGAAAACCAAAACATTGGTGCTCGTCGATTACAAACGGTCTTAGAAAAACTGTTGGAAGACCTCTTATACGAGGGACCAGACATGGGGACCGGAGATGTCACGATCACCGAAAGCTATGTTAATGATAAAATCGGTGATATCGTCCAAAACAAGGACCTATCACGGTATATTCTGTAATTTTTTAAGGACCAAGACACGTTTGTCTTGGTCCTTTTGTGTAGATGGCGTATGATAGTAGATGAATGCTCTATACCAATTGTGCAGGAGGAATTAGATGCTCACCCTTAAGAATGACTATCTGACCGTTAAAATCAATCCACTGGGCGCCGAGTTAACCAGTGTGGTCGATAATGAAACACAACTCGAATATATGTGGCAAGCTGACAAAGCCTACTGGGGACGGCATGCGCCGATCCTGTTTCCAATTGTGGGCCGTCTACAAGACAATCAATACCGATTAGGCGAAAGGACCTATCACATGACCCAACACGGGTTCGCTCGTGACCGTGAATTTACGGTCATCGATCAGACCCCAACGCAAGTGACACTGGAATTAACGGCTGATGACCAAAGTCGGGCCTTGTTTCCAGCAGACTTCACGTTAACGGTGACATTTGAACTCATTGACCATCAATTACGCTTCTCAGCAGATGTCTTTAATCCAGCAACCACCACGCTGCCATTTTCTATCGGCGCACATCCGGGATTCAATGTGCCGTTAGGGGATGCCTTAGCGGACTTCACGGATTATCAAGTGACCGTTTCACCGAAAAAGACGTATCAGCGCGTGCCACTGGTTGGTCCTTATAGTGACAGCCAGCATACTGAGCCACTCGACCTGACCCAACCATTAGGACTAGATCACGGGTTATTTGCCCATGACGCGCAAGTCCTGACCCTTGATAGCGAGACGACCGTCATGTTAAGCACGCCAACTAATGACCACGGGGTAGCACTAACAACCACGGCGCCTTACTTGGGAATTTGGTCACCTTATCCCAAACAGGCTCCCTTTGTTTGTTTAGAACCATGGTGGGGATTAGCTGATGATGTCCAGGCCACCGGTGAGTTGACGACCAAGGTCGCCATTCATCATCTGGCAGCGCAACAACATTTCCAAGCTGCCTATCAAGTGACTTATTTTTAAACAAAAAGGACTCATCCGACTCAGTAAACCAGTCGAATGGGTCCTTTTTCAGGTTATTTAGCTTGCCGGCGATGATAACCCCGGCCGAAAGGAACCATTGATTCAGTTCCTTGACGAATCCGTTGAATGTTACTGCGATGACGATAGAAGACAAAAACAGTCAAGACCAGCGCAATGCCGGTTAAGTACCAATCCTGAAACACTAACGAGATCAGGGTAATCAAGGTAAAGGCAATCATGCTAGCAAGGCTGACTATGCTAGTCCAGTAGATTAAGCTGACCCACAAACCAGCGGCAATCACAAACATAATGGGGTTATAGGCCAAGAGCATCCCCGCTGAGGTCGCGACGGCTTTGCCCCCCTTGAAGTGATCGAAGATGGAAACAGTGTGCCCTAAGACCGCAAATAGTCCAAATAACAGGGGTGTCGCCGTTCCCAAGACCGTCTGAACGTGAAACACTATTGGCAATAACGTCGCCACTGATCCTTTAGCGATGTCCAGCACCATCACAATGGTTCCCGCATAGGGGCCTAAGACCCGATAAGTATTCGTTGTGCCAATATTTCCAGACCCCGCCTGACGGATATCCGTTTGAAAAAAGGCTTTACCAACCCAGACGCCATTAGGAATCGCTCCGAGAAGGTAGGCCACGATGAGTAAACCAATCAATTTCACAAGTTTTCCTCCGATCTGAACTGCGATGACGACCGCCAATCAGGTAATCGTTACCGCTAAGCTGATTTATATTCTAGCATGTTTTCACGAGAACGCCAATATTCTATGGAATCTCTAGCCAGTTTTTAGTTTCCTGTGGTATGATTATGAAGTTATTGAATACCTCTGCCTAGCCATTTAGTCCGTTTATTTGAACATACGTTCGGTTAGGGGTAAACTACCAGTATCATCTAAAAAAGTAAAGTAAAGGGGATTTACGCATGGCGAAAGCAAAACCAAAATATGACGATTCCTCCATTCAGGTTTTGGAGGGATTGGAAGCTGTCCGTAAACGTCCAGGTATGTACATCGGCTCAACTGACGGCCGGGGCCTGCACCACTTGGTCTATGAAATTGTTGATAACGCCGTTGATGAAGCATTGGCGGGTTATGGCAAGGAAATTAATGTCACGATCCATCAGGACAATAGCATCACGGTTGTTGATCACGGTCGGGGGATGCCAGTGGGGATGCATGCCTCAGGGATTCCAACACCCGAAGTTATTTTAACGGTGCTACACGCCGGAGGAAAGTTCGGCCAAGGTGGCTACAAAACATCCGGTGGGCTGCACGGGGTGGGGGCTTCTGTCGTGAACGCCTTGTCTAGTTCATTAACGGTGACCATTGTCCGTGACGGCGTTCGTTATCAGGAAAAGTTTGCTAAGGGCGGTCATCCACAAGGTACCTTAAAGAAGTTGGGTAATACGCGTGCTCACAACGGAACGACCATTGACTTTAAACCCGATAGCCAAATCTTCACTACAACTGTTTATAACTTCGGCACCCTAGCGGAACGGTTACGTGAATCTGCCTTCTTATTGAAAGGCGTCAAGATTACCCTAACGGATGAACGCGAGGGGCAAGAACGAACCGAAGAATACCATTTCGAATCCGGAATCAAAGAATTCGTTAGTTACCTGAACGAAGATAAAGACACGTTAGGTGACATCATGTACTTTGATGGCAGTAAAGATGGCATTGAAGTAGAAGTGGCCGCGCAATACAACGATGGCTACACTGAAAACTTATTATCATTCGTGAACAACGTGCGGACCAAGGATGGCGGGTCACATGAGGCCGGCATGCGTAGCGGCTGGACCAAAGCCTTTAATGAATATGCCCGTAAAGTTGGCCTGCTCAAAGAACGCGACAAGAACCTCGAAGGGACCGATGTCCGTGAAGGGTTATCTGCCGTCATTTCGTTGCGGGTACCCGAAGACCTATTACAGTTTGAAGGGCAAACCAAAGAAAAGCTGGGCACGCCTGAAGCACGAACGATTGTTGATAGCATCATTAGTGAGCAATTAGGCTACTATTTGATGGAAAATGGCGACTTTGGCAAGATGTTAATCAAAAAATCGACCCAGGCTCGCCAAGCACGTGAGGCGGCTCGTAAGGCCCGTGATGAAAGTCGTAATGGCAAACGGCATAAGAAACATGAACGGTTGTTATCGGGAAAACTAACCCCTGCCCAATCAAAGAACGCTGCTAAGAATGAACTCTTTTTAGTCGAGGGGGATTCCGCCGGTGGTTCAGCCAAGCAGGGGCGTAACCGAAAGTTCCAAGCTATCCTGCCATTACGGGGGAAAGTCCTAAACACCGAAAAGGCCAAGTTGCCCGACATCATGAAAAATGAAGAAATTAGTACCATGATTTATACCATCGGTGCCGGTGTGGGAACTGAGTTTAATATCGAAGACGCCAATTACGATAAGATTATCATCATGACCGATGCGGATGATGATGGTGCCCATATCCAAATTCTTTTGTTGACGTTCTTCTACAAGTACATGCGACCCATGATCGATGCTGGGCGAATCTACATTGCGCTACCGCCACTGTATCGGATTCAAAAGACCGGGAAGAAACCGACGATTGAATATGCTTGGACGAATGATGAACTAAACGAAAAGACCAAGAAGATTGCGAATCACGGGTATCACTTACAGCGATTCAAGGGTCTGGGTGAAATGGACGCTGAACAACTCTGGGAAACGACCATGGATCCAGACAACCGCACACTTATCCGGGTCCAAATTGACGATGCAGCGCTAGCTGAACGCCGAGTGACAACTCTGATGGGCGATAAGGTTGAACCGCGCCGTAAGTGGATTGAAAGTAATGTACAATTTACCCTGGAAGATGACGATACCAGTTTGCTAGAAAACGATAAGACGTCAGACCAATAACCGGTGAAAGGAGTTAAATCTCGTGAGTGAAGGACAAAAGATTCAAGAACTTACTTTGGAAGAAGTCATGGGCGATCGCTTCGGTCGTTATTCCAAATCAATCATTCAAGAGCGGGCGTTACCGGATATTCGGGATGGATTGAAACCCGTTCAACGGCGAATCTTGTTTGCCATGAACAAGGACGGTAATACCTACGATAAGGGCTTCCGTAAATCAGCTAAGTCGGTCGGAAATGTCATGGGTAATTTTCACCCCCATGGTGACAGTTCCATTTATGAAGCGCTAACCCGGATGAGTCAGGACTGGAAGGTCCGCGAACCACTCGTTGAAATGCATGGCAATAATGGGTCAATGGATGGTGACCCCGCAGCAGCTATGCGGTATACAGAAGCTCGGCTGAGTAAGCTAGCTGGGGAAATGCTACGAGACATCGACAAAGATACTGTCGAGATGGTCTTAAACTTCGATGATACGGAGTACGAGCCAACTGTCTTACCAGCGCGTTTTCCTAACTTATTAGTCAACGGTGCCACGGGAATCTCCGCCGGATATGCCACGGAAATTCCGCCGCATAATTTAGGTGAAGTCGTGGATGCCTTAATCTACTTGCTGAGTCACCCTAAGGCAACGCTAGAAGAATTGATGTCCTTTGTTCAAGGACCCGATTTTCCAACCGGCGGGATCATTCAAGGGAAAGATGGCATTGTTAAGGCCTATGAGACTGGCCGGGGGCGGATTGTTGTTCGCTCGAAAACGGCCATCGAACCGTTACGGGGAAATAAGAGTCAAATTACCGTAACCGAAATTCCTTATGAAGTTAACAAGGCGCAACTGGTCAAAAAGATTGATGAAATTCGCTTGAATAAAAAAGTTGAAGGGTTAGCTGAAGTTCGAGATGAAACCGATCGGGATGGTCTACGGATTGCGATTGAGTTAAAGCGGGATGCTGATGCGCAAGGGGTCTTAAACTACCTATTCAAAAATACCGAGCTACAGATCACCTATAACTTTAATATGGTGGCGATTAATCATCAACGACCTGAACACGTAGGCTTAAAGACCATTCTAAGTGCCTACTTGGAACATCAACGTAACGTGATTACCAAGCGGACCGAATATAACTTACAAAAAGCCTTGGATCGGCAGCACATTGTTGTTGGTTTGATTAAAGCCTTGTCAATTTTGGATCAAGTTATTAAAACCATCCGGGCTAGCAAGGACCGGCGGGATGCGCGTGATAACTTGGTTGAGGCCTATGACTTTTCCGAGAAACAGGCTGATGCCATTGTCGCCTTACAACTGTATCGGTTGACTAACACCGATGTTACGCAGTTAGAGGCAGAATCCGCCAAACTTTCCGCAGAAATTGAGCAGGATCATAAGATTTTGGCTGAACCCAAAACTTTAAACAGTGTCTTGCGCCAGGAACTCAAGGCAGTGGCCAAAGACTATCGCAATCCCCGTCGGACAGAAATTCAAAATGAGATTGAAGACTTGAAGATTAAGACCACGGTGACGGTTGCTGACGAAGATGTCGTGGTCTTGGTCAGTCACGACGGCTATCTTAAACGGTCTGGTGTGCGGTCATATACTGCTTCGGACCCAACTGATAATGGCTTGAAAGATGGCGATTATCCTATCTTCATGCAAAAGCTTAGTACCTTGAATCACTTGATGATGTTTACCAGTAAGGGAAACTTGATCTACCGGCCGGTTCATGAGATTAGTGATGTAAAGTGGAAAGAAACGGGTGAACATATTTCCCAGACGATTGGTTTAGCTGCAGATGAAGAAATTGTTGCCACCTTTGCTTTTAAGACACTCAAAGAACCCGGTCGTTTCCTGATTGCAACCAGTGATGGGTACATTAAGCAAACGGCCTTTGCTGATTTAACACCCGGTCGTACTTATAAGAGTCGTGCCGCCGTTTATGAAAAGCTTAAAACAGCGGAAGCTCGAGTCGTTGCGGTGAAGTATCTGACCGAACCTGTGGAACAGGGAATCCTGCTTATTTCTAAGAACGGGTATGCGCTACGCTACCCAGTCGATGAAGTATCGGTCAATGGTGCCCGAACCACGGGGGTTCGCTCAATGGACCTACGTGACGATGACGAGGTCGTTAATTTGGCCCTCGTTACCGACAATAAAACCATCGCGTTGATTACGCAACGCGGGGCCTTCAAACGCTTAGCGATGAAGGAACTCTCTGTCACCAGTCGTGCGCGACGCGGAGTGATTGTGCTGCGTGAACTGAAACGAGATCCACATCGCATTGTTGACTTCATGACGATTCCAGCTGGCAATCCGCCATTGGAAATTATGACTAGTCGTGAACGGACACATGATGTTATGCCAACGGATCATCCCTTAAGCGGGCGGTATTCCAATGGCTCATTTGTCATTGATACGGATGTTGAAGGACAGCCGCTACAGCTACGCGTTAAGCCAGCTGAATTAGTTCTAGATTAGGGGTTAACCAATCACCAATTTGTGAGGATAAATCGTTGCGCTTTTACTGTAAACAGCCTATTATAGAGTAATAGTAACCATTAGACCAGCCTCATTAACCCCATGTCTGACTAGTCATAAGGAGAACGAAGCGGATGAAAACGAAACAGGAAAGTATCTTTTCTTCTAAAACTCTAACGTACTTTTTACAGTTGGCAGAAACGATGAATTATACGCAGGCTGCTCAGATTCTAGGAATTACGCAGCCCGCATTAACGCAACAAATTAAAAAGCTGGAACGGACCGTTGGCGCACCACTATTTTATTCGGTAGGTAAAAAGCTCCGCTTGTCAGATGCTGGTTATACCATGTTAGAAGCAACGCACCAAATCTATGGTATTCTCAATCAGGCGACTGATGAGATTCAGCAGTCGACAAGTGCGACCCAAGGTGAGATTAACATTGGGCTATTAGCTTCGGTTGAAGACGCGGTGTTTGAAGACTTCGCCATTGGCTTGTATCAAAGCAATCCTGATCTGAAGATTTCCTTTCACATGTTGACGCGTAAGGAGATTTGGGAACGGTTGGAGAATAACAAAATTGATTTGGCCATCATGTATTTGCCAGATGACTCTATCAAGAATTGGAAACCCTACGAATCCAAAAAGATCATTTCCGATGATTTATTGTTCATTCACCATGATGAGCAATTGTCTAAGAAACGGCGAATTAAGTTTAAGGACACCACGAGCCAGCCATGGGCGATGTATCCAGAGGGCTACTACCTGGATCAAACGCTTCACGAAGCTTACAAGAACCAATTGGCTGACTTCCCACAAGGGGTTGCTAACTTTACCACGCCTAACCAGTTGCTTCATTTTTCAATGGAAACGCAGGTCTCAACGGCTCTGCCCAATTCATTTATGATTGGACAAGATAACTTGCCGAACACCTGGACGGCACATTTTGAACCCAATATTCGGTTTGATTTAGCCTTCGTCTTTCGTAAGGGCAAGGCAGAAATTCCGCGAATTAGCCTTTTCTTGGCACAGTTTGATCGGTATTTGCATACCGATGACTACATTTCGCGGCTCAAACAACTTCGGAACCAATTAAATTAAAACTATTTGATAAAGGAGTTTCTATCACATGAGTAAAGCATTAATCTTTGGTCACCAAAATCCTGATACGGACGCTATCGTTGCTGCTAAGGCGTTTGCCTACTACCAAACCCAAATGGGCTTTGATGTTGAAGCTGTCGCTTTAGGCAATCCTAACATGGAAACAAACTTTGTTTTGAACCACTTCGACGAACCAGCTCCTCGAGTTATCAAGACAGTGGCTAACGAAGTTGATACGGTTATGTTAGTGGATCACAATGAAGCACAACAAAGTGTCAGTGATTTGGATAAGGTAATGGTTAGCCACGTTGTTGACCACCACCGGATCGCAAACTTCCAGACGGATCAACCTCTATACTACCGGGCAGAACCCGTTGGTTGCACGAGCACAATCTTAACGGAAATGTTTGACGAATCTAAAATTGAAATTCCTGCTAAGCTAGCTGGGTTGATGTTATCAGCGATTATTTCGGATACGTTATTGCTGCAATCACCAACTACCACTGATGCTGACCGTGAAGCTGTCCGGGCTTTAGCTGAAATTTCAGGTGAAGACGTTCAAAGTTATGGGATTGCCATGCTAAAAGCTGGTACTAACCTGGCTGCCAAGAGCGACAAGGAACTCATTGATGGTGATGCTAAGTCCTTTGATATGGCTGGTCGTTCAGTACGGATTGGTCAAATCAATACGGTTGATTTAGCTGACGTTTTGGATCGGCAGGCTGGCTTAGAAAAAGAAATGCAAGCCGAAATGGCGGCTGATGGTTATGATTTGTTCATCACGTTAGCCACCAACGTGCTCAACAGTGACTCAGAAATGATCGTTGCCGGTGAACCTAAGTCAGTGATTGAAAAGGCCTTTAATACGACTTTGACGGATAACCGGGCTAGTCTTCCTGGCGTCGTTTCCCGAAAGAAGCAAGTGGTGCCACCACTGACAGCTGCTTTCAATGCTTAATTGAAAAGTCAATAACAATTCTTATAAGCGCTCCAAACCAATTTTTGATTGGTTTGGAGCGCTTTTGTTCGCTTTAATTGGTGCTTTCTTTATAATACGGATTGATGGTAGATGTTGTCAGTTTCCTTCGAGAGAGGGAATGGTCATATGATCAAAAACTGGTATCGTGGTAGTCTAATCGCTGTCGTTACAATCCTGTTGATGGTCACACAGCTTGGTGGGAGCTCGGCATCCGCTAGCAGCACACCTTTTGGTCCAGAACGATTTAGCACCGATCATGCCACTTACACGATCAGTGCTCAGTCACCGTATTACCGGAGAATTTGGCAAGAAGCTATTAAAGCCTGGAACGAGACAGGGGCTTTTCATTTTCAAAAAGCAGACTCGGCAAGTGCGGCACAAGTAACGTTGAAGGTCGCTTCTAAACATGAAGCGGCCGCGCTAGGAGAAGATGTCGGTTTGACCGAATACACAGCCAAACAAAGTTATTTGCAACGGGCTACAGCCACGCTTAATGCTGCACTGCTACGCGAATATAACTATTCTCGAGCCAATCAGCTGGCCGTGGCGGAGCATGAACTGGGACACGTTATGGGATTAGCACATAATCCCGATAAGCACAGCGTTATGTACTATCGAAACCGTAGTGAGGGCATTCAACCGGTTGATATTCAGGGTGTCAAGCTACGCTATCAAACCCCTGCAGGTCAAGCATCTAATTAAAATTAGATTCATTAGTCGGGATTAAAAATCTCGACTTTTTAGATTGTATAATTTAATTTATAAATGATAAGGCAAAATAGTTGTGTTTCTGCTGAATTTATTTAGACTTAAAGAAGTACCTTAAATTGTGCACAATTGATTGGAGGAACTTGAATGAACAAGCATGAGAGTCAAGAAGATCTGAAGCAACGCTTAACTGCTGAGGAATATGCGGTCACCCAAAAGGCAGCGACGGAGCCAGCCTTTACTGGGAAGTACGATCAATTTGATCAGCCAGGGATCTATGTCGATGTTGTCAGCGGACAGCCGCTATTTAGCTCGACTGATAAATATGACGCCGGGTGTGGCTGGCCATCTTTCACCAAACCAATCGATGCTGAAAACGTGCAGGAGAATACCGATCATTCATTTGGCATGATTCGCCAAGAGGTGTTGAGTACGGATGCGCACTCACACTTAGGTCATGTTTTCAACGATGGTCCAACAGAAGCTGGCGGGTTACGTTACTGTATTAACTCTGCTGCACTAAAGTTTATTCCAGCATCAGAGCTGGAAACACAGGGTTACCATGGTTTTGACGCTTTGTTTAAGGACTAATAGATAATTGGCTGAGGGGGAATTTAAATGAGTGAATTTGAAACGGCTATTTTTGCCGGCGGCTGCTTCTGGTGTATGGTGCAACCGTTTGATACACAACCAGGGATTCAATCCGTCGTGTCTGGGTATACCGGGGGACATACGGTTAATCCCACCTATGCCGAAGTTGCTAGTCATACGACCGGCCATACAGAAGCCGTTAAGATTACCTTTGATCCAAAAGTGATTAGTTACGACCAACTAGTGGAGATTTATTGGCACCAAACCGATCCCACGGATGCTAGTGGTCAATTCCAAGATCGCGGTGATAGCTACCGTCCAGTAATCTTTGTTAATAATCCTGAACAACGTCGGGTGGCCGAAGCCTCTAAAGCCGCCTTAGCTGCTAACGGCCAGTTTGATGCCCCAATTGTCACAACCATTGAAGAGGCCCAACCTTTCTATCCAGCGGAAGAAGAACATCAAGATTTTTATCGTAAGAATCCCTTCCGTTATCAGATTGAGGAAATGGGTGGCCGTCAAGATTTTATCAATCAACACTGGCGTGATAAAATAGACTAAAAAGGATGTGACGCTGATGGGATATGTCTTAGATTTACGCCAGAAATTAGGCCAGCAGCCACTCATCGTTGCCGGTGCTGCCGCCATTGTCCAGCAAGATCAGCGATTGCTGCTGGTCGAACGAACGGATAATCACTTATGGGGGTTACCGGCTGGATCCAAAGAATTAAATGAAGATCTAGCAACCACGGCTCGACGTGAGCTTCGCGAAGAAACTGGCTTAGATGGTGTTCAGCCACAATTACTAACGGTCGTAAGTGGTGCCAATATGCAGTATACGTATCCCAATGGTGATCAAATTGATTCCGTCACAGCAGTTTATGCCTTGCAAGTAACGGGACAAGCGTTGCCAGATCATGACGAAACTAGCGCAACCGACTGGTTTGGACTTGATGACTTGCCAACAAAACTAACGCCGTTAACGCGTGAGATTTTAACACGATTAAAGCTAAACTAAATAAATGAAACCGCCATATGATTTACAGTAATTGTGTAAAGTCATATGGCGGTTTTTTAAGGAGTTATCGGGCGGCTAACCGGCAAAAAGTCATTAACACTCTACTTTCGATAATATATATTATGTAAAGTAGAGTATTAATTCTCATTTGGCTAGGTCATATGAGCTACCCTCGTTTTGATTAGACGGTTTAATTCTGTTTAAACGACATTAGATCATTTACCAGCATTTTGGTCACTAGCAACCAGACGCTGATAACTTCTAATCAGCTACATTGTCCAGCAAAAATCGCTTGGCTTGCTTATGCTTTTCCTGAGTGGTTGCCTGAACCCAATCACACTCAGTTATCTCCTAAGTCATTGCATGCTGTCTGTTGTTTCATAATAAATCAGCCATCAGGCTTGCGTGTTGTGCGGACGCGTTGTGATGACCAAGTCTATTTGAATGCTGAACGTGTGCTTAGAATCAACGTCAATAGCTATTGGCCAATACTGCTAAATTCAGATGTACCGGTTATATTCAGCTAAATGTTGATATGACGGCGTTTACAAGAACTTTTTAAGTCAATATTTTTAAGTCAATATTGATGAAGTTTGACCGTTTTAAGGCACATTATCCGCTATGAAATCGGCGTTGCTAAGCGTAAAATTGCTAAGACATTACTGTTAGTGGGACTTATTTATTAACAGAGATGGTCAATCTCCTAAAAGTGATCGGCTAATAAAGCCAATACTACTTTCATTAAAACAAATATTTTAAAGAGAGTACTTGATTAAAAATGACTGGGGGACTTGCATAACTGTCAGTAAGTCAGTAAAATATGAGTACAGAACATACGTTTGGAGGCCACTTCTATGGAGAAACAGCATTATTTGAAATTAATTGATGAGGAATTGGCTACCGCTCCCTGGTTTGTCCAAGAATATTACCAAGCTAAGGCCACTATTCCATTATCCCCAGCCACGCTTTATCAATATTTAACAGAGTTTCGCCGGTTCTTCAATTGGTTAATCAGTGAAGGACTAACATCAGCGCCCCACCCCAGCGAAATTGATATTCAGGTTTTAGCGACAATAAAAAAAGAAACGGTTGAATTATACAAGTCCGCCCTGCTAAACCAATCCAAACTAACTGGGGCCCGTGGTAGTCGAACACACCCAACGATTAACCGTTCTTTAAATGCCCTTTCCTCCTTGTTTAAGTATTTAACGGAAGACACGGAAGATGAGCACGGTGAGGCTTACTTTAATCGTAACGTGATGCATAAGATTGCCCTAGTCCGAACTAACGAGACCTATGCAACCCGCGCGGCTAATTTAAAGACCAAACTAATGCTGGGCCACACTGACCATGATTATTTGGATTTTATTGATCAACAGTACGAGACCAAACTATCGCCAGCCCAGAAGCGCTACTTTCACCGCGATAAGCAGCGTGACCTCGCCATTAATGCACTCTTATTAGGTAGCGGTTTACGGGTATCAGAGGCCGCCAATGCTGACCTGCGCCATTTGAACCTTAAGACGGGGACCATTGGGGTCATTCGTAAGGGCGGTCAACGGGATACGGTCCCTATTGCGCCCTGGACGCTGCCCTACATTCAAGCCTACGTTGACCAGCGGCAGGCAACCTACCACGCAACGAATCAGGACCGCGCACTCTTTTTAAGTAGCTATCGTGGGCACGCATCGCGCATGCAGGCCAATTCCATGGAAAAAATGGTAGCCAAATACTCCAGCGCCTTTAAGGTGCGAATCACGCCGCATAAGCTCCGTCATACACTTGCCTCTAAGCTCTATTTAGCGACCAAAAATGAGCAATTAGTTGCCACCCAGTTGGGACAAAATTCTACTAGTGCAACCGGGCTGTATACGCACATCATTGATGAAGAACAGCGACATGGGCTGGAGAAGATGTAAAAACTTTAATACCGGAGATATATACTATGAACTCAAAAATTTCCCAACTTTCCTCATTTGTCATAACTGCAGTTTGGGGAGACAGCGAAGCTACCATGACTCAGAATGGCACTCTTGAATATGATAAAACTGGGTTATCTTTATCAATGAGTGTCTCAAATTCCTATTCAGAAAATACAATGAACAAATCAACAAGACTATTTGGCACCGGTATATTGAACAGTTCCTCCAGAAATGATGAAAAATTTATGACCCCGGTTAAAGTATCATTAAGTGGATTAGCAGTCATAGAATCCCAAACTACCTATTCAAACAAAGAAAAAATATTTTATCTAAAATATACGGTTATTTCGGCCTTTATTGGGGACTTTTTTGTAACCAACAAAACAAGTTTCGATAGTCTTAGATTCTTTCCAACGAACTTTTCAAATTGGCTTCAAGGTAATGTCAATAGTCCAAAGTATCTCTTAGACGATCCGTTTGCCAATCAAATAGACATTAAAATTTCATCATTGAAGGATAATGATAACCAACTGGCGTTTTATTCTAAAAATCTAAAGTTTAAAATAGTTAGAGATGTAGAAACCCATAATGCACAAGAACATGTAGACCATCTAACATCCGATATCTTAGTAAGAAATTCGATTGATTTCTTTGAAGCAAAAGCAAGTGTCCAAGGCCTACTATTACGCAATGCACAAGTTAGTAATTGGTTTAACCTATTATCAAAAAATGACGAATTTAATTACCGTATTATCGGGCAAACTAAAGACCGCGACATTTTACAAGAGGTACAATTATTTAGTTTTGATGTTCCCTCGCCTAAAATAAATCGTTACTCTTTTATATCCACTTGGCAAAGACGGGATACTAATTGGGGGAAAACTATCATAAAATCACTTAACGCATGGATATGTAGATACGATAGTCTAATGCCGATATTTAATGCAATTTCTCCTAGACAATCGGGTGATTTAGACCAATGTCTTCAAGCAGAATGTGTTGTGCTAGAAAACATCTTTGATATCTCTATTGGAGAAAAAGAATATCGAAAAATGTATGGTTCCCATCGAAATCGTAAAATATATTATCGGGAAAAAGTCACATACGTTATGACCCACTCATTTGAGCAAAGACTTGTAAATAAAATCATTTCATCCTCAAACTGGGATGACGAAAATCTAAAAAAAATTGACGGCTGGATATCCGTGATTAAGAATATTCGAAATTCGCTGTCACATAATACTGATAAACATATTACGCCGTTTATCAAATCAGTATGTCATGATATGCTGAGAGTTTTGATCAGAGATTGGCTCCTTGCTACTATTGGAATTGATAGATCAATTATAAACTCGGAATATATTGGGAAAACATTTAAGTACTCGTTAATTACAGCTTGGCACAATTAGAAACTGGTAATATTTCACTTGTGAATACCTATTATCCCATTAATATAATAAGAAGCATGTTTACCGTTCTGGAGACCAAGTAAGCCATCAATTTAATTCTGTAACAAAAAAACAGTTTCAATTTCAGTTATGGTTAAGAATTAATTAACCGAAATTGAAACTGTTTTATGTTATCGCACAAAGTAGGCATAATCAAAACTCAAATATTATCTTATCGCTCGTAACACCAATGTTGGCATCCACGGACCGCCCCACCAGCCGATAACGCCGGTACTCGTAACTTGAATGTCATGGAACCCCAGACGGGTCAATTCCTGACGGTAAGCGTTACAGGAGAAACCCAAGTCCGCAATCACCAACTGACCACCTGGTTGTAAGACCCGCGCGATTTCCCGCAGGCTCTGCAGCCGTCCGGTCTTAGGTTTGACGTTATGGATCGCCAAACTAGAAACAATCGCATTAAATTGGTTATCTGCAAAAGGTAGCTCGCGCATGTCTGCCGTCTGAACGGCGGCGACCTGATCCAGTCCCTCTGCATGAATTCTCTGCGTCACCGTAGCCAGTGAGTTATTAGTTTGATCTTGTTGACGCCAGATATCAATACCCGTGATATGTCCTCCGGCAGGTAGCCGGTGGGCAATTTTGAATAGGACCATACCGTGGCCACACCCGATATCCAATGCTCGAGTATCAGTGGATAAGGTGAGCTGTGGCAGCTGTTGGTCCCAAATCTTTTGTTTGCCAATCAGTGTCGTGTATAAGAAGCAGCTGGCCATGGCTACGTAAAATAGCGTGGCGATTAACCAGCTGGTTGTTAGACCCGTAGCTAACCAGACAATAAAACACACCACGGCTAAACTAGTAAAGGCCACGAGGCCCCCAACCCCATCAATTCCATTTTCTCGTACTGTCTTCAAATACGTCTCCCCCGATTTCTTTTCACTCTTGCCAGTATAACAAACCAGCCAACTACTGACTACTAGAAATAATAACAACTACTGACTACTAGAAATAATAAATCGTACTAATTTTCAAATAATTTCTGATTAATAACCCAGTTCTGCGCGACAACCGCGCCGGTAGCTGATAGGGTTAAGGCAAATATTCCCCCATTGGCGGCCCCTGACCGACTCCCTGCGTCAATTAGATAACGCGGTATGTCCTGGGCGTCGGCCTGCATCTTAATACAACCGTAGCTATCGTGAGACATCGCTTGTACTGGCGTATGACCGGTCACAATCACTTTGCCAGTCGAATTACGATGCCACGACTTATCCATGTCAAAATAATAAGGATCTCGAATCCACAACAGATCATCGCGAACCTGACGATCCAACGGATAATCCCAGTCAATCCCTGCGTGAACCGCTAGCAGATGATCAGTGGACCACGTCAACGGTAATTCCGCTAAGAAACTCGTATATTTCACTAGTGGTGACCGATTTAAGGCCACGGTCACGACTTGTGAATTACTGGAGTGAATCCCCAAACGACGCCAACTCTTGGCGCCGCCATTTAAGCGCCAAGTCTGAAAACTTAGCTCATCACCACGAGCGGTTTGTCGCCAAAAGTCATCATGATTTCCCAACAGCGCAATATCTTGATGCTGCTTAACGCGGTCTATAACTATATCCAATACAGCCAGTGTATCGAGCGGTGCCGGTTCAATGGCTCCAGATCGTGATCCGCTGCCATCGATATAATCTCCCAGAAAAATTAAGCGACTATCTTGAAGTGCTGGTGCTTGTAAAAGAACCGCTAAATCGTCGGCGGCGGAGTGAATATCACCAATAAATGTATACGTCATGCACATTTTCCTTTCATCGTATTAATTGCTAAAGATACCGTACCCGTGTTCACTTTGTTTTATTCCAGATTATCATAATATGACAACAAAATGCCCATAGACTTTTGTCTATGAGCATTTTGTTGATCAGTCATTAGTAACAATAACTTCTCCCATCTGCGGGTTGTCCATCACATAATCGTGAGCGGCGGCAATTTCTGTTAGTGGAAAAACTTTTGAGATGGGAATCTCAATGTGATTGTGCTTGATTAAATCAAATAACTCATCAATCATTGGCTGATCGACAAAGCCTGAATCATAATCCGTAATATAGCGATTCTGTAGTTCAAATGGTGAGAAGTCCTTCATCACCCAATCCCCCGCAAGTAAACCAACCACACAAGCAGTGCCGCCGACCTTGATATGCGCGAGTGAATCATGAACAGTGGCCGTGCCGACTAAGTCAACAATGCCATCATACATCGTATCTGTTTGCAATTGCCCGTCCTTATCAAGGACCACCTCATCGGCTCCCTGTGCAGATAATAGGTCTGCCCGTTCTGGTTTGCGAGTGGTGGCCACAATCTTCAAGCCACTGGCCTTAGCGAGTTTAATCATCGCCAAGCCGACAGCACTCGTCCCGCCGCGAACAAGCATGGTTTGCCCCGGCTGTAGTCGGAGTGCTTTAATTGATCCCCAGGCGGTAACGAAGGTTTCCGGATATTGCGCTAGCGTTACCCAGTCGCCATCAAAATCAACCGTGTATAGCGTCTTGTTGGGAACCAGAGCATATTCCTGCTCGCTACCGTCAAATTCGCGGCCAAATCCGCCATTTAATGTAATCACGCGTTGTCCCTGCTTGAACCCCGAGCCAGCCGTTGTCTCATGAATCTCACCGACAGCCTCAACGCCGATGACTCGTGGGAACTTAACGGTTGGAGACCCACCTTCGCGTGTCAAGACTTCATACCGGTGAACGCCAAACGCATGAATCTTCATCACCGAGTGGGTTGCATCGGCGTGGGGAATTGGACGCTCAACTAGCTTTAAGACATCTGTATTACCGGGATGGTCAATCACAACTGCTTTCATAAATCGTTCCTCCTCGTTATCAATAACTGACTTCATTACTAAGAAAGTATAAACTGTAACGTAAGGGACACCTCAAGGGGGAATTTGAAAAAATGTTAACCATTCGTAAATTTGCCGAATTAGCAGGCACAACTCGCCGGACGCTACTCTTCTATGATCAAGAAGATGTGTTTAAACCGGCTCACATTGCTGATAATGGTTACCGGTATTACAGTTATGATCAATTGTATCAGCTAAAATTCATTCTACAATTACGGCATTTAGACTTACCGCTTGCAACGATTAAAGAACTGTTAGCGACAAACGATGCAACCCAACTAAATGAACAATTAAGGACTGTCCTCAGTCACATTCAAACTGAAATTGATAACCTAACGTTGTTAAAAGATACCTTGGCAGAACGATTTCAACAACCCAAGTTCAACGAAAATAACCACTTACTAGTACCCACAATTGTTGAACGTCCCGCAATGGCCTTTTGGCGTTCACCGAAGTCTGCCGGCTGTACGGATAGCGATATTAGCGCATTATACCAAGCCTTCTATCAAATTATTGGTCCACTGAAACTATTGGATAAGCATGAATCAGGCTTTCTCACCTCAGTCGCCAATAGTGATGCGCAGGCTTACCCCACAGCTAGCTTCCAAATTATTAAAGCCGTAAGCTTAGCTGACGTCACCACTATTCCTATCGTTCGGCGGCCGGCTGGGCAGTACGTTGTTGCTACTGCCATGAACGATATGGGAAGCATTCTACATACCTTAGATAACATTCAGCACTACGTCAATCAGCACCAGTTGACTATCGCTACACAGATGTGGCAATTGAATCTGAATGAACAGTTAACGAGTAAGGCCGGCTCTCAGTATATCTCGATTGAATACCAATTACTTTAACGGTACTACTGGTAGTCTTTAAACCGTTGCCTCGTTTTCCTCATTTAACTGGTCACAATCAATAATTAACTGGCAGACTTCCTTGTCTGGTGTGAGCTTCATCGAATACTTGCGGCCATATTCAATCATGGTGTGATGCGCTTGATGCAACTCTTCTGGTGGCAAAACGCCGACAATTTTTTGCTCAACCTGCAGTGGTGAAGCATTCTGCGCCACAAAGTGTAAACGCTTGGAAATCGCCGAGACATGTGTATCCACCGCAAAAGTTGGTCGGTCAAAGACATCACTCAACACGACATTGGCCGTTTTTCGGCCGGCACCCGGTAGCGCCATAATTCCCTTACGATCAGTGGGCACAACATCGGCCAACTCTTCATGAACAATCCGCGCCGTTTTAATGATATTACGGGCCTTGTTATGAAATAGACCAACGCTCTTAATAATGGCTTCCACATCCGTGACGTTTGCCACCATTAAATCTTGGGGGTCTGGATATTTCTCAAACAAAATGGGTGTCACTTTGTTGACGGAAACATCTGTGGCCTGTGCGCTGAGAATTACCGAAATGAGATACTGAAAGGGTGTCCGTGAATCCAGTGAGGGACCAACTGGTCCAATCTCGTCTTCCATCTGGTGAATCGCCCATACAATTTGATCATCTTTTAACATTGACGGCTTCGCTTCTTTCCTACTGATTTCTCTAAGTCAATTCTACCCGAAATTGGCGGAAAACCAACTGATTTAACCCCACCAGATACTTACGAAATGACTAAAGTGGCAAAGAAAGACTAAAACACGAGTCAAATTCACCCACTAAAACCAAATGTGCGTTAGGATGGGACTAATCTAAAATAGACTTCAGTTGGAGGCGATGAAATGCGTTGGGAACCTTTACTCATTATCTTACTATTGGCTGGGTTAACCGGCCTATTCATCCTAGCGACTCATTACCGCAAGCACTGGCTGACATGGTTAGTTTGGGGCTACTTAACGAGTCTGGGTGCCATTCTCTTTACCCCACTCGCTTTTACGGGCACAGCCGTTTACATTATCGGTCCTGGGTCTGGTCAAGTTAATCTCACCCATTTGGACATGCTTAATCTTGGCTTCTTTGAGAACATTATAATGACAATTCCGTTGGGAATTCTGCTGAAATGGATCTGGCCTAAATTGTCACTTTGGCGCCTGCTTGAACTCGGCGGACTGGCGGGAACGTTCTTCGAAACAACGCAGTATATCCTGTCACAACATTGGCTGATTAACCGCAGTAGTGACATTAATGATGTTATTTCCAATACCCTGGGCGTTATCGTGGGTGGTATGGTCGTGGCCCTGTATTACCGTTTAACGGCACTTCACCACCGTAAGCCCCTTACAAATTAGAAGCGAGACGTACGCAGACACTTACAGCGCGCGCCTCTTTTTTTCGTCAATACGTTAAATCCGCCCAAAAATGTGATGATTCTTTGACCAGAGTCTTACATTTTCTCTAAAGGAACCAAGAAACCTTAAAACCATCGCGAGAAATCCCCGTTCGCCACCTTTCCGCGGTACGATGGTCACATGTTAACAAACGACGCCCATATGATTGCATCATTTTCGGAGGTGATTCGATGCGCTGGGAACCTTTACTATTAATCGCTTTAACGGCCTGCTTAAGTGGCCTGCTCATTATCATGACGGGTAAGAAGCTCCACTGGTTTGCACTCGTTATCTTGGGCTACTTCACCGGCCTTGCCACTATCTTATTTACGCCGATCTCCGTGTACGGAACCGCCCTATACGTGATGCCCCTAGGTACCGGTCACATTAACCTGACGCAACTGGACGTTTTTAACTTAGGTTTTCTAGAAAATATTATTCTAACTGTGCCGATTGGCCTCCTATTAAAATGGTTCTGGTCCAAGTTATCACTGCTGACGGTTGGTGGCCTAGGTCTCCCAGTCGGTAGTAGCATTGAAACGTTCCAATATGTCTTATCACAACATTGGCTGATTAACCGTAGCAGCGACATCAATGATGTTCTCGCCAATGCCGCCGGAATCATGATTGGCGGACTCATCGTGGCCCTCTATTATCGATTATCTACCAGCCGGCGTTCACGCGCTCGGGTGGTCGCTTAAATCATATCGACCTCAGGCGATTGTTCCCAAACCAGCGGAACAATCGCTTTTTATTTTGCCAGTCAGACCAACTCGGTCTATACTCACTGTAAATTTACACAAAGAAGATGGGGCTAATGAATTGGCCATATGTAACTATCGGGATACTGCTTTTTATTGTGGCAATTTACTTCATTGACGGTGGCTGGGCCCAAAATCTTGGCGGTGTCTATAAAAATTACAGGGATTCCAAACTCCCCTTATCGGTATTCATCAGACTACTTCTAAAAAGGCACGAGTAATCCGAAAACGAACTTTGATATCGTACCAACTAAAAAGAGCTGGACATATTGTCCAGCTTTTAGTCGTCAACCGACGAGGCTGCCTTACTTTTGTGAAAGACAAACCACTTGCTAAAGAAATAGTTAGCTAATACCACGACGATTTGGTCAACCAACTTGGTTAGCATTTCATTTTGTTGTAAGAGTGAGACCCCGATCCACATGATACCCATATCCATAATTAAGGTAACGCCGCGCGCTGCAAAAAAGGCAACGGCTTCCTTAACCAGCATCTTAATGGTGGTGAAATGGGAATGAAAAACCCAGACCCGATTGGTTAAATACGCAAAGAGCACAGATAAGAACCACGCCCATACATTCCCAATTTGATAATTCCACCCCCATAGCGTGACGGTGACGTAGAAGACCACGAGGTTAACTACCGTTGTCAGACCCCCGAATATAAGATACGCCAAAATATCTTTGTATTTTGCGTATAATTGGCTTATCTGGTGCATGTTTATCCTCCCTGAAACTAGACTTATAATTACGTTATAGCGAAATTAAGCAGGCAATGCAAGCAGCACTGCGTGTTTGATAGAAAAAGTTAAAGGTTATGAGCCTTCCCTAATTAACTGGACGTGGGACTTAGTTGCCAGTTTTTGGTGTGTTGTGGCGAGGTGGTTATTTTATTTGTATAAGTTAAAGTAATTAATTTAATCTCCTCAATCTGTCAATACCCATTTAAAAACACCGTTCCGGTAAAAACCAAAACGGTGTCACTAAGTTATTTATTCAAACGGGCTTGAATCATCTGGATCACTTGACTCTTTAGCAACAGATAAACCAGCACAATCTGTACCGGTGTGACGATCAGTTCCTTCAATGCTCGAACTGGCAATAAGCTCCAAAATGGGGTCTGGTACATGATGGTCACCCATAGCGTATTCAACAATGTATTCACCAGCAAGGCAATCAAGACAGACGCCCCAATCACCCGCCACCAACTAACTGGTTGTCGATACAAGAACACGGCGTAAATCAGAGATCCGAGCACTGCGGACACCGTGAACCCGATAAAGAATGGTCCCCCGGTCATCAACGTGCCAATCACGTCGACCACCGCAGCAGTCAGCATCCCCCACCAGGGACCGAACCATTTCGCAATCAAAGCAACGATCAAAAAGGTAAAACTAACCTTGATGAAATTATTACCAACTGAGAAGCGACTGATGACCAGTTGCAAAGCCATCAATACCCCCATCGTCACCATACTCAACGTGTCCAGCTTGGGTAGCTGGGTTTTTGCCATTGTCTTCAATTTAGACATCTCCTAAGGGAGTTGCCACATTCCTGCGGCCAATGCGGAAATAAAATCGCGGGCCAATTGCCCTTCGTCCGGTGTTCACATTGCGTTCCACCGGCACTTGACGCTTTATTTCCTACTCCGTAAATTTAATTACAGCTAATAGCATACCACACTGAGCAACTTCATGCACAACCTATGCCCGTTCAAAGTCCTTCATCCACGCCAGAGCCAACGCTTTTTCACCTAAATGAGCCCCAATGACCGGTCCAAAATAGGACTGTTCTACGGGAATCTCGGGATACTGCGTAGCAATCTTGTCAGCCCACGTTTGACCGGCCTCGGGGTCATTGGCATTAATCACCAACGCACGCAATGGATAGTCAACTTGTGATTGGGCTTGAACAAATAGGTCTTCCACCCGGGCTAATGCTTTCTTCCGTGACCGCACCTTCTCAAACGCAACGATTTCATGCGTATCATCGTCAAACGTCAATAAGGGCTTAATCCGTAAAACACTACCGATAAAGGCCGAGGCATTGGATAATCGGCCGCCACGCACCAAGTTTTGCAGATCATCCACCACAAAATACTCTCCGATGGTTGAACGTAAATCATCCATCCGAGCAATAATGGCTTCGGGTTCCGCACCATCAGCGGCCATCTTAGCGGCTTCAATCGCCAAATACCCCATTAACTTCACCGTAATTTGAGAGTCATACGGAATCACGCGAATATTATCAATCGTGGGGGCTAACGTCTTGAGTTGGTTCACAAAGCCAGAAATCGTGCTAGCTAAGTGAATACTAATCACGGCATCGTAGCCCTCATCAGCCAATTGGTCATAGAGATTAATCATTTCACCCAACGGGGGTTGGGACGTACTTGGAAATGATTTTGAATTTCGTAATCGATCGTAGAATTCACTGGTCGTAATATCAACATCTTCATCGTAAGAGCGACCATCAATGATCACCGGGATGGGTACCACGTGAATGTGATACCGTTCGACCTCTTCTGCGGACAAATAGCAAGTACTATCGGTGACCACAGCAATCTTCATTCTTACACCTACTTTGTCTTTCATTCGTTTATCTAGAATAACATAAAACGCGTCGAACCACTAGGCATTGTCTATGGCTTGCCGGGGAATCGACCAAAAGATCACTAATCCCAGGATGAACAGAATTGCCAGCGAAGCCGCCCCAATTCGTGATTGACCGGTCAATTGGGTGACAACACCGACTAACACGGGGCCTAAGACCGCCGAAAACTTCCCTAAAATATTGTAAAAACCAAAGAATTCACTGGCCCGATTCTTGGGAACAATTCGACCGAAATACGACCGTGATAATGCCTGAATGCCGCCCTGACTCGTACCAACTAGAATCGCTAACACCCAAAAGTCAGTTGTGGTTTGTAACCGTAACGCATCCACACAGATAATCAAATAGACCATAATTGCCATTAAAATTCCGGTCCGGGTGCTAGTTTTGCCAGCTAACCAGCCGTAAAAGATGGAACAAGGAAAGGCCACTAGTTGAACAACCAGTAAAACCATAATTAACGTCGTGCTATCAATGCCGATGTCTAGCCCGATTGAGGTTGCCATCGTAAAGATGGTATCAACCCCATCAATGTAGCAGAAATAGGCAATCAGAAACCATGCCAGATGTTGATACTGCCGTAAGTGCCGAATAGTTTGCCAGACCCGATGCCAGCTTTGTTTCAAGGGGGCCTGCGTCACACTGAGCGAATGCCGCTGGTGGACGTTTAACGGCAGTGGTAAGAAGAAAATTACCCACCACAGCGCCGCTAAGACAAATCCCCAACGGGCAACGGCGGTACTAGATAATTGACCGAATCCATGAGTTAACTGTAAAACCATGAACAACATGAAGGCAATCACGCCCCCTAGATAGCCAAAACCATATCCGATACTAGAAATTCGATCCATTGACCGGTTATCACTGACATCCGTCAAAAAACTATCGTAAAAAAGATTCCCGCCAGAATAACCCAGTACAGAGATAATATAGACCACCAGTAGCCACTGCCATTGGGTTGTCGGTAAGACAGCTAGCCCCAGCGTCATCACCATCCCCAAGATGGAAAAACTGGTTAACAACCGCTTCTTATAACCTTGGTAGTCGGCGAGCGCCCCTAAAAATGGTGCCAGCAAGGCGACAAGTAACGTTCCCAGACTATTGGCATACCCCCAGTAGGCAGTGGCATTCGCCGCACTGACCCCGTTAGCCGCCGCAATGCCCTTAAAGTAAATGGGCAACACCGCGGTCGTCACGATAATCCCGTAGCCAGAGTTGGCCCAATCATAAAAGACCCAGCTCCACTGTTCCTTAGTCAGCTTCATGTGACGCCCCCTTAAGGGCATCCAGTAAGGTATGACCCGGTAATGCATTGGGGAACTTAACGCCCAGCAACGCAGCAAACGTTGGCGCTTCATCAATTAAGTCAGCTCGTTCAATCGTTTGATTTTCCTTAACACTAGGCCCATTTAAGACTAGTGTCGTAAAATAATCGGGTTTTAAAGGATCATAACCATGAACACCATGATACCGATCGGGTTGTCCCAGACTATCGGGATCAACTGCTTCAACCACCTCAGCACGATTAGTCTCATCCGTGAAGTAATACCCAGCCTGAGCCTCAACCATAAATCGGCAAGTTGGGTCAGCGCCGCGCGCTTGGGCCGTCTGCTGGTCACTCACCCGTTCAACACCAGGAGTTTGTTCCAACAGGGTCCGAAGTGTCTTCAGATCAGCAAAATTGCGGGTGTAAACATAAGTACTCCCATCACAGGACTTAGCCCAAACGTGCCAATCATTTTTCACTGTCCCGGCGGTAGTTGGGGTTAACCATCCCCGTTTGGCAAAGGCCTGATTCAAGTGAATCATATGATCCACGTTGATTTGATAGTGGTCCCCCAAGATAGCAAAGTTGGTTTGGGCAAAGGTGCCTGCCTCAATCGTTGCATCGATTAATCGGCCCACGCGCTGATCCAATCGGTGTAATGCAGCTAATGCCTCATCAGAGCGTACCCCATACCGATGACGCATACTATCCATGTCAACCAGGTGAATCAACGTTAACCAGGGCTTTTTATGCTTTAACGTATCCACCGCACAAGCCGTGATAAAGTCATCTAACTCGGGTTGTTGAATTCCCCGCCGTAAGTGACCATATTTTTGATTCATTCGTAACAAAAAAGCGGGACTACTAGCCTTCAAAGAAACCAAGACTTGGTTCGTCCAAATTCGATTGGGGAAAATTTCCGCTAGATTATACGTAATCTTACTACCCGCCGTCACCGGCCATAAAAAGGCTGCCGTTTTTCGGTGCTGCCGTCGCACTAAGTCATACAGGGTTGGGACTTGAACATCCCGTTGATACCAATACCAATCTGGAGACTGGCGTTGCGGCTGGCGTTTGGTATTATTAACGATCCCATGATCCTTGGGATATTGCCCGGTGATAATCGTCGTGTGCGATGGGTAAGTTAACGTGGGATAAATTCCTTGAACCTGCTTAACCCGTGTGCCCGTGACGACTAATCGCCGTAAATTAGGTAATTCTGCTAGATGGTCGTCTAAGTCACGACTCCCCAGCGCGTCTAATGAAATAATGACTAATCGCTGTTGAATAATATGTCACTCCTATTCGTTAATTCTGCAACCCCCGTCGCCGGTCCAAGCTCTTATCTAACCGGTTTAAAAGAATCTGTAATAAGTTACGTTCGTCAGTTGACCAGTGCTCAAAAATCTGGTCTGACAAGTCCTCGAATGCCGTATTAATGGCCGCGGCTGTCTGAGTTCCCTGTTCTGTAATGGTGTAAATCAGTTGCCGTTTATCACGACCAATGGCTTCCTTAGTGACCATCTCCTTAGCCACTAAGCCTTTCAGTTGTCGACTCAGCGTTGACGTATCAAGCCGCGTTTGTTGGGCTAGAATTTCCTGTGTATTTTCGCCGCCCCCAATGTGGTCGAGTAGTTGCCACTCGGATACTGTCAGCTGATAACGTTTCGTCATTCGCTGGAGTAAGGTTTGTTGTACCTTATTAATCGCAATTAACGCTTCAAGACTGGATTTCATTAGACCCTCACTCCTTTAATTGTATTTTACAACGATTCGCCTGCTAACCACAAGGGCCAATCTGGCTAACTATCGTGGCTTAATTTTGCCGAATAAGTATTCTTCTTTGCACTTCGCTTGCTAGGCCGGTATACTTTACTTTGTATTGTTTTTTTAATCGATTAAACATAAATTTCTGCTTAGAAAGGTGTTGTTCACGTATGTCCTTTGATGGTTCTTTTACCCATGCGATGGTCCACGAACTCAATCAGACCATTGCCACCGGGCGGGTTAGCAAAATCAATCAGCCCTATGCTAACGAAGTGGTCCTAACTGTTCGTGCGAATGGCCACAATTACCCGATCTTGTTATCAGCTAATCCGACGTATGCCCGCATTCAGAGTACCCAAATTCCTTACATTAACCCACCGACCCCGACGAACTTCACCATGATTTTACGTAAGTATCTTCAAGGGGCCATCCTAAAAGAAATTACCCAAGTGGCTAATGACCGCGTGGTCCACTTACACTTTACTTCACGAAACGAGTTAGGTGACCAACAAGAACTGTTATTGATCATTGAAATTATGGCGCGACACAGTAATGTTATTTTAGTAGACAGTGCCTCGATGAAAATTCTGGACGCCATCAAGCACGTAGGCTCCGATCAAAACCGTTATCGCCTACTGTTACCCGGGGCCCAGTATATCATGCCACCTAAGCAAGATTTGGATGATCCGTTCCAAGGTCCGCGCACTGATTTAGCCGCAACTATTCGCGAGTTTCCTAACCAGGAAGTTCTGGCCCAAACACTACAACATCAATACCAGGGACTGGGCAAGGACACGGCCGCAGCACTGGCAACCGCTCTGCATGCAAGTGGCGATGCCCAAAAGCATTTCCAAGCCTTCTTTGAACGGTTTAACGCCCCGCAGCCAACGCTGACCGTGACCGTTAACAATAAGACCAACTTTACTGCCTTCCCATACCCAACGTCTGGGACTACCGAATCACATCCGACCCTCAGTGTGCTACTCGATCACTACTACGAAGACAAGGCTGAGCGAGATCGTGTTCAACAGCAAGGTAGCGTCCTAATTCGGGTGGTTCGTAACGAGCTCAAGAAGAATCGCACAAAGCTCAAAAAGCTTCAACGAACTTTAGCGGAAACTGAGAACGCCGACGATTATCGGATCAAGGGTGAAATCCTTACCACCTACCTGAATCAAGTTGTTCGCGGAGAAACCGCCGTGACGTTACCCAACTTTTACGATGACAATCGGCCATTAAAAATTACGCTATCTAACCAGTTATCACCTAACCAAAATGCGCAGAAATACTTTAAACGCTATCAAAAAGCCAAGAATGCGGTGATCTACGTTAATGAACAGCTCGAAAAGACCCAAGCTGACGTTGACTACTTCAGTAACATTATGGCCCAAATTGAACTGGCTGCACCCAAGGATCTCGTGGACATTCGGCTGGAACTACAAGAAGGCGGCTACCTACGCGACCACGATCACCAGAAGAAAAACAAAAAACAACGGCGGCAAAAAGTTAGCAAGCCCGATCGTTACACGGCCAGTGATGGTACCAAGATTTCGATTGGTAAAAACAATTTGCAAAATGATCAATTGACGTTGCATTCTGCCAAGCGCACCGATATTTGGCTACACGTTAAGGATATGCCGGGCTCGCACGTCATTATTCACGATGCAGATCCTAGCGAAGCGACCATTTTAGAAGCGGCTCAATTAGCGGCCTACTTCTCCAAGGGTCGTGACTCCAGTAACGTTCCCGTCGACTACGTACCCGTTAAACGGATTCACAAACCTAACGGGGCTAAGCCCGGATATGTCATTTTCACCGGTCAGAAGACCGTTTACGTCACACCTGAAAGTGATTTAGTTGCTCGGCTAGCCGATTAATTGCAACTAACAACTAAAATTAACTAGCAAAAAGACGACCTATCAGATAACTGACAGGTCGTCTTTTTGCTAACTACAACTAAATAGTTCGATTAATAATTCGGTCTAACTCATCCGTATCACTAAGGTTGGTCAACGTTAACGCCTCACTTGAACCAAAAGCGATGGTTGCCCCCACTTCTTGATCCGTGGTTCCGGGCCGATTCAAAACATGTAACTGGCGGAACGGAAAGGCCGCATTCATTAACGCAACTCGATTACTGTGAATGTCCACTTTGATTGCCGATAATTCCGCATCATCTAGCGTTCCAATATGTTGTCGCGTCAACATCCGCACCCAATTGACACCCGTTACTTTGCTAAGAAACGCCATTTCAGTTAGCCGGCTCGGTCGCACACCCACCACGGTCAGCTGGTGGCTATCTGAATCCGGTTTAGGGGCAAAGAGAACCTGAACCATCCCGGTCACCTGTCGTTCACTAACCGCTTGTTTGGCCTGTTCAACTAAGTTTGTTCGTCGTGAACGGGGTAACTCCGCCGGCATTCGAAATGCCGTCACCTGGGATAACGCCTTATTCATTCCGGGAGCAATCATATCCATCACCCCAACCGCTAACTTATGCTGATTATGAACAAACAGGCTCACCCCAATCGTTGCCATCTCCGGCGCAGGTTGGTCTGTTTCTTGATCTGGGGGTAACACGTGCAGATTGATATCTAACTTACTCAACTCACGGGTTAAATAATGCCGGTTACCGGGAACAATCACAATATCCGGGTGCTCAACGTGAATCACGTTAAGCACATCCCCCAATTGAATAGGGTCCACATACTGCTTGTCCGAGAACTCTGGCGCAATTGCGACCGCATTGGGATTCGTATTCATCAGAATTGTGTGATAACCCGCCCGTTTTAACTGCTTTAACATTTCAGTCGTAAAATACTCTGCCGCTGAGTTAGGGCCTAGTTGATTACCGCCCCGTCCTAAGACTAAGGCCGTCCGCTCTCCCAGTGACTGACTCTCATTTTCATACTCAAAGGTGCTATAAAAACCACTAGTCTTTTCCGGAAATTCACCAGCTGTCGGTTCAATCATCTTATACGTTGGGGCAATGCGAGCATCCGCCAGCAATTGCCGAATCTTAGCGGTATCCGTTTGCCAGATACGCGCAATCATCCCATCACCAAACCCGAAGTACCGGGCCCGCTGTAAGACATCAACATCAAGGGGATGATCCTTGATTGCCTGTTCAATTAACAACAGGTGCTGGAGCTTTACAAAGTAAAAATTATCAATCTTGGTCAACTCACTCAGCTCGGCAGGTGAATACCCCCGGCGTAGAGCTTCAATCAAAACTAAAATCCGGTTAGCCAATGGATGAATCAGCTGCCGAATCATCTCACCATCCGTTAGATTACTAACACTAGGTAAAACGTCACGGGGAGAAAATTGGGAACTCCGCACTGATTTTAATAGCGCTTCTTCGACTGAACGGCCCAAGCCAATGGTCGACCCGACTGCCTTCATCACAGTGTCTAAATGCTGGTCAGCATCGGGCACCTCTTGAAACGGCCATAACGGAATTCGTACCCCAACATGGTCCACCATCGGTTCCATGATCGCGGTCTGTTTAACATAACCACCGGGCAGCTTAACATCTACTAGGCGTTGGCCCAACAACAATGCCCCCACAACTAATGCAATGGGATATCCCGTTGTTCGTGCTGCCAGTGCCACCCCGCGTGTAAAGTAAGGGGCAATCTTCGTCACATAGAAGTGCTGGTTGGCCGGATTTAGGGCAAAGTGAAGATGTAACACCCCAACAATCCCCAACTCGGTGGCAATCCGAAATGTCGCATCCCGCAGATCCTGATACTCGCGATCGTTTAACGTCTGCGGCGGAGTCACCACAATTGAATCCCCGGAGTGAATCCCAATGGGATCAATATTTTCCAAACCACAAATCAGAATCTTTGTATCCGCTACATCCCGCACCGCAACCATTTCGACTTCCTTGTAGCCCACGACACTTCGCTCCAATGAGCATTGATCAAACCGGGATTGCTGGAATCCTTGATTCAACGCCGTCAGCATGTCATCGACATTTTCACAAATGGTGCGGTTCGTATCCACCCGCGGCGACACGGGTTTCACAATTAGGGGGAAGCCAATGGCCTCAACCATCCCCATAGCTTCATCAGTTGTACTGACCACTTGGGCCTCGATAATGGGCTCCTGAATTTCCTTAAGCGTTGCGTTCAACGCCGCCGGATTGTTAATCTGCCGCAAGGTCGCCGGTGCCATGCCTAACACGGTTACCCCAAAACGACCAATGTCACCATCTTCAATGAGTTCCTGGGCGATCTGGATACCTAATAAACCACCTAAAGATGGTAAAATGGCGTCCGGCTGATCCTTTTCAATAATGTGCCGAACATTTTCAGTCGTCACCGCCTGGACATACATGTTGGTCGGCTGAATCTCTTCAAGCGCGACAGAAAACGGGTTATTATCGATTATTAAGGTACGTACACCGTGTTTTTTAAATTCCGTCATGATTTGTACGGTCGCGCTATCTAGTTCCGTTTCATGGCCGATCTCTGTTGGTCCGCCGCCAATAATCAACACTTTTTGTATGTCATTTAAACTTGGCAAGCTTATCCCTCCCGTGCCGTCATGGCTTCCATAAATTCATCAAACAAGTCGCGGCTTTCATGCGGGCCGGGGGCCCCATCCGCAAAGAATTGCACGGAAAAAGCGGGGAAATCCCGGTGCCGCAATCCCTGCACGGTGCCATTAATCAAATCCACATAAGTGGTAATTAATCGGTCACGATCAATTGACTTGGCGACTACCGCGTAGCCTTGCCCTTGCGTCGCATAAATAATATCGTTCGTCACAATCCGCCGAATGGGATGACCACTGCCGTGATACTCAACTGGTAACATCTTCAACTCTGCGCCATTAGCTAGTGCAAATAATTCATGGCCTAATCCAATAGCGAACAGTGGAATTTCTGCTTGGACAGTTCGAATCATCTCTAGCACCGCATCGCCTAAATCCAGTGGTGAACCCGGTCCGGTCGATAATAAGACCCCATCCGGGTCCAAATTCAAAACATCTCGGGCACTGGCTGTCCACGGTAAAACCGTCACATTACACCGGCGCTCAGACAACTGCCGTAAAATACCATGTTTGAGGCCAAAATCAATCACCACGACATTTTTCCCAGTATCCGGGTTCGGATAAGGCTTCGGCGTGGCAACTTGGTCGACTTGCCGGTTAGTCAGCACAGTCGCATTGAGTTGGTCAAAGGCGTGGGCATCGGCGACATCCACAATACTGCCCTTCATTGGTCCATCCAATTGCCGCAATTTCCGAATTAAATGTCGCGTATCAATTCCGCTAATGCCAGGAATATTGTGTTGCTGTAAAAACTCATCGAGCGATAGACGTGATAACCGATTGGTCGAAATATTGGTCACATCGCGAACCACCATTCCCTTAGCCGTCGGTAAAATTGATTCATAGCTGTCATGGTTAATTCCCACATTACCAATCGCTGGCTGGGCAAAAACAATAATCTGATTATGATAGATTTGGTCCGTGATGGTTTCTTGATAGCCTAATAGATTTAAATTGGAGATGACTTCTCCACTCGTTGTCGCGCCAGCGCCAAAACCTTCACCAGCGTAGGCCGAGCCGTCTTCTAAAATTAAATAACGTTTTGCCATGCAAAATCGGCCCCTTTACCAGTCTTATGCTTGTTGAATTTCCACAGCATCGCGGTCATCGATCTCACTCACCGAAACCTTAATTCGTTCGCGCTGGGAACTGGGAATATTTTTGCCAACAAAGTCAGCCCGAATTGGCAACTCACGATGACCACGATCGACCAGTACCGCTAGATTAATACTCTTAGGCCGGCCGAGATCCATAATGGCACTCATGGCCGCACGGATCGTTCGTCCCGTATATAAGACATCATCTACTAAAATGACTTTTTTACCTTCAACCGAAAAGTCAATATTGGCGGCTGTTACTTCTGGTTCCGTCTGCGCATCATGATCAATGTCATCACGATAAGGCGTAATGTCTAAATCACCAACCGGAACGGTAACATTTTCCAGTTGTTGCAAGCGGCTAGCAATTCGCCGCGCTAGGTAGACGCCTCGGGTCTTAATACCTAAAATTACCAGATCATCGACGCCCTTATTGCGTTCAATAATTTCGTACGTGATCCGTGTCAGGGCCCGTTGCATGGCCATGGCGTCAACAACTACCTTTACCATTTTATTTCCTCCTTGAGCTTTCACGGTGTGAGCATCTGTGCAGAAACGGGCGCGTTTCTTCGGCAACATTGGTGAAGAAACCCGCCCGCCTGATTACCCGGCAAACCCGTTGATCTATCTTAGTATGTTTAGCATAAAAAACCTAGATTGCTTTGTCAACCGGTAATCCGGCTTGCTGCCGTAAGTGACGAACGGCTTTCGCAAAATTCTCGGGTACTGGTGCCGTGAAAACCAACTCTTCGCCAGTGGTTGGTTGCTTGAATCCTAGTTCACGGGCATGTAGGAATTGCCCCGCCCCCTTGAGGGTTTTTTTCGGTCCGTAAAGTGGGTCCCCAGCAACTGGGTGATTAATATACGCCATATGCACCCGAATCTGATGAGTCCGACCGGTCTCCAACCGACACGCGATTAATGTATACGTGCCATATCGTTCTAGAACCCGGAAATGGGTCACAGCCGGTCGACCATCCGCCACAATTGCTTGTTTTTTACGGTCCTTGGGAGAGCGCCCAAGTGGTGCCCGAATTACGCCGTCTTCTTCCTTAATGTTACCGTGGACGATGGCCACATACTCACGCAGATTTGTTTTAGCTTGTAGTTGCGCAGACAAGCTCTGATGCGCGTGATCGTTCTTGGCAACCATCAGTAGTCCCGAAGTATCTTTATCAATGCGATGCACAATCCCCGGCCGCAAGGTACCATTAATCTGTGATAAAGGACTGTGATACAGCAAGGCATTCACCAGCGTATGGTTCGGATGACCCGGCGCGGGATGCACCACCATCCCCTGCGGCTTATTAACCACCAACACATCAGCGTCTTCATAAACAATCTCTAATGGGATGTCTTCTGGTGTTAAGTCTAACGGTTCAGGATCTGGTAGACTGACCCGAATCGTTGCCCCAACCTTGGGTTTGTCCTTTGGCTTGACCGTTGCACCATCGACCGTGATCTGACCGGCCTCAATAGCAAGCTTGGCCTGCGACCGCGATACCGTTGCGACCGCATCCGCCACTAACTTATCTAAACGTTCAGTCGTTGTCACTTGAAATTCCGTTGTTTCCATCATTTAGCCTCCCGTCGATCAGCTAGATAAACGCCAATCGCAATTAAAATGACCCCGACCGTTAAACAACTGTCGGCAAAATTAAAGATAGGGAAATTGATAAAGTCCAGTTGGAACATATCAACGACGTATCCCTGCGTCAATCGGTCAATGAAGTTGCCAATAGTTCCGGCCATCATCAAAGCCAAACCGAGTTCTTCTAATCGGTGGTTTTGATCTCGCCGATACTGCCAAAAGAAGTAACCCATAATGCCCAAAGCCACCACGGCGATAACCGCAAAAAACCACATTTGTCCTTGTAAAATACTCCAAGCAGCACCGTTATTACGCAAATGCGTCAGTGATAGTACGCCCGGAATAAGTGGGTGTTCACCACCTAAAACAATATTGGCCACCACAGCGTGTTTAATGAACTGGTCCACGCCCACCAATAAAATAATTAAGATTGTATCCACAATCAGCATAGAGTCTGGAGCACCTTTCCTATTAGTCGTTATCGAAAAGTATACCAGAAAAGTTGGCATTTAGGCACTCCTGCCCCCACAAATTCCAGAAAAGGCCAAAAAACAGTCATCGCTGTGAATTCGTCACACACGACAACTGTTTTAATTTAACTAATTGTTTTAAAACAATCCACTAATGGTCCCATCTGGGGCAATATCCATATCCAAAGCTGCTGGATGTTTGGGAAGCCCGGGCATAGTCAAAACATTTCCGGTCAGGGCGACCACAAACCCGGCACCTAGCCGCGGCGCAAATTCACGCACGTGGATAGTGAAGTCCTGTGGGGCCCCCAACTGATGCGCGTCATCAGTCAAAGAATACTGGGTTTTGGCCATGCAGACGGGCAAATGATCCCAACCGTATTGGGCAAACGTCTTGAGTTGTCGTTTGGCTTTAGCTGATAGCTCAACCTGCGCACCACCATAGATTTTTTGCGTGATGGCCGTCATCTGTGTCATGAGATCGGCATGCTCTGGTGACAACCGCGTAAAATGGCTCGGTTGTTGGGTCGCTGCGACCACCTTATCAGCTAGGTCCATCGCCCCGGCCCCCCCATCGGCCCATACCGTGGTTGTCGCTACGGGAACGTCAATGGCTGCCACTTCAGCTTCTAAGGCTGCCACTTCGGCGTCCGTATCACTCGTGAAACGATTAATCGCCACCACTACGGGAACACCATACTGCTGCATACTGTGGATGTGCCGCTTTAAGTTGGCACTGCCTTGTTGTAAAGCCGCCACATTCTCGGTTTCTAGATCGGCCCGTTTGACACCACCGTTATACTTAAGTGCCCGAATTGTCGCCACAATAACGACGGCGTCAGGTGTCTTCCCTAAGACTGGTGTCTTGATGTCCATAAACTTTTCACCGCCCAGATCGGCCCCAAATCCGGCCTCCGTCACCGTATACTCACCTAGTTGCAGCGCTGTTTGCGTGGCGAGCACTGAGTTACATCCGTGCGCGATATTGGCAAAGGGGCCACCGTGAATGATCGCCGGATTATGTTCCAACGTCTGAACCAAGTTGGGTTTGATGGCATCCTTTAATAACAGGGTAATAGCACCGCCAACTTGTAAATCCCCGACAGTGACGGGTTCCTTATCCATATTGTAACCAATCAAGATACGATTAACGCGGCGTTTCAAATCACTTAAATCCTCACTCAAACATAAAACGGCCATTAGTTCACTGGCAACTGTAATGTTGAACCCATCTTGCCGGGGAACCCCCGATGTCCGACCACCCAATCCAATCACCGTTTGCCGTAACGCCCGATCATTGATATCTAAGACCCGTTTCCAAACAATTTGGCGTGGATCTAGGCGTAAGGCATTGCCCTGCTGAATGTGATTATCAATTAATGCCGCCAAAGTATCGTGGGCTTCCGTCAAAGCATGCATGTCTCCAGTAAAATGGAGGTTAATGTCTTCCATAGGAACCACTTGGGCGTACCCGCCGCCAGTCGCACCACCCTTAAGTCCCATTACCGGGCCTAAAGAGGGTTCTCTTAACGCCAAGACTGTTTGATGACCTGCCCGGTTTAGCGCATCCCCTAAGCCGACCACAACAGTGGACTTGCCTTCACCAGCTGGGGTCGGATTGATAGAGGTCACGAGTACCAGTTTGCCTTGCGGTCGCGGACTAGCTAATGGCAGATTAATCTTCGCCTTGGTGTGCCCATAAGGTTCAATCTGATCGGCTGTCAATCCAACCTTAGCCGCAATCTTTTCGATGGGCTCTAGGGCTGTTGCTTGCGAAATTTCAATATCTTTCAAACTGTTTCCTCCTGACGTTCATTCGCTGCCATGGCTGTTTGAATTAATCCGGCCAATTCAATAACGGAATTTCGTGGCAGTAAAAATTGATAAATCTTTCCTTGCGCCACAATTCCCAATCGATACCGGGACACCTGAACGCTGCTAACTTGGTGTAACGGAATGACCAAGTGCCGGTGGTTCAACACGGTACTAACCATCAAGACACCGTTTGCCATGGTGATATTTCTAAAGTGAATCTCGGCCCAACACAGGACCGCAAAAGCAATAAAGAATCCTAGGGTATACCAATTAAAATGGGTCACTTCTAGCCAGAAAATGGCGCCCATGAAGAGCACCATGAAGGTCCAGCTCCAATTAATGACACTGCTGATCGGATTCGGTTGATATAAAAAACGTCGTTCTTGGGTTATCATTGGGTTATACACCTCGTTCAATTATAGGAGTGATTCTTCTTGTACACCTTATATACAGATGCCGCCACCCAACCCCAAACGGGACTGAGTGCTGGTGGCATTCTCATTATCCATGATCATCAGCAAACGCAGGTCAAAACGCCCTTGCAAGCCACCACTAATCACCAAGCGGAATTTGAAACCGCTCGTATCGGCTTCGAACGTCTATTAGCCGTGGTTACTGATCCAGCGCAAGTCACCGTCTTATTCTACACAGACAGTCAACTGGTCAGTGACAGCTTGGCAAAGCACTATGCCAAACACTACCAATCCCTAGTTGATGCCTTATTACAAGCCCAAGCACCCTTTCAGTTGGTGCTGACCCAATGGGTGCCGGAAAAACAAAATCAAGGTGCCCATACACTGGCTAATCAGGCGCTTCATTCTGCGGAGGGCTTCAAATAAGTGGCTAACGGCTTCTCGTACTCGCTCCAATCCGGAGTTCCACCATATAACGCCGATCCTGCCAACAACCGACCCACTTGTGGTCCGGTCGTCAAGCCAGATGAGCCGAGGCCTGAAGCCACCAAAATAGCTTCATGATCGGGGACTGGTCCGAAGAAGGGGGCAAAATCACTGGTGTAAGCCCGTGTACCAACCCGGGTCCCCGTGATATTAGCCGTCGTCAATGACGGCATTAGTCGTTGGGCACTCGCAAATAGATCCGCGGTGACCGTTGGGTCCACTTGTAAATTAAACTTGCCGTCATCTTCATGCGTCGCGCCAACAATTAATTTACCATGACCAAACGGAACAAAATCCCGTTCACCTTCCGGCATCAATACTGGCATGTTTTCTTGGATAGGATAATCCTTAACGGCCAATTCAATTAACTGGCCTTTTTGTGGTCGCACATCAGCCGTAATACCTAACGGCGCCAACAGTTCCTTGGCCCAAGCTCCTGCCGCAACGATTACCCGATCAAATTGCCGAGCACCCAATGATGTGACCACTTGACCCTGGGCCGTTAGGTGAACCCGTTCTCGCCGAATGGTCAGATTCTTAGCGGTTGCCTGTGCCAATAGACCGGCAACTAAGGCCGCACCATCTACCCGAGCACCACCACTAATAAAGACTCCCGGTTGGGCATTGGCCAGTAAGGGAATCTTGGCCTGAACTTCAGCAGCCGTCAACGTTGTGACTGACCCCATCGTGACCGCCGTTTGCCGTCGCTCTTGGGCCAAGTCAAATAGCAGCTCTAAATCCGTGGGAATTTCTCTCGTAACAATGGTCCCAGTTTGTTGATAAACATCCGTCCCTAATTGGGCATCATGGATCAGTTGGGGATATAAATCTGCCCCCGCCTTTGCTAGCTGATACCACTGTTGATTACGCCGTTTAGATAGCCAAGGTGAAATAATACCGGCCGCAGCCGTCGTGGCCTGTCCTAGACCATCATCAAACAAGGTCACTTTAACCTGTTGACCCCCCGGTAAGGTGCTTAAATAATAAGCAGCGGTCGCACCGACGATCCCGCCACCAATAATAGCAATTTGTTTTTCCATGTTCGCATGAACCTCCTCATTTAAGAAAGAGCTTTACCGTTTTCATTTTAGCATAACTTACCTGGTAAAGTTGCTTACTGGACATTGTCCCAAACAAAAAGGACCCCGTACCCGCCAATCGGCGTGATTCGGAGTCCTTTTGCTTTTTGCTTAAAGTTATTTGAAAACTAAGAAACGATCATCGTCAGCCATGTATTCCTTATCACCGGCTGGTGCTTCAATCGAACCAAAGTCCATTTCAGCCCGTAACCGCCAGCTAGCAGGAATGTTAAAGGCAGCCCGGACTTCATCATCAATTAGTGGATTGTAATGTTGGAGATTAGCCCCTAAGCCATTTTCGGCTAAAGAAGTCCAAACAGAGTACTGGGCGTTGCCTTGAGCTTGTTCAGACCAATCTTGGAAGTTATCCGCATATAGTGGGAAGTTATCCTCGAATTCTTTAACCGTCTTCGTCTCCGTATAAAACAGGATTGTCCCAAAGGCTGCCTTGAAGTTATTAATCTTCGCTGCTGTTCTCGCAAAAGCTGCTTCATCGGGAACTTCTTGTTTCAAACGATTAATCACGATGTCCCACAACTTTTCGTGTGAGTCGCCGAATAAAATCACCGCCCGTGTCGTTTGATTATTAAACGGCGTTGGTGCTTGCTTCATATTGGTTTTGATTAAATCCGTCAATTCATCAGTTGATAGCTTCACATTGCGACCCAGTGCGTAAATGCTCCGCCGTTTCTTGGCTAAATCGATAAAGTTTGTTTCCATGGTAAAAAACCTCGCTTTTTAGAATACCCGGTAATGGGCAAATTATGTTTAAGTTTAATGCACTATTTCAGTTTATCACTTACTTTTTGAAAGTAAAGTATTTCATCTGCCCTCCGTCAATCTTTCAACCGCCTATCCACCCAATAGGCTGATTAATTGGTTAGTTACCTGTTTTTCATCAACGGGGATGGTTGGTAATAGGACCAAAACACCCACGAGATAGGTCCACACGGCCAATGCAGCCGACTGTGGCTCAAGCGTTAGTTGTTGCTGCGCCACATACAAAGTCACAACGGTGGTTAAACTCTGCGGTACCGATAAATCTCCGGTCAAAACAAATTGGATTCCATATGGATGATCGTGTTGATAGGTTAATAAGTTCGTCACCATTTGCCGAAGCATCGTTGGTGCATCGGCCGAGTCCAAGACCCCCATCCGCAGAGTCGCAGTGACTTCTGCTTGGATAGTCGTTTTCAAGTTAGCTAATAGACTGGCTTTATCTGGAAAATGCCGATAAACAGCCGCGGGGGTAACCGCTAAAACTCGAGCAATTTGGCGCAATGAGAGTTGATTGGCCCCAGCTTCCTCTAGTTGTTGACGAGCAACCTGCTGGATAGCGGCTGCTAAATTTTGCCGATGATAAGGCTGTGTAACCATCTTAATCCCCCCCTCAAACGCGTCCGTACCACGAATTACATTTTAATGTTAACACTGATTACATCAAATGTAAACACCAGTAACATTGATTTGAAAATAGCAATCCTTACGGAAACTTTACAGTCACAATCGTTGCTTTGTTTTACAATATGTTTAAAGATCTTTTTAGAAAAGAGTGGCTTATTTATGACCGCAACGCACACCGTTTCCGCAAAACGCTTAGTCGTGCAGTTTATTAGTTTTTGGTTATTATGGTTTATTGTTCAGATTGGTCTCAACCAGCCTATCCAACGGCATTTTGCCGGCTGGTCCCAAGAGATCCTGCTAGATCTCATCAAACTCATTGTTTGGCTGGGGGCCGCTTGGTGGTTCTTACATCAAACGCCCGCTCAACAATTGACCGTCCCTAATTCCCAGCAGTGGCGAGTGGCTTGGCGCTTCACCGCTGGCTACCTGGTCTTTGGCGCAGTCGTGGTCTATTTATTATTCCAGTTTTGGTTAGCACATCACGGCTTGCGGATTGCTCACGGTTTTATTCCTGAATACTGGGGACGCTATTTCCTCGTGGTTGGGATCACTGAAGAATTTGTTTTCCGTGGTTACTTTTTAAACGTCCTACTAAAGAAAACCAGTTTGACGACGGCCAACGTTTTGCAAGCTATCGCTTTCGCCAGCCTACACATCCCCCGTTACCTGACAACCGTACCAGCAATGAGCCTGACCAGTTGGATAGGCAACCTGATCTCTGTTTTTGCGCTGGGTCTCCTATTCGGCTGGTTATACGCCTGCAGTCACTCACTATGGCCAGGTATCGTTACCCATATGACTTGGGACATTTTGGTTACCCTCTTTGCTTAAACTCTAAAAAATGCGTTCAGGACCGTTAAGTCCCAAACGCATTTTTTAATATCGCTTTTACGTCGTCTGAATCCGGCGTTTTAAGAAGCCCAGCAGGACGCTTAAAAACGCAAATGGTAAGCAGAAACTCAGAAACGCTGTCAGTAAGACTGGTGCTACCGTAATGGTTAATCCCAGATCAATCACACCTACACCCACGCTTACCCACAGCAAGAGTCGCCACCAGCTACGACGTATCCGCGGTTGATAAGTCAAACCATAGACCAGAAGTGTTAAGGCTGTCGTCAGCAACAGTGCCCGATCAATCAGCGGCATGGTCACTAAGCCCGTTAGTATTAAGGCGACGACACTTAACCCGATAAAGAAGTAACCGTACCAGCGTTGCGTCTGAACAGTTGATTTCATCATGATCGCTCCCTTTATCTATCTACTTGACACTTCTATTTTACTTGAAAATGTAATCGCTTACCATAAAAATATCTTTATGCAGTCCACCGATTGTCAGCACTGTTTAATCGTCAATTCGTAAATTACCATTCCACGAATCACTAACCAGCGTTGATGCCGTGCCAGTAAACACCTGTAAGAATTCCGGTAGACTAGCGGCACTGTTTTCTCGTGTTAAGGCCGTGATTGGTAGCCAACTTAACTGACCCTCCGCACTAGCCTTTAGGGTTCCCGTAAAGTTTGAGGCCCGATACAGCAAGCCCAGCTTACGGTGCTGGCGGTCATCGTCAAACCATTCGCAGGTACCGCAAAAAGTCACGCCAGATAATCGAAGACCCGTTTCTTCAAAAACCTCGCGAATCGCGGCCGTTGCACAGGGTTCGCCAACTTCCACATGACCACCCGGAAAGCTATGTCCGGCTTTCCAAGGCACATTAACCTTGTCTTCCACCAAAACACGTTGTGTCTCGGGATCTGTCACCATCACCATTGTTACCAATTCAACTAGCTGTGTTCGTGTTGCCATTCTACCGTCCCCTTTGTCATTTCGAGCTGGCTTAATTCTAGCAAGTTCGACTATAGATTGTAAAGTCACGCTACAAAACACGCCAGCTCCAAAGAAATACCGTATGCCTACGCTTAAAAACTGTCCGTGGGCAACTCAGTGCCGTTATCGACAGTTTCCGTAACCTAGGCTTTCAAGAACACACTGATGAATTGGTTGTTTTACTTTCTCGTACCATCATGCAAGCTTAACCCCATCAAATGTACGAAAAAAGGAGGCTCACTGGCCTCCTTTATTTTAGTCTGTTTTCAAATCGTGATTGTCTGAGCGGTTGCGTTCCAGGTGATGTTCAATCCCGTAGCAAAGTAATCCCAAGCCGGCAAAAGCAATTGGAAAACCAACCGCCCACAGCGCCGACTTCATGAACATGAGTACGAGACTTAGCAACCCGACTGCTAATACTGCGAAAATAATGACCGCAATTTTTTCTCCTGTCATCTTCGTTCCCCCCAAACTAGATATGCAAAATTTGTGGCCCCTAACCACATCTCTAGCTTAGCAGGTCCTTGCGATTTCGGCAATCATCTCGACTAAGCTTAATAAAGTCACTAACTTTAATGATTCTTTTCATGATGCCGGTTACTACTATGCCCCTGCAACCGTTGAAGTTGTCCTTTGAATTCACCCGCAAACCGTTCTTGGTCCGGTTGAAACTCTGTGGTTAAGCGTTCACTGAGGCCAACCGTGTAATCGGCCCGTTCCCCATGCTCCCCTTGGTCAAGTCCGAGTTGTTCTTCTTGCGCATCCACCCGCATTGGCATTAACCACCGCAATAGACCTATCAGAAGACTGCCCATCACTGCGACAATGACAATTGTCATGATCGTCGCCAACGTTTGGATACCCAGTAAATGCCAACCACCGCCATAAGCCAAGCCATTCGCGGCAATCGTTTGATTAACTGCTTTTGTCGCAAAGACTCCCGTTAACAGGCTACCCACAATACCACTAATGCCATGACAACCAAAGGCATCGAGCGCATCATCCACCCCCAGTCGGGGCTTCAGATAGGTTACAAACCCAAAGCTGGCTAACGTTGCCAGGGCCCCAATTGCCACCGAACCTAAAATCGTCACGTATCCAGCAGCCGGGGTAATGCCGACCAAGCCACATAACGTCCCCGTACAGACACCCACTAAGGTTGGCTTTCCGGTCGTCCACATGTCTAGCAGCATCCACACGATCATGGCTGTAGCCGTGGCGACCGTACTTGTCAAAGCCGCTTGCAGTGCCACACCGTTAACCGCTAACGCACTACCAGCATTGAATCCGTACCACCCAATCCATAAAATGGCTGTTCCTAATAACACCCACGGTAAATTATAGTGACGTGCCGTAGTAGGCTTCGTTAGCCGCGGTCCTAGCCATGCTGACAAGACCAACGCCGTCACCCCAGCATTAATGTGCACGACGGTTCCACCAGCAAAGTCCAAGACACCTAATTTGGCTAACCAGCCATCTGGACTCCACACTAAGTGGACCATTGGATAGTACACACAAAGAGACCAGGCGATTAGAAACCACAATAAGAATTTAAACCGAATACGGCCAACGACCGCTCCCACAAACAACGCTGGTGTAATAACCGCAAACATCATTTGAAATAAGGCATAGGCGCCCAATGGTATATGATTGACCGTCAAGCTCGTTAAATTAACGCCCGTCATCAACGCCTGATGCAAATTACCAACTACGCCACCAATATCACCAGAAAAGGCCAGTGAATATCCCACGGCTACCCATAACAAAATGGCTAGTCCCGTCATGATAAAAACGGACAACATCGTATTCACGACGTTTTTTTCAGAAACTAAGCCACCATAGAAAAATGCTAGTCCAGGGGTCATAAATAAGACTAGGATACTTGCGATTAAAACAAATGCCGTGTTTGCTAAATTCATCATCAACGCCCTCTCTGCCCTTGATGTTAGAAATTCTAACACCATTTTTGAAGAAAGTCATCATTAAATTTTCACTTTCGCGTTGTTTGGACCATTAAGCAACCACAAAAAAGGGACAAAATAGCGATATAATCGCCATTTTGTCCCTTTTAAATCGAATGTTAATTTTTATGACATACGTTTTTGAATGGCGTGCGGTAGCATCTTGCGAATGCCGCCACGCGGATCGCGCACGTCTCCAGTATACCGTGGAATGACATGAATATGGGCATGCATGACGGTCTGGCCGGCCGCCGCACCACTATTAATCCCAATATTGTACCCCGCCGGAGCATAACGCGTATCTAGTAGATCCTTAGCCGCAAAAACCAAAGCATCCATCGCCTGCCGTGTGACCGATGGTACATCAAAGTACGTTGCATAGTGCTGTTTGGGCACTACTAATAAATGGCCTTTGCGAACCGGGTGAATGTCCCAAAAGGCCTTAGCCAAGTCATTTTCCAACACGACCGCTGTTTCTTGACAAAAAATACAGTCCGCTTCAATCATTGGCCTTACCGATTGTGTCGCGGTTGCCGTTGTGCCCAGAATTGGAAGTAGTCCGTCCGCAAAGCCCCGTTATAGAGCTTCCGGGTCTTGGTCGCTTTCTGCCCATAGAAATGTTCAAATTCCAAATCAGCCGTCAAGATGTATTTAGACCAATCAGTTAGTGGCTTAAAGACTTGCCCCATTTGTTTGTACAGTTCACGAACACTGGCTTGATCACTCAACCGTTCCCCATATGGTGGGTTAGCGACAATCACCCCGTGTTTCAGTTCAGTCTTAAAGTCTTGGACCGCCAACTGACTGAAAGTAACATCCTGTGACAAGCCAGCCTCTTGCGCGTTTCGCTTCGCAATCGCCACCATCTTCTCATCGATATCACTACCGAAAATTTGTAAGGGCGTGTCATAGTCTGCCAGTGCATCCGCTTCATCCCGGACCTCATCACTGAGTTCTTGCGGTACCCAGTCCCACTTTTCACATGTGAAATCTCGATTGAATCCTGGGGCTAAATTACGGCCAATTAGCGCTGCCTCAATCGGGATCGTCCCAGAGCCACAAACGGGGTCCCAAAACGGCATATCTTTATGCCAACTGGTTAAAGCGATCAACGCTGCGGCCATGTTTTCCTTCAACGGCGCGCCTCCTTTACCCACACGGTAGCCCCGTTTGAATAAACTAGACCCCGTCGTGTCTAACGTCAACATGACATGATCCTTGTCAATCATCACTTCTAGTGGATACAGTGCGCCCGTTTCTGGCATTCGGGTACGGCGATGATAAACGGCCGCTAGTTTCGTTGCAACGGCTTTCTTAACGATTGCTTGCGCATCAGGGACACTGTGTAGTTGTGACTTCTTGGAACGACCCTCTACCGGAAAAGCGGCATCCATGGGAAGCAATTCATCCCAGGCAACTGCCTTAGTGGCTTCAAACAATTCGTCAAAAGTGACCGCATCAAACTCGGCCACAATGATCCGCACCCGATCGGCTGTCCGGAGCCACAAATTGGCCCGCAAAATATCCTTGATCGTCCCATCAAACCGGACACGGCCATTTTCAACCTGGGTCTCATAGCCTAACTCGCGCAATTCACGCCCAGCAATTGCCTCAATCCCACTAGCTGTCGCTGCATATAAATGAAAAGTCTTCATGACGTCCTCCTTATATTTTCTAATCAAATGGGTGTTTATCCCAATTATCGCTATAAAAAAAGGTGGGAGCAAGCTCCCACCCACCTGACATGGTGTAAATCCCTGTAAGCCATGTTTTGTACCACCCAACCGTTTCAGGCAAACGATCAGCTGGCAGTAATCATCTATCTCGAGAGTTTCCTCTCCCCCCACATTTCGTTCAATTCCATATGTGAAGCGCCCCTACCAAAAGTTTGGGTTGCCCGCTCGAGGGGTTTACCGCGTTCCACCGCCTAGGTTTCCCTAGGCGTATCGTCACTGTGGCACTTTTCAGGGATACTCAAGCATAGCCGAAGCCTTAGCCGTTTTTTCCCGCCGTAACGCTATTGCTAACGTCCCCCGGCTTATTTTTTCACCGAGCACGAACACTACAGGCATCGCAGCCTGTGCGAGCATGGACTTTCCTCAGCCGACATAAGCCGACCGCGATTACTCAGGATCTACACCAGTCTATAATTCTACAAACGATGTGACTCGTTTGGATCATTATCTAATTGTGAACCGAAAACGTGCCGTTCCAAATTGGAAAGCCGCTTCAAAATATCCATGTTGGTTACATTTGAAGAAGCTGGGCTAGTTGCAGCAGCGCGGGGTTGACTTGCACCCACTTGAACCTGACGAGTCAACTCGTCAACTTTTGCCAACAACCGTTCGTTTTCATCTTGAAGCCGTTGATTCTCCTTCACAAAGGCATCATAGTCCTTGATGACATTGTCTAAGAAACTATCGACATCATCAGGGTCATAGCCGCGCATTTTTTGGCGGAATTGCTTTTGTAAAATTTCCTTCGGAGTAAAATTAACGTTTTCCATCGATCATTACACCTCGTTATCGTAATCAAACCGGCGATATCTATAATACCAGTTTTTATTCAAATTGGGAACCATTATTTGAATTTTCTTGATATTCATTGGCACTTTCTTGTAACCAATCCATATCAATCAACGTCAGGGGGTAAGCATGCTGCTCAGCAAATCGCGTGATTGCCTCGTAATCATACTTCGGTTTCCCTTCAACCTCTAAATCATAAACCATGACTGCCTCATCCGTATGGGTCAGCATAAATTCTTGATAGTTTCTTAACTGTTGGGGTCCATGATAGGGCTGCTCACTAACCGATTGGTGGAAATCCACCCGGCTAGCTAGTTGGGCATACGTCCCCCGGTTATTCTCATTCCAGTTGCTCCCGAATTCAGCAAATGGGGTCATCATTGCAATTTTAAGCTCTGGATAATCCGGCTTTAACGCCAGACCCACCTCAGCAGCCCATTGCTCAACCCCTAACTGGCCGCCCGTAATCAGCCAATCCATGCCATTTTCAAGCTTACCAATTAGAAGTTTTTTAAGTGTATCCTTAATCACCAACAACTTGGGGTCCTGACTACCAAAGACGCCCAGTTCATAGCTCCGATAGCCCGTTAACCATAAGCGACTCATTTAGCCACCCCTTTCTGACGGCTCCTTATCAGTGTAGCGAAAAAAAACGTTAAGGGCAATTAAAATCCGTTTAAAATCCGCTTTTTTCATCAGTAAAGCCGCGTTTAGGAGTTTTTATTTCCGAGTGAGCTTGGTATAATGTCAATAACTGGCCCACAATCTGGTGAGCAAATGCCCGCTAAAACAAGGAGTGTGAAGCGTTTATGACTATTCGGTATCCCAATGGGCATGCCTACCGTGCACCAGCCAAAAAAATCGGGTCCCAGTTTTCTAGTACCAACACCAACTACGGTAAACGCGGTATGACACTAGAAGAGGAGCTCAATGAGAGTAACACGTATTACGAAGTCAATGGCGTGGCTGTGGTTCATAAAAAGCCTACTCCCATTCGCATTGTAAAGGTGGATTACCCTAAACGCAGTGCCGCCGTGATTAAAGAAGCCTACTTTAGTACCGCTTCTACCACCGATTATAATGGTGTCTATCGGGGTCATTATTTAGATTTTGATGCTAAGGAAACCCGTAATACAACGTCGTTTCCACTTCAAAACTTTCATCAACATCAGATTGACCACATGCGTGCTTGTACAACCCAGGGGGGAATTTGTTTTGCTATTATCAAGTTCGTCACCCGTCAGGAGATTTACTTGTACCGTGCGCAAGATCTGTTTACTTTTTGGGACGCGCAACAGCAAGGCGGTCGGAAGTCCATTCCTTACGCAACCATCGCGCAAGATGGGATTCAAATTCCCGCTGAGCTACAATTGCCCGTTCCCTATCTTAAGGCCGTAGATCAATTACTCTCATAAACTAACGAGTCTAGTGACTACGCTGAAACGTAAAGGAGATTACCATGTCTAGTAACAATTCACCACGGGAAACCCGGATGAGTCGTAACGCTGATCGTACCCCTGGCCCCAAACGGCCACATACCGGTTGGCGGACCTTTCGCCGGATTTTGTACGTCGTCGTCGCTATTGGCGTCTTCGCCATTCTTGCCGGAGCCGGCCTGTTCTTCTTTTACGCCCAAAGTGCACCTAAGGTCACCCAGAGTGCCCTGTCCAGTGACGCTTCTACAAGAATATACGATGCCAATGGCAACGTTATTTCACGAATGGGCGCCCAAAACCGGACTTACGTTAAGGCAAAGCACATTCCTGCAACCCTAGCCGCAGCGGTCGTATCCACTGAGGATCGCCGTTTCTATAAAAATAATGGGGTTGACCCCATTCGGATTGTCGGGGCTGCGTTTGCAAACTTCACCGGATCCTCATTAGGAATGCAAGGTGGCAGTACATTAACCCAGCAATTGGTTAAGCTGTCCGTCTTCTCAACCGCCGCTTCGGACCGAACGTTAAAACGTAAAGCTCAAGAAGCCTGGTTGGCCTTAAAGGTTGATCATAAATACTCCAAGGCAAAAATCTTGGAATATTACATCAACAAAGTTTACATGGGCAATGGGGTCTATGGGATGCAAACGGCCGCGCAATACTATTACGGGACCACGCTCACACATCTAAGCTTGGCTCAGTTGGCCTTGTTAGCCGGGATGCCACAGGCACCAACCCGCTACGATCCCACGACTTATCCTGCTTTGGCTCAAAAGCGTCGTGATTTAGTCTTAGACTCAATGGTTGAAACTAAAGTCATTACCTCAGCTCAAGCAAGCCAAGCTAAAGCAACCAGTATCACTTCGGGATTGGTCAAAACGCACAAGTCAACCAGTACTGGTGTGAAAAATACTAAGGTTATCGATGCCTACCTCAAGCAAGTTTATGCCGAACTGAAGTCCAAGGGCTACAACACCACAACTGGTGGCCTAAAGGTTTATACGAACCTCGACATGAGTGCCCAAAAGAAGCTCTACAACATTGTCAACTCTGAAAATTATGTCAGCTTCCCTTCTAAGAAGTTCCAAGTTGGGTCAACTATCGTTAATCCGAATAACGGCCAAGTTGTTGCGATGATTGGGGGCCGGAAAACAGGGAATGTTACGTTTGGGCTAAACCGAGCCGTTCAGACAGACCGGTCGAGTGCCTCAACGGCTAAACCACTAATGGATTATGGTCCAGCCATTGAATACCTGAACTATCCTACTTATGAGCCGGTTAAGGATACGGCCTTCACCTATCCGGGAACAACCAAGAACCTATACGACTGGGATAGGCAGTATCAAGGCACGATTACCATGCGCAAAGCCTTGTATGAATCCCGCAACATTCCTGCCATCCGGACGCTGCAGAACGTCGGTATTAGCAAGGCAACGACCTTCCTCAAGGGCTTAGGTATGACATTCGATAAGACCTTGACGCTGCAAAACGGGATTGGGTTGTACATTTCAACCGAGCAAGAAGCCGCAGCCTATGCCGCCTTTGCCAATGGTGGAACTTACTACAAACCATATTTGGTTTCAAAAGTCGTCACGCAAGATGGCAAGGCCCATAACTACTCTTCTCAAGGCAAACGTGCCATGTCCGCAGCGACTGCCTTTATGCTGACTGACATGATGAAAGACGTTATGACCAACGAAAATGGTTCTGGCCGTTCAGCGGCAATTTCTGGCCTCTATCAGGCCGGAAAAACTGGGACTGACTCTTATCCAGATGATTACGCTGATAAGGTCCCAGATGGCGCTACAATGGACTCCTGGTTCACAGGTTACACCAAGAACTATGCCGTTTCTGTTTGGACCGGTTACGATAAGCAGTTCCAAACGGGCCATTACGTCAGTGAAACCGAAACTAAGATTGCCCAAGAGATCTATAAGTACGAAATGACCTACTTGGCTTCCAAAAAGGTTAATTCCGATTGGACCCAGCCAAGTACCGTAACGAAGACTACGGTTAACAACAACACCGAATATTACGTAACTGGTCATCCTGGAACCGTTTCTGATGCAACCACAACAGACTCCACGTCAATGAGTCAGTATGGTTCGACCAACACGACTAGTTCTTCGGCCTACAGCAGTAACAACCAGGTAACGACTAGCTCCAGTTCAGCTCGGGCCAGCTCATCCACAACTGAATCTAGTACCAGTAAGGAATCATCCAGTACTGAACAGACCCCTAGTGGTAATGGGAATGATGACAATACCACGACGGATTCATCGTCAGCCAAAAATACAACGCAAAATGACAACGCTAGTTCCGGTAATTAATCCGATAGTGTTAGGTAACTATTAAAAGAATCGTTATTCTCAGTTGATTGAGAATAACGATTCTTTTTTAATACGCTCACTTCACTTTTATAAGGGATTGCATCACTAATCCATTCTTCATAGCCAACCACTTTAATTACCTTTTGAATTCAACCTATAAAAAAGCAGTCAGATTCAACAGCCGACCGCTTAATAAGTTAAATTATTATAAGGTTTCAACCGGTAAATTCATACCTTTCCAACCTTCAATTGCACCGGCCAGTTCATATCCTTCAAAACCAGCCGACAATAACGTGAGGAGTGCCGCTTTCCCTAAGATTGTGCCACCATTCCAGTCATACACAACATAAATCTTGCTTTTATCTAAATCCGCCAAATGGTTAGCCAGGTCCTTCGCCGGCATAGCGATTGCACCTTTAATTTGATCCTTTTTGACTTGTGCTGGCGCATTACGAACATCTAATATCACATAAGGCGAATCTTCTTTTTTTTAGGTTCTCTAAGACCGTAAAATGATCGATATATAAACTCAAGTAAGTTTTCAGTAAGCTAATTTTTTCTGTCTGCATGATTTATTGCTCCATTTCCTGTGTACATTTCTGAGTACCTGTTTTGATCTTTGCAAGTAAATGTGAAAACTGTTCGATTTCCTCATGAGTCAACTCGCCAAGTAACAGATGAATCGTGTGGAAATTTTGCGGTAAAAATTCCTGTAGAACTTTCACCCCATTCTCTGTAAGTTTCACCGACACAGAGCGCTTGTCGGTATCTGATGCCTGCTTTACAACCCATCCTTTAAGCGTCATTGCCTTTAGTAGCTTACTAACAGTTGCTCGTGTGGCCCCTAGTTTTTCCGAAATAACGGATGGCAATAATTCGTTATGAGGTGCCTGTCTTAAAAACATTAACATAATAAATCGTGACTCACTAAGCCCATGCTTATCTAGGACATCATCATAGACCTTTTGCATATTCCGATAGCCCCATTGAAAATCAAGAAATAGTTCAGTTATCTCAGAATCCTTTTCCGAAATATTATTCAGTAATTGAATTCTTTGATTATCAAGACGATCGACAAACGTAAATTTTTCCATAAGCTGTCTTCTTTCTGAATATAATTAGCCGGCTAACTATATTTAAGAGTATCCCATGTTATATTTTTAAAGCCAATGATAAACCTTCTAACAACAAAAAAGCCTGAAGCCAAGCTCCAGACTGATAGGTTGTACTAACGATTAGAAAAACACGGCCTAATCATCCGTTAACTTAAAGATTGGGACATCGGGAATGGCCGTGGTTGGCGTCGTTGCCGACTGTGTCCGGCGTGGCGCTTGTCGTTCTTTTTCACGTTGAACTTGCGCCGCTGTTTTCAGGTTTTTACGCTCCCAACTCAACAAGATTCGATCCATATATTTCAAACTATAGGCTTGACTCAACACCGCTTCTTTCAGGGCTAATTGAATCAACTCGGGGCGATAGTGGTCTTCATCTAACCACTGAGTGATGCTCTCCATTTCCAATGGTGATAACGGCCGACCAAATTCGGTTTCGATCTGATTGAAGATTGCCGAACGATCATTACTAGCAGTTTGTTTAACGACCTGTTGCGTCGTTTTCACTGCTAACTGGCTAAGCTTTTCCGTCAACAACCGAAAATCATAGGCGTCTTGTTTTTGCCCCTGACTATCCGTAACGGTCGTAATCACCATTAGTTTTTGGGTAATCATTTCGTGCAAGAGCTGATAGACCCGTTGTTTATCCCAACCTAAATGGCTGGCGATAACCGTCGCGTCTGGTAGCGGCTCCCCTCGATCCATGTATCGCCGTAATTGTAGGTAGACTAAAAGCTGATCCGTCGTCATCCCCACCTCACGAAAATGGTCGAGTAAATAATTAGCCAGGCTAGTTTGACCTGCCTGAACGTAATGCTGGATAAATTCAGTCATTCGATTAACTCCTTTACCAATTGAAAACGGCCGTACTCGCCAACTGCGAATCGACCGTTTCGTCAAATACCGTAATGAACCATTACGGGGTTGTCATAAATTTAGTTAGCCGCTCAATCGCCGACAATAAAGTTGCTAAATCAGCCGCATAGCTCAATCTGACGTGTCCGGGCAAGCCGAAAGCACTGCCAGTTACTAACGCCACATGCGCCTCATTAAGAACTGCAGCCACGAAGTCAGACGTGGTGGTTATTCCCTTCATTGCCATCGCAGCCGATACATCTGGAAACAAATAGAAGGCCCCTTGCGGTTTATGATTCAGTTTAACCCCGGGAACCGCTGCTAACAAAGGATAAATTCGATCTAGTCGTTGTTGAAAAGCCGCCTTCATCTCTGCTACAGGGGTTTGATCGCCAGTTAACGCTGCTAAGGCCGCTGCTTGACTCACTGCTGCGGCATTGCCCGTCATGTGTGATAAAACCGTCGTCATTGCACTGATGATGTCTGGTTGGCCCACCGCATATCCAATTCGCCATCCCGTCATGGCATAGGTTTTTGACACCCCATTAATCATGACTGTATGCGCCGCAATCTTATCACCAAGTGACAACATCGATGGTACCGGTGTTGGCCGATCATAGACCAGTTCCCCATAAATTTCATCGGCCACAATGATTAGCTGATGGGCCACCGCCCAATCACCTAACGCCGTCAATTCGGCTGGTGTATACACGAGACCACTGGGATTTTGAGGAGAATTTAGCACAATTGCCTTAGTTTTTGGCGTAACAGCCGCTTCTAATTGTGCCGGTGTCACTTTCAAATCAGCAGTTGGGTCCACTTCAATCGGCTGCCCCCCCGCCAGCTTAACCTGCTCGCTATAGCTGACCCAGTAAGGCGCCGGGAGTAATACCGCATCCCCTGGATCAAGTAACACCTGAAACAGCGCATACAACGCCATTTTGGCTCCCGTTGTAACGACGACCTGTTGGGGAGTTACCGTCACCTGTTGCGTTTGCGATAGCCGATCGACAATTGCCTGCCGTAATGGCAAAATGCCTGCCGTTGCGGTATACCCATCAACTTCATTGGCTTGAATAGCGGCAATCGTCGCTGATTTGATTGCTGTTGGCGTTGTAAAATCCGGTTGGCCGACACTCAAGTTTAATACATCAATACCGGCGGCCTGCAATTCTTGCGCGCGTTGCGCCGTTTGGAACGTTGCGGAAGGAGCCACCTGCTGGGCTCGCTGTGAAAGTCGCATGGTCAACCTCCTACGATGATTTAAATGTTCGCAATTTGTTGTAAAACTTTGCCATTACTATATTGGTAAGTCAGATAACAAAGCTTGCCACTCTGATTCAAATAGCTTACCTGCCAAGCTGGCTTACCATTAAAGATGCTTAACGCTGCTGATAAAACCTTCTTGGGATTACGTTTCCAAACCTGTTGTAAGACCGTATTTCGTGAAATTCCGTCCGTTTGTTTCAAGACAGTGACTTTCTTTCCCGTTTTAGGCACGATCACGTACACCTTTTGTTTAGCTTTATTTTGACCCGAAACGGTGTAATACGTGGTATTCAGGTTGGTCCAATAAAAGTCTTGCGTACTAGTCAGATGCCCGGAATCTTTAGCAACGGTTTCTGCATGAACGCGCGCTTGGCTTAACGGCTTGGTTGCTTTATTAATCATGACACCCGCACTGATCAAGACTACTAAAATCACAAGCAGGATGGTTAAGAGCACCCAGTGTCGTGGTCGGCGTTGGCGCTTATACTGTTGTCTCATCAATTTTCCATCGTACTCCCTTATCAAACTTCTCAAATTTCAATCCCAGTCATTATATCAGACTTCTGGGGGTGTCGCCGAATCGGCTGGCTTTTTTTCAAAAAAATTAATTAAACCCTGTGTTAGGGTCCCAATATCTCCAGTTGTTTTCGGTAACTCCGCTGGTAGTGCGCGTAAGATACTTTGACCATACTGGCGTTCGACTAACCGTTGATCTAAGATGACCACCGCACCATAATCATGGGGCGTTCGAATCAAGCGCCCAATTCCTTGACGCAACTTCAACGTCGCCGCTGGTAAAGCCGCATTATAAAACGGATTTTTCCCTGCCGCTTCCAGCCGGGCATAATTTGCTTTGACGAATACGCGATCTGGTGAATCGAAAGGCAACCGTGTCACAATCAATAACTCCAATTGCTCGGAGGGCAAATCAATTCCTTCCCAAAAACTCGCCGCACCTAATAAAATCGCTCCGTGACTGGTGGCAAATCGTTTCGTAATCCGCTCACGACTACCACTGACACCTTGAGCGAAGATGTCTCGGCGAGCAAACTCTGGTTGGGTCACCAACTGCTGATAGACCTGTTCAATCACACTGAGTGAATTAAACAAAATCAAAGTCTGCTTATTCACCGCGCCAGCAATTTGGGTAATCGCTGCCGACAAGTAAGTGACGTAATCTGCCGGCGCCACTCGACTCAGATTAGGGCCTGAATCCGCCATCAGCAATTGTGCTTGCTTGCCATAGTCAAAACTGGAACGCATCCGATGAGTCACGGTTTGCTCACGTTGTAAATCGAATTGATCTAACACATATTGTGAGCGACCTGATGAAAAGAGCGTGGCCCCAGTCAAGAGCACCGGCTGAAATCCCGCATACAAGTGCTGACTTAAGAATCCCTCTGTAGCTAATAGGCCACTAGCCAATTGTAAGCTCGTTCGGTCCCCAACGTGGTTCATGGTTAACCAAAAGAGACTAGCTGGTGCCTGATCAACAACCTGCCGCAAAATTTCTAATAACTGGCCCATCTGATCGTCAAAAAGGTGCACCCGCGTATCAACCTGCTCGAACAAATAGCGTTCTGCCGACGTGAATTGGGCTTGTTGCTGATCATAGCGTTGCCGTAAAGCATTCAGTCCGGCTAACAGATCATCTGTAGCCATTGTTGCGCGGTCAATTGTGCGACTGCGATCAATTTCTTCGGTCAACGCTTGCGCACTAACTAGTTCTTCAATGACTTGATTATGATTATTCAGTCGTTTATTGGCTAAAAACCGTAAAAACAGATGGTCCACCAATGTGGTTAATTGTGTCTCTAACGTTTGACTAGCCGACAACAGCCGGTGCAACGTTAATGTTGCTTGAGTGTCCGCCGCGAACAAACGCAGTAAACTGGGTCCAATTTCTCGATTAATGTCTCGCTGAATATGATGCAATTCATTGAGTAACTGGGCAAACTTAACTTGAGTTCGCCGTTGTTTCAACGTGCTTTCTGTTAAATGCTGCGCCTCATCAATGACTAAATAAGGTTGTTGGAGCTGCTCACCTAACGCCAAAGCGTGTTCACTCAAATAAGCGTGATTCACAATAATTACTTGGGCCTGCGCCATTCGGTGGTCTCGCCGCCGGATGAAGTCATCATCATAGAAAGGATTATCCACCGTAACGGCACCTTCATGAACAATCTCTTGGAAATAAGGCGCCCGATACGTCGCCAAATGTAATTCATCGAGATCACCAGTCGTCGTCATCGTCAGCCACACTAGTAAACGCAGCTTTAACAACTGCGTCTGCTTAGAGGTCTCTGCGACGTTTAAGGTAGTTGCAAATCGCTGCAAGTCAAGATAATGCCGACTGCCCTTAACTAAAACGGCATTGACAGTAAAGGGGACAATTTGATTTAGCAGCGGGATCGTTTGGTTCAATAACTGCTCTTGTAGTAAGGTCGTTGCGGTACTAACCACAACGGGTCGACCAGTCTGTCCTAAATAAGCCATTGGCAATAGGTAGCCTAGACTCTTCCCAATCCCGGTTGGCGCTTCTACAATCATGTGTTTTACCGGATGCCGATCCGCCTCAGCATAATTATTATAGATGTAATTCATCATCTTAGCCTGTTCCGGCCGCCATTCCAAATTCTCCGGCATCAGCTTTTGTTTTTGCTTTTTGGTTTTCGGATATTTACTAGGTTCAGCTAAAGTTGTCGCCGGTAATGGTGCCGGTTGCCGTAGGGCCAACCCATTTTTAATGTAAAGATAATCCGGTAGCTTTCGTGGTGACTGCTCATTTAACTGCTGAGCCACTCGGAACAGTGTCGTCGTCTGCAATGGCAAATCCGCTTGCAAATCGATCATTCGTTGTAGTGTCACCATTGGTAAAGCCCGTAATCGCCGAAATAAAAAGATAAATAATTCGGCCGTCGCACTAGCATCGCTATCAGCCGAATGCGGATTGTCGTGTTCAATATTAAATAATCGACTCAGGTCGCGTAGCCGAAAGCTCGTTGCAGTCGGCAATAAGATCTGACTCAAAGAAACCGTATCCACTGCGGCAATTGGTAAGGCCGGATACCCCACCCGTTCAAGCTCAGCATTGATAAACGGCAAATCAAAGTTAACGTTGTGCGCAACAAATACCGTGTTTGTTAACAAGCTATATAGCGTTCCCGCTACGTCATCAAAGAGGGGCGCATGCCGCACCCGTTTATTGGTAATCCCCGTTAGTCGCGAAATCGCGGCGGGAATCTCTTTAAGGGGATTCACGTCCGTTTCAAAATGATTAATTACTTGATTATGCTGGACGAAGACGCACCCAATTTGGATAATGCGGTCGCCATCTGTCACACTGGTTCCGGTGGTCTCAATATCCACCACCGCATAAACCGTGTCTTTATCCATAATATGCTCACCAATTTCTGCACAATTGCGATAATAACTGGAACTTATGATACACCACTTAGCGGGCCAACGCTACGGTAAAAGCCGACCAGACGACCGATCTATCCTCAGTCGCTTAACTGCGGCTAACAAGCCCTAAACTTTATAGAAAACGTTAATTTTTACGAGATTTTAAGATTTTAACGGGCAAAACTAGCGCAACGCTACCTAGTAGAGTATGATATTCTGGTAGATAAATTCGACAAAGAAAGTGAGCGATCGACCTTGGGGAAAACGGCAAGTGGCAGTAGTAATGCCAAAATCATTCTTATCGGGGATCATAGTGTGGTGTATGGTCAACCTGCCATCGCCCTCCCGCTCCCTTCAGTCACCACCCACGTCACTATGACGGCAACGGATCATGAACAACTTCTCACGAGTCGTTATTATGACGGCCCTATCGCTCAAATGCATCAGAATTTAGCCGGCGTAGCCACCCTGATTAAAACACTGCTACGTCGTTTTGACGCGGTTAACACGCCATTTCACATGACGATTACCAGTGATCTGCCGGCTGAGCGCGGCATGGGTTCTTCGGCAGCAGCGGCCGTAGCCATTACCCGAGCCATGTACGCTTTTTTTGACCGCTTTTTAAATCGTGAACAATTGTTAGCCAGTGCCGCCATTGAAGAAGCTATCACGCATGGTAAACCCAGTGGTATTGACGCGGCTACTGCCAGCTCAAATGCACCAATCTGGTTCATCCCCCATCAAGAAAGCTTGCAAATTCCATTTGCTTTAACCGGCTACTTGGTGATTGCTGACAGCGGCATCAAAGGACAAACTGGCAAGGCCGTAGCAGCGGTGGCCCGGCGAAAAACCGCTTTCCCTCAAGAAACTCAAACGCAAATTAACCACTTGGGTGACTTGACATATCAGGCACGCCAGGCATTGGCAACACCTAACATTCATCAGCTCGGGCAAATCTTAACCGAAGCACAGCAGCAATTACAAGCGCTAGGCGTTAGTTCACGCGAACTTGATCACTTAACGCAGGTTGCTACCGATAATGGCGCCTTAGGGGCCAAATTAACCGGTGGCGGCATGGGCGGTTGCTTAATTGCCCTATGCTCGGACTTACCAACCACGCAACGCGTTCAACAGGCCCTTTTAGATGCCGGTGCTACGCAAACGTGGATTGAAACTTTCAACCTTGAGGAGGCACATTCATGACAGCGGTCACCGCACGGGCACACACCAACATCGCGCTGGTCAAATATTGGGGTAAAGCCGATCCAAACTTGATGCTGCCCCAAACCAGTAGCTTATCACTAACCCTTGACCAATTTTACACGGATACCACCGTTGAATTTGATCCACGTTTAACCCACGATATGGTCCGGATCAATGCCCAATTACTGGCAGCTCCTGCCAGCCAAAAGGTCGTTGACTTCTTAAACATCGTGCGCGAGCAAAGTGGCCAATCAGCTTTCGCACATGTAACCTCCGTTAATCACGTGCCGACCGCAGCAGGTTTAGCCTCTTCGGCCTCGGCTTTTGCGGCTATGGCTGGAGCAGCTAGTCGTGCTGCCGGGTTAGAGCTCACGCCAAGGGCGTTATCACGATTGGCCCGACGCGGATCTGGTTCTGCCACGCGCTCGATTTACGGTGGTTTTGTTGAATGGCAAGCCGGTAGCGATGATCACACCTCTCTAGCCATTCCCTTGCAGGAAACGGTTGACTGGCCAATCGCTGTTGTGGCCCTCGTACTAGATCCCCATCACAAGCGAATTAGCTCACGTCAAGGGATGCAATCCAGTGTCACCACATCTCCCTACTACCCAGCGTGGAAGACCGTTGTTGCTCAGGATTTAGCCACCATCAAGCCAGCTATTTTGCATCAAGACTTTTCAACAATGGGCGAAGTCTTGGAAAGTAACGCCATGCGGATGCATGCGTTAACATTAAGTGCGCAGCCCCCTTACAGTTACTTCAATGGAGACACGTTAAGGGCCATGGACACGGTCCGAGTCTTACGGCAAGCGGGACAAGAATGTTACTATACCTTAGACGCTGGCCCTAACCTGAAAGTCTTTTGCCAGACGCCGGACCTCCCCACCATCACGCAGAAATTTGCCGAACAATTCGGTGCTGAACACGTGATCGTTGCTCATCCCGGACCCGGGTTACGCTTTCTTTCATAAATAAGGGCATTATTTAATAATCATAATAGTTGTTACAAGAAGGGACCTGATTTTTTGATTTCCGCGCAAGCACCCGGAAAATTATACATTGCTGGTGAGTACGCTGTGGTTGAACCGGGATATCCGGCCATCATTGTCGCGCTTAATCAATTTGTGACCGTTACAATCGAGACTAGTCGAGACTACGGTCGCATTGCATCGAAACAATACCAAGAAAATTCGCTTTATTGGCAACGGCAAGGAACGGAACTGGTTTTTGATAATCGTGATAACCCCTTCCACTATATTCTATCGGCCATTCATCTGACCGAGCAGTACGCCCAAACACTGGGCAAGCCTCTCAGCATTTATCACTTGAATGTTAATAGCGAGTTAGACAGTGCTGACGGGAAGAAATACGGCTTAGGTTCCTCAGCCGCCGTTACCGTGGCAACCGTCAAGGCCCTGTGCCAATTCTACGACATCCCTATGAGTCAGGATCGTTTATTCAAGCTAGCGGCTATCGCTCACTTAGACGTCCAAGGAAACGGCTCGCTTGGAGATATTGCTGCTTCCGTATACGGCGGCTGGATTGCCTACCAAGCATTTGATCGCGATTGGTTGGCTTCAGCGCGGCGGGAACTTTCTTTAGAACAATTGCTAGATACTCAATGGCCCGGGTTACAAATCGAATTACTCACGCCACCTGAACCCCTACGACTAATGATTGGTTGGACCGGAACACCGGCGTCCACCTCCCATCTCGTTGATAAAATCGCACTGTTCAAGGCAACGCGTCGCAAAGACTATCACACATTTCTTCGGGAGAGTCGTGAGTGCCTACAACGCATGATCGACGGTTTCCATCATCAAGACCTCAACGCAATTCAAACCGAAATTGCGGTCAATCGGCAATTACTGAATCATTTAGCTCACCTGAGCCATGTAACCATTGAAACAACTTTGTTGAAGACCATGTGTGACATTGCTGAGCATGTCGGTGGTGCGGCTAAATCTTCTGGTGCCGGTGGTGGTGACTGCGGGATTGTCATTATCAACGCTGCTAAGGATTTGGCTCACCTGTTAACTGAATGGGAAGCTCGCGGAATTGAACCACTAAAACTTAACGTCCATCACGTTATCGAATAAGGAGATTATCCTATGGACCTATCACGTCATGCCCATCGCAAAGATGAACATCTATCCTTAGCAGAAAAGTTTTACACGCCAACGGCCACTAGTCAATTTGACCAATTACGGTTTGTTCACCAGAGCTTGCCTGAAATCAGTCTCACTGACGTTGATTTTTCCACTCAGCTTGGCCCGTTATCTCTAAAGGTACCACTCATGATTGAGGCCATGACGGGCGGTAGCCCACGAACGGGCGTTGTTAACGCCCAATTGGGACGAATTGCCGCAGCGACTGGCATGGCGGTCGCTAGTGGTTCACAGAGCATCGCCCTTAAAGATGAACAGGCCATTCCAACCTTTACTTCTCTGCGTGAAAACAACCCCGACGGCCTAGTTTTTGCGAACATTGGCGCTGGTCACGATGTACGGGCGGCCAAACATGCTGTCCAGATGCTGGCGGCTAATGCTCTGGAGATCCACGTCAATACAGCGCAAGAGTTGGTCATGCCTGAGGGCGATCGCGACTTTCACTGGCTGGATCATATTGGAAACATCGTTGCGGCACTAGACGTTCCCGTTATTGTAAAGGAAGTTGGGTTCGGCATGGCGCAAGAGACTCTCCAAAAACTCCAACACGTTGGCGTCAAACTAGTCGACCTGGGTGGCCGGGGCGGGACTAACTTCGTTGATATCGAAAATTTCCGCCGTCATCAAAAAGAACTCAACTACCTTGATACCTGGGGACAGTCGACGGTCGAATCTTTATTTGAAGCTCGCCAACAACCTGACTTACAGGTCATTGCCACCGGTGGCATTCGTCAACCCCTGGATGCTGCTAAGGCGTTGGCATTGGGGGCACGGGTTGTCGGCAGTGCTGGCCAGATTCTACACAGTCTAATCAAGACCGATGAGGCCACCACCACGGCTATGCTGTTAGACTGGCAAGTCGGTTTGCGAACGATCATGACCTTACTGGGCACGACCGACTTAACGCAGCTTCGGCAACAACGTCTCCTGTTGTCGCCAGAACTAATCAACTACTGCCAACAGCGTCAATTAACTTATTAAACAAAAAGCGTGTTCCCCAAAACCTGGGAGCACGCTTTTATTGATTTCATTTAATGATCGTAGACGGTGAATCGTAGCCCTTTAGGGAAAAAGTTTTTAACGGTATTACCGACAACTTTGCCAAAGCCAACTGGTTGACCCGCACAAACTAGCAAATACCAGCCTTTCTCCGGTGCCGTGGTTAAAGTAAAGGTATCACCATGGACCCATGCTCGCCACTGATCCGCCGTAATGGTTAGTGAACGACTAACGACTTGCGGATCACTCGCTAAGGCCAAAGCGTAAGCCGGCTCAAATCGATTCTTCTTGAAGACACCCAGATGCAAGCCCGGACGGAAAACATGAGCGTGTTTCAAATCCGGCAGTGTTACTGGTAAAGCAAAGAGTTGATCTTTGACTGTCACTAAGTTGGTAAACGTCGCTTGACCGAGCACCTGATCAGCGAAGTCTTGCCATAACTTTTGTTGGTCCCGCGTCAATGCTTGACCCAAGGTAGCCGACCCGCGAAGCTCATGGGCGTCACCGGTGTCACGTTCTAGTTTTGCCACAAAATGCCCCTCACCTTGCATGAGATGGGGGAACAACCGGGCGGCCTTAGCGAGTTCGGGATTGCCATCAGCCCATTCTGGTCGCGCATCAACCACGCCACCGACCTTTTGGATCGGTACCAAGTGAAATTCAGGGAAGTTTTGGAGTACCCACGCCATCATTTGCTCATCTTCTTCAGGCGCAAAAGTACAGGTGGAATAGATCAATTGTCCACCGGGCTTAACCATCTTCAACGCCTCTGTCAAAATATCACGTTGACGTGCGGCACAGTCATTCACATAATCTAATGACCAATACGTCATGGCCGCTGGATCTTTTCGAAACATGCCCTCACCAGAACAAGGTGCATCAACCAGTACCTTATCAAAATAATCCGGGAATACCGGACTCAGTTGTTCCGGCGCATCATTAAAGATGACGGCATTGGGCACACCAAACCGTTCAACATTTTCGGCCAATACCTTAACCCGTTTGCGATTAATTTCATTCGTGACGAGCAATCCGGTTCCTTGCAGATAGCTGGCTAAATGCGTCGTTTTTCCGCCAGGCGCCGCGCATAAGTCTAGCACCCGTTCACCAACTTTAGGTGCCGCCGTTGCGCCTACAAACATGGCACTTGGTTCCTGACTGTAGACTGCCCCGCTTTGATGCATCAGACTACGGCCACTTACTGAACCAAAATGACCTAAGGGCTCATAAGCAACCGTTGGTGTCTCTGTCAATGTCGTTGGTAAGTCATGGTGAGTTGGATTGACGCGATAGCCACTTAGACTGGGAGTGTCAAAGCTTGCTAAAAATGCGGCAGCCTCCGTTCCCAGTAGGCGTTGATATTTCGTAACAAAGTCATCAGGTAAATTCACCATTATTCCTCCATCTTGTTAGATACAATTACATACTTGCTATATACATAATCCCATAAAACGTGTTTTTCTCTTTGCCTATTATACCCGTTTCTTAAAGCTGACACTAGTCCAAAATGGTAGTAACTTTTCAATACTTGTGGTACATTTAAAAGGCTAGTTTACATTTGATTCGACTTAAATACACTAAGAACTGTGAGGTGTTCTCTTTGGAACGAAAACTAATTGCGATTGATTTGGATGGCACCACATTAAACGCTGCTGCTGAGATTGCTCCCCGCACCAAAGCTGTTTTGAAAGAAGCCCGGGCGGCCGGACATATCGTCAGTATCGTCACGGGACGGCCAAATCGGATTTCCGCCAACATCTATGATGAACTGGGGCTAGACAGTCCCATGATCAATTTTAATGGCAGTTTGGGATACCTACCCCACCAGGATTGGGCCGATGAATACCAGTATACATTCAACAAAGAAGTGGCCTTTGATCTCTTAACCCACCGTGAAGAACTGGGCATTAACATGATTGCTGCTGAAGGTAAAAACCTCTTTTTAGCTGTCCGCGATCAGCCGGTCGAAGTTGGCTTTTTCCCTTCCGTCTTGCAAGCTAACCAAATTCTTAACCAAAAGACCCTTCAGGAAAACCCAACTAGTTTGACGGTTGCCGTTGACCGTGGCCATCAAGAGCACCTATTGAGTTATTTGCAGCACAACTTCGCCGACGAAATCGATGCAGCGCCGTGGGGTGGCCCTAACTCCGTGGTTGAACTCGGGGTAAAGGGGGTTCAAAAAGCAACCGGCGTTGAGTTTCTGGCAAACCATTACCACATTGCGCGCAAGGACATCATTGCTTTCGGGGATGAACATAACGATACTGCGATGATTGATTATGCCGGTTGGGGAGTTGCGATGCAAAATGCGACCCCTGCCATCAAGGCACTGGCTAATGACATTACGCCTTTGGACAATGATCATGACGGCTTGGCAACTTACCTACAGGATTATCTAAAATTAGCCGAATAAAAGGACGTCGACAGTTTCCCACTATCTGGAAAACAGTCAGCGTCCTTTTAAGCCATCTAGGAGCGTGTTGCTTGTTGCAAGTAATCAATAAACAATTGTTGATACAGTTGCGTGAAATCTAAAAACATTTGCTTGTTAACATATTCATCAACCTGATGAGCAGTATCGCTCCCGGGACCAAAAATAATAAATGGAAATTCGTGGCCCTTTTGTTTCAACAAGTTAGAGGCATCTGTAACAGCTGGTAAGGCTAATTTGGGAATAGCCGTCCCGGCATAGTCAGCCCCAATTTTAACAGCTAACTGGCTCAATAACGTCTCCTTGGGTTCTTCCACTGGCCACTGAGACATATACACATCCGTGGATACTTGGGCCCCTTGCTGATTTTGCTGATCGACCAATTCTTTAAGCGTGGCGACAACCTGATCATTATTAAATTCGGGAATTGTCCGCACATTCATTTCTGCCGTGGCCATCTCTGGAATTGAATTAACTTGATTTCCGCCTTGGAAAACCGTTGTATTAAAGGCTAAATCACCAAGCAGCTCATTATGGCGATCGCTATTCCGAAAGACCTGGTTCGCTTGATTCAAGATCACTAGCAAAGGATCAATAGCGTTAACGCCCATTTCCGGCATTGAACTATGTGCCGCCTTGCCTTGAGCGGTTAATCGAATGTCCATTGACCCCTTGTGTGCGTAAAAGACGCGATAGCCGGATGGTTCACCAATCAGCAAAGCATCTACATCATCCATGGCACCTTGTTCTAGAAATGCCTGTGATCCCGTTTCGCCAACTTCTTCTGCAATAGTCGCCATCAGTCTAATTCGACCAGTCTTGGGCTGTCCCGCTGCTTGCAACTCAATCATCGCGATAACTAAAGCCACTAATCCAGACTTCATATCACTGGCACCGCGACCATACAAGTTGCCGGATCGTTCGCTGAGCTTAAAAGGATCACTCTGCCATTGTGTGACGTCGCCAGGAGATACCACATCCATGTGACCAGAAATACCTAAAATGGGCGAGCCATGGCCAATCTCTGCGATCAGATTAGCTCGTCCAGAACTGACCGGCACAATTCTCGCATCAATATCATGATCCGTCAGTACCCGCTTAAGGTACTGCGCCACCAATTCCTCATGGTCATTCACTGATTGAATGGCGATCAAATCTGCCAACAGTTGAACTTTCTGTTCATCTGTAAAAACTGTCATCACACTGATTCCTCCTTTTTACAAAAAAGTATACCGCAACTACCATGCAAGAATCAGCTATTTTGTTATGATAAATCATTACTAACGGAGCGATTACATGATAACCGTTCAAGACTACTATGAACCAACTCAACCAACGTTACTCTTTTCCCTACATCCGGAACCCGCACAAGTGATCGAAGCCGGCACTAAACGTATCGAGTATCGACGTCGTTTTTACCATCAAGGGCCATTTCAAGCGTTCGTTCATGTAACCGGTACTCACGGCGGTATTGGCCTATTTCTTCAAATTAGCCAGCCGCTAGTGGCAGCTCCCAACCGTTTACTAGCCAATCTGACCGCTACTGATGCTACCGCCATTCGCAATGTTTCCCAGGCTGTTGCACTGCCAATCCGGACTGTGATTGCCATTCCACGACTTACACTTGCTGACTTGCGTCAAGTGGACCCCCAGTTTACAGCCCCACGTGCATACCGGTTTCTCGATAAACCGGCGCAACACCCCTTGCGCCAATTTCTCTTACAACAACCAGGTATCAAAAAACCATGATCTCAAACGATCATGGTTTTTGCACTAGTCATTAGCGTGCACGTCAAAGGCCCGTAATAACATATCCGCAACACCTGGTGCATCAGGATCATGTTGCCCATGCCCTTGATCTAACGCAGCTAATTGCGCCATTTCAGCTGGTGTTAAGTCAAAATCAAAAATATCTAAATTACTCTTAATTCGCGCTTCATGCACTGACTTAGGAAAGACAATAATCCCTAATTGATTTTCATACCGCAGAATCACTTGCCCAGCGTCTTTGCCATACTTGACTGCTAGTTGTTGGATGACGGGTTCATTTAGGAGAGACTGATTTCCTTGTCCTAACGGCGCCCATGCCTCAAGCTTCACATCATGCGGTGCCAACAACTGACGCAATTCGGTCTGTTGAAAGTACGGGTTGAATTCAACCTGATTAACAGCGGGAATCGTGGTGAATTCTGGAACAAACTGTTGCCACAACTTAGGTGTCATATTTGACACCCCAATTGAGCGAATCTTTCCCGCCTTTTGAGCCGCTTCCATGGCCTGCCAAGCACCAGGAACATCACCATATGGTTGGTGAATTAAATATAAATCAAGGTAATCTAACCCCAATTTTTGGAGTGATACGTCAATTGCGCGTTGGGCTGGTTCGAACCCAAAATCCTGTAACCACAGTTTACTAGTTACCCAAATCTCATTACGTGGAATGCCACTGTCCCGTACCGCCTGTCCAACCTCAGCTTCATTGAAGTAAGCAACGGCTGTGTCTACATGGCGATAACCCGCTGCCAAAGCCGCTTTAACGGCTTGATACGTTGAGCCGTCGTTGGGAATTTGAAAAGTACCGAAACCAACTGCTGGAATTTGGTTCCCATCGTTTAATTGAATCGTTGGTGTTGTCATCGTTAATCAACATCCTTTCGTAATTGCTTAAGACTTGACCCAAAAATTTGCTCAATCGTGGCAGGGTCGCGGTGGTCAAAAAATTGGCTCTCACCACGATCTAATCCCGCTAACGTTGCCATTTCTGCCGCAGTTAATTCAAAATCAAAGACTGCTAAATTTTCGGCCATCCGTTCTTGGTGAACAGACTTAGGAATGACCGTAATTCCTCGCTGTAATAACCATCGCAAAATAACTTGACCAGTTGTCTTCCCATGTGCTTGGGCAATCGTGCTAATCGTCGGATCTGTAAAAATTCCGTGCTGTCCTTCTGCAAATGGTGCCCAAGCTTCAACTCGCACATGATCGGCTTGGTTAGCGGCTACTTCTTGTGGCTGTTGATACCATGGATTAACCTCAATTTGATTAACCGCTGGTTGGACGGTCATCGTCAGCTCCAAATTTTTAAGTTGATCCGCATAGAAGTTCGACACCCCAATCGCCCGAATCTTCCCCGCATGGTAAGCTTCCTCCATTGCTCGCCAAGCGCCCATGACATCACCATACGGCTGATGTAACAAGTAGAGGTCCAAATAGTCTAATCCTAAACGTTGCAGGGAAGCATCAATTCCCTTCTTAGCTCGTTCATAGGTGAATTCTGAAACCCACAATTTAGAGGTCACAAACAAGTCACTACGCGCCACGCCACTCTGCTGAATCGCTCGACCAACTGCCGTTTCGTTTTGATAAGCCGTAGCAGTGTCAATCAACCGATACCCGGTTTGAATTGCCTGGGTAACAGCCGTTTCACACTCAGCTAAATCCGGCACTTGAAAAACGCCAAACCCCAATTGGGGCATCGTCACACCATTATTTAACACAATTGTTGGTACGGACACATGATCAAATCCTTTCTTGTTACCTGATTGGCTCCTATGATAGAACAAACTGAGACGGTTGAAAATTACTTCTTAAACATGCTAGTATACCGTTAACGCATACTACGGAGGAGTGGAACTCGGATGTTAGATAATCACTTGCTGGAGGAATTGGCAACCTTTGCTCAAACTAAGACATTGGCAGAAACCGCAACTAAACTCAATATCACGCAACCAACCGTGACTCGGGGCATGCAAAAATTAGAAGAGCAACTCGGTGTTAAGCTTTTTGAACGCCATCCCAATCGACTCACTCTAAACGCCACGGGGAAACTCGCCGCAGCCGAAGCTACCCGATTACTGGCAGCCCAGCGTGAGGCTGTCACTCGGATTCGCAATTTTGACTCATCACACCAAACCTTTCCCATTGCTACCACCTTACCCGGTCCGTTACTTTACTTGCAACACATCCAAGGGCACTTACCAACTACAACGCACTTGCCAACCACATTGCTGGCACCGGAGTGAGTCACAGCGGCTCTCACATCACAACAAGCCATTGTGGTATTAACCAATCAGCCGCTCGATACGCCATTAATCACGAGTCAATCAATCGGCATTGAGCGTTTAGCCGTCAATCTGAATCAATTCATGTATCAGGCTAATCAGGCAACCGTTAGTTTTGCTGAGCTTCAAGGATTAAATTTTATTGTGTTACGCGATATTGGCCCGTGGCGAGACATCATTCAACAGGCCATCCCTAACGCCCAATTCTTCTACCAGGAACAGCGAGCCGCATTACTCGCCTTGACTAAATCTGCTAATTTGCCGTTCTTCACCACAAATTTATCTATATTTGACCCCACTTTTACCACAAATCAGGTCACAGAACAACGCGTTTGCTTACCGATCAATGATGTTGCGGCCCAAATGACCGTCTATGCCACCTACTTGCGCACTGAAAAAACACGAGTCCAGCCACTGATTACCCAACTTTCAACCCATTGGCCCAACTAAGCTGTCACGGGTATGCCTGCAACAAAATAATTATTTTTCAATTTTCACTTGCTTTCGAGTGGACTCGAAGGCGTACACTAAGGTTAAGCTGATTGGATGTGGGCTATCACCACTTCTCAACCCAACAAGGAGGAAATACATGATGAAATCCACTATGTTTATGGAACCCGGCAAAGTTGCCATCGAAGACATCGAAAAACCGCAAGTTCAGGCACCTGATGATGTGATTATTCACGTCGTTCGCACCTGTGTTTGTGGGTCAGATCTGTGGGCTTATCGCGGTTTAGAAGATAAGCCACATCATTCTGAGAACACTGGTCACGAAGCCATTGGGATCGTTGAAGCGGTTGGGTCTGACATCACAACTGTCGTTCCTGGTGACTTTGTGATTGCGCCATTTACTCATGGTTGTGGTCACTGTGCTGCTTGTCGTGCCGGTTTTGACGGCGATTGCCAAAACCACACGGACAACTTCAGTAATGGTGTTCAAGCCGAATACATTCGTTTCCAACACGGCGAATGGGCCTTAGTCAAGATTCCCGGCCAACCATCTGACTACAGTGAAGATATGTTGGCCTCCCTGTTAACTCTCGCCGATGTTATGGCGACCGGTTATCACGCCGCTCGTGTCGCTAACGTGAAAACGGGTGATACCGTTGTCGTCGTTGGTGATGGTGCCGTGGGTCTTTGTGGGGTTATTGCCGCACAAATGCGCGGTGCTAAGCGCATTATTATTATGAGTCGGCATGAAGATCGGCAAAAGCTAGCCCGTGAATTCGGCGCAACTGATGTCATTGCCGAACGGGGCGATGACGCGATCGCCAAAGTTAATGCCTTAACCAATGGTGCTGGCGCTGACGCCGTCTTAGAATGTGTCGGCACGGAACTATCCAATGTTACCGCCATGCAGGCTGGTCGTCCTGGCGCCATCGTTGGCCGGGTAGGCTTACCCCATGAACCCAAGATGGATATGACCGCATCATTCTACAACAACACTATCATCGCTGGGGGCCCTGCTTCTGTCACGACCTACGATAAGCAAGTCTTATTGAAGGCCGTCTTAGACGGTGATATTCACCCAGGCAAGGTCTTCACCAAGCAATTTAGCTTAGACGATATTGACGCTGGCTACCAAGCCATGACCAATCGTGAAGCAATCAAATCATTGATTGTCGTTGACTAATTAGACAGTCATTCAGTTAAAAACACCAACTAAGTCTATTACCTAGTTGGTGTTTTTCGTGTTCAGATTTAGCTGTTAAATCAGCGGCATTAATCCGCTAAGCTTCCCCGCCGAATGCGGCCTTGATTTAAAAACCAATGCCGTAATGGCGATCCGTTTAAACGGCTGTAAGGAATAGGATGCTGTTTTTGCGCCTGTATGGCGGCATTGAGGTAATTTCGTAAAATCCACGGGTCTTCAAATCCGACTAACCCGTAACTCTAATACCGCGTCCACGTAATCTGGTGTGGTTTGGAGGTCTGCCGCAACCTGGTCAACCGTTAAGCCACTTAATTTAAAGTTAGCCTGTAGTTCTTTTCGCGTTGCTTGTTCTTCTGAAATCGTTAATGACATTGTTAGGACTCCCTTGATAATCGCTGTAAGATCAGCTTCAACGTCTCAGAAAGTTGCGTCTGCTGGTCGACAGGAACTGCCTGCATCATTTGGCGATTGACCGTGGTGAATGCAGCCGCAATCTGTTGCGCCACCTGCTCACCGGCAGTCGTAACGTGCAACTGTTTTTCTCGATCATTGTCAGCTGCCACCTGGCGTACCACCAATTGCTGCGTTAACAACCGCTTAATCAGATTTGATGTACTCGCCGCTTGGCGCCCCAGGTAACTGCCAACTGCTCGCTGATTAGTCCCCGGGTGCTGATCAATATAATTCAGTGCTCGGGCCTGCTCATTGTTCAAATTTAACTGCTTTAGTTGCTGATTCAACGCCTGTGTTTCTGCTTGGGCCAGTTGGTAAATCAGCCCCATCAAGTTTTGCTGCGTTTGCACTACCACCACCTACTTCCTTAGACGTAGGTCCAGTTTATCACAAACAGTTTTAAATGCAACTGTTTTGTTTAAAACTTAATTTAAAGGTGCCAAATACGGATTTGGTAAGCCATTGGCAATTTTTTCCGCTTGGGCCACCGCCTGTTCTTGGGCAACTAAAGCCGCCGCATCCGGATCATCATAAATATTGAGTTTAAAATCAATTTCCTTCAAATTATCCTGGATGAGAGCTAATCGGGCTAAAATAGCTTCACGGTGAGCGTGCAATAGACGCTGTCGTTGTGGCACACTGGTGGGGCCTTGCATCACGTAACCAATGTATTGGCGAATATCAGCAATGGTCATCCCGGTATTCTTTAAACAGGTAATCGTGTGGAGCAAATGCAAGTCGCCCTCAGTAAATGCCCGATAACCCGACTGATTACGGGCAACGAATGGCAGTAAGCCTTGCTTATCATAGAATCGAAGCGTATAGATGGATAATCCCGTCTTGTCCGCTACTTGTTTGATCGTATACGTCAAAAAATTGACCTCCTAGCTTGCCCTAGAGTGTGGTCTAGGGTTTATGCTGTCTACATTAACTAATTTCATCGCGCCATGCAAGCGCTAAAGGAGATCACTATGTCAAATGAAAAGGTTCTCGTTACTGGGGGCAATGGCTTTCTGGCCCTCCATATTATTCAACATTTACTTATCCAAAACTATCCCGTTCGGGCGACCTTACGTCGCTTAGACAAGGCCAAAGCCGTTCGCCAAGCACTCACCAATGTTCAAACGCCCCATTTGGACCGGTTAGAATTCGTTCAGGCCGACTTAACTACCGACGCCGACTGGCCAGCCGCTATGACTGGTATCACGTATGTGATGAGTGTGGCTGCCCCGGTCTTTGTTAACGGCGCGACTGTCACGGATGCCGTCGCTAATACGGCCGAAGCCGGCACGCTACGAATTCTCAAGGCCGCCGCGGCCGCTGGCGTCAAGCGGCTTGTCATGACTGCTAACTTTGGTGCGGTCGGGTTTAGTAGTCTTGATCCGACCCATGTGATTACGGAGGACGACTGGACGGATCCCCAACAATCAGGGCTTTCGGCTTATGAGCAATCAAAACTACTCGCGGAAAAGGCGGCTTGGAACTACGTCGCCGACCACAATCACCCTTTTGAGTTGGTCACGGTCAATGCCGGCGCGATGTTGGGACCCGCATTAGACGATCATGTGAGTGGGAGCTTTGGTCTCGTAAAACGCCTGCTGACGGGCCAGGCTATGCCTAATTTAACCGTTAGTGTCGTTGACGTTCGCGATGTTGCGATATCCATGTCCGGGCAATGACCACCCCAGCCGCTGCCAATCAGCGTTTCTTGGCAGTAGAAGATCATCCTATTTCTATGAAAGAAATTCGGACGTTGGTTAAAACCCGTTTCCCTGAATTAGCGGACCGACTACCTAAGCACTTTCTACCCAATATTGTCATTAATGTCTTAGCCCCCTTTAGTTCTGCCATCAAAGAAGGTCATCTCATGTTGCATTTGAGCCATCACGTTAGCAATCAGAAGGCCCGAACGGTATTAGGATGGACCCCATTAAGTAGTGCAAAAACGGCTGTAACCGAAGCCGTTAAACAACTCAAACCAACGCTATAACGGCACCAGTGTTGGAAATTAAAAATCAGTCCTTTCCAAAATGTGGAAGGACTGATTTTTGTTATTTAACCGATCGTCATTATTTCTATGCTTCAATCACCACAACATACTTTCCCCAGCCCTGGCGGCTCTCAATTTCCGCGTGGGCCTGAGCCACCTCACGGAGAGTAAACACCTTCGTCGGGTGAATGTCGACGTGTTTTTCCGTCACGAGGTCCACTAACTCCTGCAACAATTGTGGTTCCACCTCACCAGAAGAAAACGACGTCAAATACCGATTATTGGGAATATCGCCAATCGGTTCAAATGCATCGAAAGCCCATTGACCACCCAATTCACCAGTTGAGCTGACAATGCCACCAGGCGTTAAATGTTGTAGAGAGTCCTTGGCCGTCTTAGGACCGATTAAGTCTAAAATCTTATCAAAGGTTGCTACGGCTGGCAGATGCGTTAATTCACCCGTCAAAACTTGATCAGCCCCTTGTTCTTGTAACGTCGCCGCCTTATCAGCATGGCGGGTCGTACTAGTGACGCGAATGCCGGGTTGCAACGCATGGGCCAACTTGGCAGCCATCATGCCCACGCCACTTGATCCCCCACGAATCAACACGTGATCTTGTGGCTGCAATCGTAAGCCGCGTAGTGCCCCATACGCCGTGTATCCCGTTTCGGGTAATGTCGCCAATTCAGCCCAGCTGAGATCCGTCGTAATCGGATATAGCTGCTCATTAGGCAGAAGCACATACTCCGCATAACTACCGTCAAACGCCCGGCCCATCTCGCCCATAATTGAGATGACCGTTTGACCAGTGGTGAACTGATCGGGCGCTGTGGTAGCAGCTACCTCGCCAACGACTTCAATTCCCAAAATCCGAGGAAACTCGACACTCGGCGACAGGCCCTGACGCGTAAAGACTTCTGAATGATTAATCCCAAAACCGTGAACCCGAACTAAGCTCCAACCAGGCTTTAACGCTGGGCAGGGCACTTCGCGATACGATAAAACGTCCGGTGCCCCGGGATGATCAACAACCACTGCGTGCATCATCTGCATAAATATTGCCTCCCTTTTAAGTTAAACATAGTTCATGATGTCACTATTTGGAAAGGACTAAACTTAAGCAAAATCGTCGCAATTCTTTCAAAACCAAAGTTTTTGATCATTCACACTTGATGACGGGTTGTCTGTCGTTTCGCTAAATGAACCAGCGCTGGGTCGGTCATTGGCTTGGTAAATAACGGAATCGTTTCTTCAAGCACATCGCTAAATTCCAAGCCATACCAAATCGCTGGCGACGGCGTGATATTTTGTAAGAAGATCCGTCCACCAATTAGGAATCGATCGAATTGATGCATGGTGGGATTTCCCGCCAAATCCATAATCTGCTGATTCTGAACCACAAATTTAAAGTCACCGACCTGTCGCGGTTGCGTAATCCCATAATTCGAATACTGAGGGTCAATACTATGATCGGCAATCAGGCTGGTTACAATTGCCCGTAAATAACGATTAATATGTTGTGACTTACGGAACCCTAGATTCAGCCGCACTTCAACCACATTGCGCGTTCCTAACATGTCAACGCTGTAGCTACAGTCGTAAGGACGATTGGTTTCATTAATTGTAATAAACCAATAGACCTTCGCGCGCTTGGGTCGTTTATCTAAAATAGAATATAGAATTGATCGCTTGACCCGATGCAACTGATCCACCTTCGCCAGGTAAACCAAGTTAGTTGCAAATAGTGGCTGGTTATCGTCTTGACTTAGTTGAATCAACTGCGACCGATAATTCAACAAACTGATCTGTTCATCGGCTTGGTTATAGCGTAGGCGCCGCCGGTTACCAAAAAACCAAACGACCATAATTAAGAAGATCATCAACGTGAGTCCTAATGTCAGATACCCACCATGAATAAACTTCGTTAAACTGGCCACCAAAAAGAGGGTCTCCAATAAACCAAATCCCGCCAATAAGGCCAATGACCAGAACCGGTGGCCTTTCATTTGAACCCACTGGCTCAACAATATCGTCGTCATCAACATCGTCAAGGTGATGGCCAATCCATACGCCGCTTCCATATGCGCCGAGGTTTGAAATAACCAAACAATGCTCAAAGTTACCAAGCACAGCAGCCAATTAATAGCACCAATATAGATTTGACTACGCACGTTGCTAGGATGTTTGATAATCATACGCGGGAGAAACTTCAGTCCCACTGCTTCATCAACCAACGTGTAGGACCCCGTAATCAAGGCTTGTGAGGCAATAATGGCCGCAACTGTGGCCAGCACAATCATGGCAATCCGACCACCACTGGGAATCATTTCATAAAATGGATTGATATTGGTCACATTTCGCCAGGCGGGCCCTTGACTATGGGTTAACATCCAAGCGCCCTGCCCTAGATAGTTTAAAATCAACATCGCATAAACGAAGGGCCAAGTTGCATCAATATTAGCCTTACCCACGTGCCCCATATCGGAATACAACGCCTCTGCGCCGGTGGTTGCCAGGAAGACGCTCCCCAGAATAAAAATACCCATTTTATTCGTTGGACTAAACAGCACCTGAATCGCATAAACGGGTGAAAATGCTCGGAGAATCGCCGGTGCCTGACTAATGTTAAGTAGTCCAATACCCCCGATAACGATAAACCAGAGTAACATCATCGGTCCGAATGAACGCCCAACGACTGCCGTCCCTAAGACTTGAATCGTAAAGAGACTGACCAATATCAGCGTAACACTAAGCGGAACCAACCACGAATACTGAGAAAAGGCCCTTAGATCCGGTAAGCCTTTAAGGCCCTCAACCGCTGAGGTCACGGTGACGGCGGGGGTCAACGTCCCATCTGCCAGTAAAGCGGCACCCCCAATCAAAGCCACAAAAATCAGCCACTTAGCACGATGACGCACCAGCGCATAGAGGGCAAAGATACCACCTTCGTGGTGATTATCAGCCCGCAAGGCAACGAGCACGTACTTCACTGTCGTAATCAGCATGAGTGTCCAAAAGATTAAGGAAACACTGCCAATCACGTAATCCGGTGTCGCATTTTTCAACGGACCAGCATCGTTAATCAATGCATTCATGACATACAAGGGCGATGTCCCAATATCACCGTAAACCACCCCCAACGTAATCAGCATACCGAGCCATGAGCCCTTTTCTAGCCGCTCTTTACGCATAATGGTCCCCCCCATTTCAGCCTAATCTGCGACTCATACTATACTAGCTTTTTTCACGATTGGGTAATTAAACGACCTTAAACTGAATTATCTGCATAAGTCTTGGCTATCGCTTTGTTATATGAAGTTACTTACCATAAGGTCCATCCGCAAGCGTTAAACTCTTCTACCGGTTTCGTTGAGACGTAAATTTTCACTGGTTATTGCTCGTTGTTTCAGCTATTCGGCATTATTCAACAGCACCTTCACATAACCAATACGACTACTGCTCTATTAGTTACACTACCATTAATCTGTTTTGCAATATTGGCGGGGCCATTGCCCTATTGAATATCCTAATTCCCACACTGATTGCAGCCACCACGCCATCCCGAGTCACCCAAATGACCAGTTATTATTCCCTGACTATGAATCTTATTGCCGCTATCGGTACCGCTATTATCTTACCGTTGGCCACTATTTGGGGCTGGACAACTGCCATGCAATTGCTTGGACTACCGGCTGGCTTTGCATTATTGGCCAGTGTTTTTTATCGTCACGCACTGCCCACCCAATCGCGTGTCACCCCCACAACTAACGTGCACTGGAAACTCGATCGCTCAACCACCTTACTAGCCTTGTTTATGGGTTGCCAATCTCTCATTTTTTATACGCTAATAACTTGGTTACCGACCATTTATCAAGCCTTTGGGGCCAGTGCCGCTGAGGCAGGTACCTTATTATCGGTCTTTCAGCTTGTCGGTATCCCTGCCGCGCTCGTTCTCACCTACCGCTGGCACTTCCAACGATTACTTCCGCTTATTTTACTGGGGTACCTGGTTGGTTTGACCTGCCTACTTTGGCGCGGTTGGGGACACTGGCTCTCAGCAATTATTCTGGGACTCACATGCTCATTGGTTTTCACGCTCGCCCTTAATCTCATCGCCACCAGCAGTCGCCGGGTCACAGTAGTCGCCCAGCGATCCGCTATTGCCCAATCCTGTGGATACTTATTAGCGGCTGTTGGGCCACTTCTACTAGGTCAACTTAATCACATTTTTGCTAGTTGGCAACCCGGACTTCTCCTCATTGGTGGGTTAATGATCTTAACCGTTAGTATTGGTTACGCCTTAGTCACGACTACGCATCAACAATAACTGATAAAAAAGCCAACGCCATGAATCACGTTGGCCAATCGATTATTAACTTAAAAACGCCTGTTGGTTTTGAATGTAGCCTGTTTCATCAAACACAATTTCTTGTTGGAGCTGTTGCGCCAGCGTCGCCGGTATCTGGCCCTTTTTAAAAGCAGCTTGTACTAATTCATACTGGACGTGAAAAGCTTGTAAAAATAGCTCGTACACGATATCCGAATCAGCAGGAGCTAAATTCATCTGGCGATGACGTTCGTGATAATAACGACGCACCACATCCACGGCTGCACGATTATCCACCGTACGCTCTGCCGTCAATTGCTGCGTGATAGCCGCTCTTTTCCAGTGGTCGAATTGACCGCCCCTTAGCCGTAAACTGGTCAGCCCAATACCGTTGCTCCATCACTAACGGCGACGTCATAAAGGTCTCCTGCGCTGTCTGAATATCGTGGGAAACGTGCCCCATATGCAGACCAAACCACAGCCGTAATCCTAGATTGCGCCACCAAATCTGATCAACCGTAAAGCGACTATAGGTCAAGAATTTCAGGTAATCTCGCTGCTCATCCGCTGTTATTTTACCTTGGACCCGTAACGTCGTCATCTCTTGCTGCTCTGCCAAATCCGCCTGGCGGAATAAGGCTCGTTGTTGTTGCTTTTTAAAACCCTGCTGTTGTTGTAATTGCTGCCGTAATGCATCAATAACAATCTGGGCTTCACTAGACGTTGTAACTTGCTGTTCTAACTGCGTAATTGCCGCTAATTTCAGGCGCTTGCTCCAACTTGCTAAATCATCAACTTTGTCTTCTTCTGAACCAACAATCCGGGGCAAGACAACGGTCGGAACCAATAAACTCAATAAGATGACAACCGCCGCCATAAAGATCAACGATCCCCGTAAATTAATGGTGAGTGGTAGTGAAAAGGCTAATGCTAACGTTATGGTTCCATTGGCACCGCTCAATGCCATTAACCAACTATCAAGCCACCGATGTTGGCTCGGCTTATGCATCCAAACCAAATAACGGGACCAGATTAACCGTAATCCCAATTTGATCACGTAGATAAGTCCCCCAGCCAGAACTAATTGCCACCAAGGAACCAACGTGTTCTGTAAAGCTGACTGCCAAACCAAAGGCAGTGAAATGCCGAGCAACACAAAGACCAAGCTCGATAACATTCCGTCAATCATTTCCCAAACATTAGCACTCACCAACTGCATCCGACTTGCAGTCAACCGCAGTTTTTCTCGTTCAACCCCTTGAATAATTCCGGCCGCCACCACGGCTAAAATTCCAGAAACACCCATGATGGTCGCTAAGTAATACAGTAAAAACGGCATTGCCACTTCGATGGTAACCAAGATCAGTGGCGTGTCATCCCTCTGACGGATTAACCATAAACGTACCTGTGCAATGACCAAGCCCAGGATTGCCCCAACCAATAATCCCCCTAAGAACTCTCGCCCAAAGTCAACCACTGCAGTGCCTAATGAGAATTGACCTGACAAATACGTGGCCAAGGCTAAGTCAAACGCCACAATCCCAGAAGCATCATTAAACAGCGATTCATTTTGTAAGATAATCTGTGGAATCGTGAACTCGTCTGATGCCGGAACAATCGCACTCACTGCTGCCGCGTCGGTTGGCGTCACAATAGCGCAGAGGGCCAAGGCCAAGCTCAGTGGTAGGAACGCAAATAATTGATGTAAGATGATCCCCACGAATAACACGGTTACGATGACCAAGACAATTGCCAGCGAAAAGATATTCACAATTCCCCGCCCAACCCAATAACGTGAGACATTTTCGGCCTCGTTATACATGAGTGGCGCAATGATGGCAAAAGTAAACACATCCGGGTTGAATTGAAAGCCGTGATAGAGTGGCAGAAAAGAAAATATCAGTCCGAGGCCTATCAAGATGAAGGGCAACGGCAACCGCTGATAATGCCGCCCCAAAACATTTCCCACAACAACGGCCACTAATAATAGCAGCACCAAAAACACAATTTTCATCCAATTCCTCCATTAATCAAAGAAAAGCAAGGCCCGTTAGTCTTCGCCACGGAGACAACGGTCCTTGCTTTTAGATTACACGTTATGCGACGCATCTACAATCTCAACGTTATCATCAATCATTTCATTACCCGATAATTGAATCGTTCCGTAAGTTGTATTCAACGTTAGCCGCATACGCTCATCCAATAAACTGGTTGAATACCCTTTAACGTACCACGTTCCTAAGTTCGTTGTCAGTGACGCTTCATAATCGGTCATCGGCATGTCAGCCGCAATAATGACAATTTGAAAGTCCACCTGTAAGGCAATTAAACCGTGATGCGAGTATGGCCCTACCCCATCGTTGTAGCTGAGTAAAACCCGTTTATCCGGCCCAAGCTTTGACAGCAATTTAGCTTGAACCGCAGCATCGATCTCTAATTCCACACCAATCGCCTGCTTTCTATTTCAGATTAGGCCTAATGGCGCAGTAACTTCGCCTGCTTAACGTCTTCAATGGTTTTCGTTCCCGCCAACTGCATATCAATTAGGAGTTCGTCGTTTAAGTGATTAATCACTGAAGTCACGCCTTGAGCACCACCCAAAGCTAAACCATAAATTACTGGTCGGGCCAAGGCCACCAAATCAGCACCATTGGCTAGTGCCTTAAAGACATGTGAACCCCGGCGAACGCCACTATCAAAAATGATGGGTACCCGGTGATTAACCGCTAAGGCAATATCGTGTAACACATCAAATGATGCTGGACCACCGTTTAACTGTCGACCACCATGATTGGATACATAAATTCCGGCTGCACCAGCGCCAATTGCGGTCATGGCATCTTCCACGGATTGGATACCCTTAACAATCACCGGCAAATGTGTATATTCTGTAATCCGCCGAACGTCATCCGCATTAATCTTCTGCGCAGCGGCCGCGTAAATTTCTTGAATTCCCTTGCCCTTACCATCGCCTTCACTGAACTTTGTCAGATTAGCCATTGGAATTGGGAATTGGAACTTATTAACGATATCGGATTCACGATAGCCATCCACAGTCGCATCAACTGTCAGGATAATCGCCTTCACATTTGCCTTAATGGCCTCATCTAACAGACTTTCGTTGAAGTGCCAATCCTTGCTCATATATAGCTGGAAGAATTGCGGTGCTCCCTGACCTGCCGCCGCCGTATCAGCAATTGAGGTAGAAGAATACGTACTCTGCGCCATCAAAGCACCGGCTGCGGCAATTCCTTGTGCCGTTGCCATTTCACCCCGTGAATGCGCCAAACCTTGGGCAGCTGCCGGTGCCATCATAATCGGCGTTTGTAGATCTACCCCAAAAATCTGGGTCTGCGTGCTGGGATGTTCAATATTGGTCAAGGCACGGGGGATAATCTGAACATGATTAAAGGCCTCTGTGTTTTCCTTTAACGTCCATTCATCTTCGGAACCACCACTGATATAACCAAATCCTCCAGCTGGAATAATTTGCTTGGCTCGTGCTTCCAGGGACGGTAAATTCAAAATATCTAAAGATTCTTCGCGATCACTTTGTTCATAACCATTAATCATTGTCATCAGATCATCACTCCTCAATCATTGATGTGTTTTTTATAAGCACAGGTAGATAATAACACCTAGAATTATTTTGTCAACACTTACTAAAAATAAGTACCAACTTTTGACCCTTTTACCAGCTCAATTTTATCGTGCACAGCAAAAAGGCCACAATTACTCGTGGCCTTTGACTTATTTATGAATAAGTCGAATCAGTTGTTCCGTAATTCGTTGTAAATCAGCGGTCTCGTTGCTATCACTCACTGGCATATAGGTTGTTTGAATGCCATAGCCGACAATTTGACCGATAAACGACCGAATTAAATCGGCCGCTTGAATATCGTCACGCAATTCTCCGGTCTGGCGGAAAGTCGTCATAATTTTATTGAAGGTCGCAAAATTACCAACCCCAACAATTTTAATGAATGACTGGCGAATTTCAGCATTAGTCATCATCTCAACGGCAAATATTTTCACAGCCTCACGATTAGCTTTAAAGAAGGCGTACCGATCTAATACGACGAAATGGACCTTTTCCGCCAATGTTTGTGGTCGTTGAATTCCCGCCACAAACTCATCCCGGTAAACCGGAAAGAAGTTGTCCATTACTGGCTGAAGAATTGCCAATAACAAATCCTGTTTCGTTTTAAAATACTTAAAGATCGTTGCTTGACTGATACCAGCACGATCAGCAACGGCTTGCGTCGAGGTGCCATCAAATCCTTGATCGGCAAAGAGTTCCAGCGCGGCTAATAGTGCAACTCGTTTGCCCCGTGGCATTTTTTGCTGGTCCAACCAGTCACGATAATTTCGAAACATATCCGTTGCCAAGCTTGTCACTCCTTTTTAACAATCCATTCACCTATTCTACCTGACTTTTAAACTTTCCGGTAGCGCCGCAGCCCCACGATGTTTAAAACCGTTAGGACAATCAAAAATCCCAGTAAAACAGCAATATCACCACCGAGGTTAAAGATTGAGGTACCCCGCATAATAATCTCGTTAACGGCGTCCCCCGAGTATTTAAGCGGAATAATGTAGGAAATGTCTTTGACCCAATCAGCCATTGAATCTAAGGGAATGATTCCGGAGAAAAAGACCTGGGGAACCACCACCAACGGGATGAACTGCATCATTTGAAATTCAGAGTTGGCAAATGTTGATAATAAGATCCCAAAAGCTAAAGCGACTAGTGCCAACAAGAGGTTGATTAACACCACGCTCACCAAGCTGCCGACGACTTCAATCCCCAGCAACCAAACCGTTACCAGCACAATCAGTACCGTTTGCAGAATAGCTAGAATACCGTAACTCAGCATATACCCAAAGACAATCGACGATCGTTTCACGGGAGTTGCCAGCAGTCGATCGAGCGTCCCTGTCGTTCGTTCTTTTAACAGCGCCATTCCCGAAATTAGGAAAACAAAGAAGAAAACGAAGAAGCCCATCAAAATTGGCAACATTTTAGCAAAATACCCGGTGTCCTGATCACCATAAACGTAGTGGTTCGTTACCTTTGGTGCACTATTGAACTGACTGGTTTTCGGCGTCACCGCGTTCGCGTGGTTGGTGACTGACGCTGTCGGACCATTAGCTGCTTTTTGAGCCAGCGCCAGTTGTGTTTGCAGTTTTGCCATCGCCGTTGTGCTTTGCTTAAGCGCCGATTTCAATTGTGAAATACTGGTTGCCGTTAAGGCATTTTTGAATGCCAGCTTAACAGCAGTCGTCTTACTTGAATCGGTATTGGCATAGGTCAGATCATAGTTCTTTCCCGACTTTTGAACGATAGCATCCACCGTTTCTTGGTTCAACGCGTGTTTCGCGTCTGCTTTAGTATCATAGCTCTTAACGGTAACGTGTTTCAGGCTTCCCAGTTCTTCATTAAGCTTCGATGAGACAGAAACGGTGGCTACATTAACATCAGTGGTCGAATTGGTATTAAAGATCACGCTCATCAACAACATAATTAGGATGGGTGCCACAAACATTAACGCCAGCGTTCGTTTATCCCGAAATAATTCTTTTAGCACTCGGTTCATAATCGCAATGGTTCTCATGCTTCCACCCCCTCTGCCTTTAAGAAGACATCCTCAATCGTGGCAACACCGTACTGTTCTTTTAAGGCAGCCGGTCGATCAAAGGCCATCACTTTGCCATCAAGCAACAGAGCCACGCGATCAGCTAACTCGGCTTCATCCATCACGTGGGTCGTAATCAAGATACTACGTCCCGCATCCCGTAGCCGTCCAAGTTCGGCCCAGATTTGTCGCCGGAGTGCTGGATCAATCCCCACGGTTGGTTCATCTAAAATTAAGAGTTCCGGATCACCTAATAAGGCAATGGCTAATGATAAACGGCGTTTCATCCCACCGGAGTACCCGGCCACGCGTTTGTTCAGGTCTGGTGTTAAATCAACCACCTGGGCCACGTGACTGATGGCCTGGTTCATATCCGCTGTTTTAATGCCCTTCATCAGTCCAAAAAACTTTAAATTCTCTTGTGCCGTTAACGTCTCATATAAGGCATCTGTCTGGGCCATGTAACCAATTTGACCTAACAATTCTCGATTAGGCATCGTGGTCCCTAACACCGTAGCATTGCCACCACTAGCGACTTCCATCCCCAATGCGACCTTAATAACGGTTGATTTACCAGCACCGGATGGGCCAATTAGACCAACAATTTCACTGCCGTTAACTGTCAAATTAATATCCTTTAGCACTGTTTGCTCACCAAACTTCTTAGCTAAATGACTTAATGCAATCATAGTCATTGCCATATGAACACTCCCTTAATTAAAGTGAGTGATTACTCACCTAAATGATCTAAATAATAGCTATTTTTAGCCTCAAGTAGGTAAAAATAGCTAGGTGAGTGATTACTCACCTTTGGTGCTTCTAATATACCACGTCTCTGGCGTAAGTCAATATAAGTCCACAAAAAAATACTGCGGATTCAGATTTGATCTAATGATCTAATCTTGAATCCGCAGTATTTTACGCTAGCTAGTTCGTGATTATATAACTTGATTATAGCCAGCTTGAAATCCTCAGCCTGTGATGGGGTAAAACTCTTGCTAACTCAAAATTTTACATAAATTGTTCACTACACTTAAAACAGCACTCTTAGTTGCGTATCGTTTCCGGCAGGAAAACAATTATCCGTATTGTTTTGAATTACCAACAGTCTCTACTATCACTACACACAACCTACTTGGTCACATAAAACTTTTCGACCCGCAAAACTGGTTGGTCTTTCACAGGTTACTTTCTAACCTGTTTGTCGGTTGTGTTGCAAATAATTCCGCACGGTCCGTTCAGCCAAATCATACTTTTGACTCAGCTGATGGATCGAGCAACCTTGCTGGTAATCAAACTGAACGTGTTGAAGCGTAACATCATGCCGTACCAAATTCAACGGAAAATTGGCCGTGCTCCCCCGAAAATTCATAAAAACTTTCAAAGTTGCTTCTTCACCAATAACATCCGCTAACTCCTGATAAATAACTTGCCAATCGCTATGAGCCATTCACTCCACCTCATCGTTCTAAATATTTACGCAAAAAGGGTGTCGAGAAATCCCCCTTGATTTCTCGACACCCCCAATTATAATTAACCTCACCGAATATTTCCATACGTAATTGCTTCAATATCTGCCTTCGCAATTTTACCAATATTTTTACGAATATGAGCCATATCCGTCCGATTCGTAATGAACCCCGTCTCAATTAAACTATAGTCAATCCCACGTTTTCGCAAAACATTACAGTTTTTCAGGTCTGTTCGATAACTATAGCCATGATAGGCCCGATTCAAGCCAACATACTTTTTAATCACCTGCGCCAGTCGTTTATCACGTGCCGTTGGCCGCCGCTTGTGAATAATCACATGACCACCATGACCACCGGCTGCATCCAAATGAAACATAACGACGGTGGCATGGCGGTTTAGCTTGTAGGACCCTTTATGGTAGGTCAATGTATCCTTCACAATATCCTGTTTAGGATTATAAAACGTCACCTGACTATGTTTGACTTTTATGGCATACTTTCTCAGCTGAGGCAATAAGTGCTGCCGCAAAAACGTTGCCTCCGTGGTGCCATTGCCTCGCGCACCACTATCACCGGCTCCGTGCCCCATCACTAAGATATATTGGTGCTTAGTCGGTGCCTTGACCGTCCGATTGACCCTGGGTTTTACTGCTTTAGTAGCAGCTGTCGCCGTTAAGGCCTGTCCGGTTACTACCACCACCGTCAACACAATTATGATGCACCAAGTGGCCTTCCACCACCGTTTCACACCCGTCACTCCTCATTTACTCGACTGATTAATTTTATCCATAACTATTTTAACACCTATTGATTCACAATTACGGAACCAGTTACTTTAGCTACTGATCCGTTTTTGCCTGTTTTAACTCTTGTTTCACCCAACGTTGCGTATAACCATACGTATCGGCAAGTTCTTTAACCGTCATTTCCGGATAATGTCGACGAACCGCCTTGGCCGCGCCTTCTCGATCATAAAGCTTCATCGGCAAGCTCAACTGAGTCCCCCGGAATTCTTGGTAAAACTTCATCATCAAATCATCGCCCAACAAGTCAGCCAGTTTTTTATAAGTTGCTTGTAATGCATCATTATCTACTTCCACAAAATTCCACCACCTAAATGTTTTCTTGATATCATCATAGTAGCAAATCTTTATGGCAGATAAAAATTCGTTCGACATTACACTTTGCAAGTCAAATTGATTGTATGATTACTTCACTTTTTCCCGTAAATAATTACGGACCGTCCGATCGGCTAGTTGATACTTATGTGCCAACTCATGAATCGTCATCCCCACCGTATAGTCTTGCTGAAAACGCGTTACCAGCGCTTGGTGCGTCAGCAAACGTAACGGAAAGCTCACACTACTCCCTCGAAAATGCTGATAAACTTTACGCGTAGCCGTCTCCCCAATAATATCCGCCAATTCCTGATAAACTATTTGCCAGTCGTCTCGTTTCACATCCCCGACCTACCTTTTCTACAACTCTCACAATCCTGATCGCCAATTTCTAACAATCGTATCTACTATATTCTTGTCGATACCGTTAAAATTTGCAACTGGCAACCCGCCATAACTTTTTTGACGGTTAAACATTTATCAGATAACCGTTATAGAAAAAATCCCCGTCTTTGCGCAAGGCAACTGTCAGGGATTCTTATTAACGGCATACTAAATTTCTTTAATATGCCTAGCAATTTCATCACGAACCTGCCGAAAAATTAATAAACGTTCGGCCACACTTCCTGTAGCCTGAGCTGGATCAGCTAGTGGCCAGTGAATTCGCTTAACCGTGGCTGGGGTCACGGGGCATCTATCCCGCGCATCGCCACACAACGTCACGACCAAATCACACTGTCTTAAATAACCAAGATCAATGACCGTTGACGTCTGCTGCGAAATATCAATGCCAATCTCAGCCATCACCTGAACGGCTAGTGGGTTTAGGCCATGCGCTTCTATTCCGGCACTTGCAACGTACCAACTGGGATCTAGTAAATCACGGGCTAACCCCTCTGCCATCTGACTGCGACAGGAATTTCCTGTACACAAAAAATAAAGCCGTTTCATTGCGCCCCGTGCTCCTTTCCTGCCAAACCATACAAACACAAATCCTCTAACTGAACCATCATCGTCTCCGACAAAGGCCCCTCCGCGATAGCTTGGGCCTCCATCATTTGAATAAAGAGTCGCGCCGCCTGATCACTAATTTCGCCGCGTACTAGTCCACTTCGTCGCCCATCGGCAATGATCAACTGCCAGAATTCATCTTGCCATTGGTTGACTTGCGTTCTTAGCTCCGGGTGGCGATGGGAAAATTCAAAAAATTCGTGACCCACGTGTGAAGAAAATTCATCACGTAAATTGGCTGCATATCGCAAAAACGCGTGTAATCGTTCTTGAAAACTCAAGCTCTGATCCTTGGCGAGGACCATCATGGCCGTCATATGTTTTTCAAATAAGCGTTGTACCACAGCCATCACGAGGTCATCCTTCGTGGGAAAATACTTGTACATCGTCACAAAAGAAATCCCTGCGGCCTCACTCACCGCTTTAACACTGGTCTCTTGAATGCCTTGCGTACTCATTAGCTCAAAGGCTGCATCCACTAATTTTTGTCGATTTATTTTTTTCTTCGTCTCTCGTTTCATGACTGACCACCTCCCACGTCAACTTAAAGTCGTCTTAGTGTACCACATTTCACCAAAACATTAAATATTTCAATTTTATGTTAAAGTAATTTGACTTTCAAATCCGTCAAGCGTAACCTAGGCTTCACAAAAGTTAAACAGAAAAATATGATGTTAAACCTTAACACATTAAGAGGAGCGAGCGAATGGCGACTTTACAGTTAAAGGATATCCACAAGTCCTATTATTTGGGTAAGGAAGAATTTCCCGTCTTAAAGGGAATTGACTTAGATTTCAACCTAGGTGAATTTGTTTCTATCTTAGGTGAATCTGGTGGTGGTAAATCCACATTAATGAATATTATTGGCGGCTTGGACCGAGAATTCCAAGGTGAAGTCCAGCTAAAGGGTAAACCTATCGATCACCGCAATGAAAAATCATTGGATCGATTCCGGCGGGAAACGATTGGCTACATCTACCAAGCTTACAATTTAGTCAACCACTTAACAGTCCTCGACAACGTCTTGATTTCATTAGACATGACGACTTTGACTAAGGAACAGCGGGTTGACCGGGCAAACCATCTGCTGGAACGCGTCGGGTTGGCCGAGCAGGCTAAGAAATATCCTAACCAATTATCTGGTGGACAAAAGCAACGGGTCGCCATTGCGCGGGCCTTGGCAAGCGATCCCCAGATCATCATTGCCGATGAACCAACTGGTGCGTTGGATTCACAAAATACGGTTGAAGTTCTCGACATTTTAAATGATATTGCCAAAGAAGGTCGACTGGTCATTACCGTGACCCACTCACAAGCCGTGGCGGATGCTGGGACCCGGATTGTCCAGCTGGTCGACGGCAAGATCGACAGTGATACCTCAATCCGACAGCCTTATCCAGTGACTGGAGATGCTGAGCGCTTAACGGCCCGTAAGCTTCCGGCCCGGGTCAGTTACCAAACCGCCTTCAAACATTTTAAGTTCACTTTTGGTCAAAATTTCTTAATCATGCTGGGAACTGCTATTGGTCTGTTTGCGGTCATTCTCTTCTCAGGATTAGGCAACGGCTTGAGTGGCTATATCAACGAACAGATCACTAATGTGGCGAACCCCCAAGTCGTTTCCGTTTCCCGTCATACAAGGTCAACCAGTAATGCCAACAAGCAGCAGACACAGGCTGAAAGTCAGCGGGCAGCAATGGGGATGGGAACCACCACAGCCAAGCCCAAAACCTTTAGTCAGACACAAATCAGTCAGATCAGACAGCTCAAACATGTGACTAAAGTCGAAAAAAGCTACTCACTGACTGATGTTAAGATCAAGCATGGTAAGAAGTCAGTCACCACTAGTACCGCATCCAACTGGACCAGTTCTGCAACGACGTCTTCCATCAAAGTCGGTCACAAACCTCAGGCTGGCGAGATTGTCCTTGATAAAACTGCGGTTGCTAAACAGCTCAATAAAAAGGATTGGAAATCACTAATTGGTAAAACCGTTACGGTTAGTTATTCCACCGCTAACGCGAATAATCGACCTACCAAGGTGACCTTTAAAGCCAAAGTAGCGGGTATCGCTGAAAGTTCCACTGGGGCGATGTCAATTACAGCGGTTAACACCAACACCTTGGTCAAGGCTCTCAACAAGGCCAACGTTAGTACTAAGCCGGCCGCTCTAGCCGTTTCTATTGATAAGCTGGGGAGTGTCAACGGTGTGGTTAAGCAAATTAATAAACTCAAAAATGACGGCACCAAATTATATGCCGCCACATCAATTACTAGTTTGATTAGCACCGTTCAGACGTATGTTCACTTAGCTTCTTCCATTCTAGCCGCCATTGCCGCCATTTCCCTGATTGTCTCTGCACTGATGATCATTGTCACCATGTACATGTCCGTTAGTGCGCGGACCAAGGAAATTGGGATTTTACGCGCTTTAGGTGAAAGCAAGGCTGATATTCGGCGCCTGTTCATCAGTGAATCCCTCATTATTGGTGTTCTGAGTGCCGTACTGGCAACGGTGATTGCATTAGGCTTAGGTGCATTAGCTAATACGATGTTATCTAAGATTGCGTCATATGCCTTTATTCAGATTACCCTTGGCAATATCATCACAACTTTTGTGATTGCCATCGTGATTGCCCTCATCGCGGCTTACTTACCAGCCCGCCATGCGGCAAGTCTGAATCCGATTGACGCGCTAAGCGCCGATTAGGTTACCCCGGATAAAACCCAAAAAAGGAGTCTGAGACAAAAGTCTCAAACTCCTTTTTGTGTTGCCAAATATCTGGTGCCAAAACGTATGTCAAAAGGCAACTGGTTTTGCTCTTTTCTGCCGTCAGCTTACCTTCACATACTCTCTTCGTCAGCAGCTATTGCCGCGGCTAACTTTTCAGTATACCAACCCCACAGTTGTCGCACATTGGCCACCGCTCGGTCGAACGAAAAAGTTGCTAGTAGTAACAGACACGGTAAATATTGAATTAAGTATCGACTACGACCACCTTCGAACAACAGTAAAAATAAGAAGCCGCCAACCATCGATAATCGTAGAATTTGAATGACGTGTCGCTGTGGCCCAAATCCCAATGCAATGATGCTTAACAGCATAATCCACCAGAATTGCGCGATAAACCGAAAATCAGCGATATGCCGCCCATACAGATAGAGGAAATTCTTTAACTTGTTACTGATCCCCCGATTATTTGGCCGCTGGTTATCATGAAAGAAGTGTCCTTCTTTCAGCCAACCAAAGGTACCATCGGCCGTATTATTTCGTTGTTTCTTAACCAAAAAGGTCAAGTAGCCGATCGGTCCCAGCTTCTTTAATCGCTTCGTCAACATGGTAACAGAGTAGTCCGTTTTTTGCTTAGATGTTGGTAATACTGCCATCTGAACAGCTTGTTTGGCACTATAGCCGCCCGAGCCATAGACCCCCATCGCCATAAAGTGAATGGCTGGAATTGCCCGCGCTTTGTTCAACTGAATATAAGTCTGACTCTGGACTTTCTGGTTAGCATACTGATACGTATGCCAAGCGCTTCCACCGACCATGACTAGGAGGGCTACCGCCATAAACCATACCTGATCTGATACTGGTTTACGCCGAATGAGCCACGCCAGCAACTCAATAATGACAATCGCAATGACCGGGATAATGGCAGAAGGCTTGATAAAGTATGTCAACGTCACGCTAATACCAAAGCCGTTCGCTGCCAGCACGCGCACTAACGCGGGTAACGCGCGGGTAACGCGGACTTACGCATCGCAAAATAGCAGAGCAGATAAATTGAAACCAGTGGTAATCCCCAAGCATCGGTGTACGGCATAATAATGCTGGGAAAAACCGCTAACCAGCCAACATGCAGATAGATGGCTGCCCCCAATGCTCGCGGTCGCACTAACCACACGCTAATCAAGTTGCAGATTACCGACAGATCCACAAAGAATAGCGTTACAAAATCAAAAAACAGCCACGAGGTTTGACCCGTTAGTTCGGTTAGCCAATGCATAAACAACATGATTGGCAGGTTGTTTTGGTTCAAACTGTAATAAGCCATAACATTGACTTCTTGGACATGTTTGGCACTGGTTGCCGCATAATGAAGCATCCCGGCATCAAAACCACTGGCCGGATGAACAAAGATGATTAAGAAAATTTGCCCAGCAAGCACCACCCCGAGCATGAGGCTACCAGTTAATAGCCGTTTTTTACGGTTGTAACAGGATGCTCACACTCACAAAGTTGACCACTGCAACGACAACGTATAGGGCATAAATCAACAGGTATGACAACAGCAGAATCAGTGATGAATAACCAAAGGCAATTAAAACGACTGTGGCAAATGTCCAGATCATTCTGGGAAATGTAAACGTATGGTCAATCATCATTCGTCGAACTAAGAAGTTTTTAAAAAATCGTTTTAAACTAGCCGTTTGCTTCATATAGTTTTCGGTAACTTCCAACTCACCACGCTGGCGTTGCGTATACAGTTCAGAAAAACCAGAGATCGGCTCAACATAAAAGATGGCATCGGCACAAATAACCACTTTTTTACCTAACCGGGTACGAATCTGAAACGTCATATCCGTGTCCTCACCGATGGTATCAATATCATACAAGAACGTCTCCATTAAGACTTCCCGTCGGAATGCTGAAAATGCACCGGACATGGTAAATAACTGATCGCGTGACGCTTCAATCGTTCGCCCCGATAAGAAGGCCTGCGCGTACTCATAGTATTCGTTCTTGGCCAATAACCGGTGACCGAACCCCTTGACCTTTTGAACCAGTTCCTCTTTTGGTAGGATCGCGCCAGTCATAGCCGCAATACTTAAGTCATTTTCAAAACGCAATACCATATTCTTAACAGCATTCTTTTCTAACAACCCATCGTTGTCAATATTAATCACGTAAATACCAATACTTTCGTAAATCGCCGTATTTAACGCCCGGGCTTTCCCCTTATCAGTATTCACATAACGTAAAATCAATTCAGGAAAGGTGTTTTGTGCCCGGGCATACGCTCCGAAGCTGCCATCGGTACTCTGATTGTCAGCTAGAATAATTTGCATGGCCTCTTTAGGATAGGTTTGCTCATTAATTGATTGAATACACTCAAACAGCGTGTCCTCCGAGTTATAAACGGGAACAATGATCGTCACCCACGGCCACTTACCAGGCGGCGTTAATTTCGGCTCATGACGATGAAAGTGCATCAGCTTAGCCGTTGAGATCAAAGCCGGGATAATTTCAACCACAATGGGGATCAGCGCCCAAGTAATCCAGAAGCCCATCCGCGTCAAGGTTAAATTGATCCAGTACATCACAACTTTTCTTGCCTCCAATCAATGAATTCCCGATAGATACCTCGTGCCAATTGCGAATACGTGAAGACATTGTAATACAGTGCAATCACCAAAACATAAAATAGTAACCGACCAATCACGGAGTGGGCTAGGAAAAAGGTCTCACCACCGCCAAAGTGCACGATGATAATCACAACCACCAGCCGTAAAACATTGATTGCATAGATATACAGCACACCGAAGACCGCGTAGAAGACTTTTTCCTTTCGCTGATACATCGGGAAGAAGACCACCAAGGCTACGAAGGCACACGTCTCAATAATGCCTGAGCACTCGTAATCAATTGACATCACTACGGGATTGCCCGTATTAGTAATATAAACCAATCCCATTTTGAACATAATCGTACACCAACGTGACAAGGTGCCAAATAAAGCCACACCGTGAATCACGGCATGCGTAAAAAACCATACCCAATATGGCCGGCTAATCGCGGTTAAAATGAAAAAAAGCCCGGCACTCCCCACAATAAAATAGAAGGCAGATAACCGCGCTCGCTTGAGCACCGAAAGTCCATATAGCCATATCACAATGCCCAATAGGATTTTGATATTCATACGTATCCGTCCTAATTAATCAACTTATCAAACGTTCTCGTTAGCCAATTACCGTCAGCTCACCACTTTGATCGTGGCAATCACTAACTATCAATCACAAGCCATCATCATACCACACTATTTACCGGAAGTGGATGTTTTTGATCGACCAAGCCTACCGGATTTACGTAACCGCCAGTAACCTAGTCCCGCAATAACCACACCGATTCCAGCAATGACATACGGCCCAGTTAAACCACCGGCCACCGTCACTTTTTCATTACCAATATTTGGATTATACATCGTAATCGTTTGTCCAGTCATTGTCGATAGATTGAACTTTCTTAGATCCACTTTAAATTCAGCAATATTATGACCATCTTCGGAAGAGACATAACCATCACCAACGGTGCCGTATTGGCCGCCTTCGTTCCATTTACCGCCAGTAAAGCTGACAACCTTAGCATCGCCCGCACTCACCGGACTAATTGGCATTTCCTTAGACCAGACGTAGTACTTCTGACCACCAATATCAAAGTTATAGTCACCATAGCCCGGAACTAAGCCATACTTCATTTTGACATAAACGTAGACGTAATTGCCGTCACTAACCATGGCGGTATAGCCATTGTACCCTTCAGTTAAGGTCACATGCTTCCAGTCAGCAAACTTACCGTCAATCACAATATTTAAGTTATCATTATCGTTATTGGCATTACCGTCCGTGGTAGTCGTTGCCTTAGACGATTGGTCTTCTTTACCCGCAATCACACCAGTTTCACTTGATGAGCTCGCACTATCGCTAGTCGCCGCGTTCGTCAGATCGTCAACCGTTGTTGAAGCCGAGTCACTACCAATGTTGGGATTGGCCATCGTGACGGATTTGCCATTAGCCGCTTTCGTCAAGCCCAAAGCCGTCAAATCCACTCGAAATTCCGCAAGGTTGTGCGTGCCATCATTTGATACATAGCCAGTTCCCACAGTACCATACTGCGTGCCTTCATTGGTCTTACCACCAGTAAACGTCACCTTTTTAGTTTCCCCTTTACTGACGTTACTTGGAACATTATCTGACCAAATGTAGTATTTTGCCCGTCAATCGTGAAATTATAATCCCCATAACCAGGTACGGGACCATTTTTCATCTTCACGTAAACCTCAACGTATTTCCCGGAACTCGCAAGTGCCGTGTCCCCATTATAGCCTTCAGTTAAATTAGCATCTTGCCAATCGGAAAAATTGCCATCAATGGTCACTGATGAACTAGCCGCTGCCGCCAACGTTGGTTCCGTGACGATTGCCGTTCCTGCAAGTCCTAACGCCACTGCTCCAGCTAAAATAATCTTTTGTAATTTCATAAAGTCCCTGCTCCCAAAAAAAGTTCACGACCCAGCTTTCCCGCCAGTCGTTTTATCTTCATTTACGTTATATGATGATTGAAATATATTGCTCACAATCATCATCAGCATTAATTAATAAGCATAACTAACGCTACCAGATACGCGAATCTGGGCGATTTTTACGCGTTGGCGAGCCCCCATCGAAAGAGAGTGGAACCTGGCTGACGGGATTAGGCCGGAACTAGTTGTCTTTCAGCGCACGTTTTGGTACCCAATACTCGGCAACGCAAAAGAGGTCGAGACTTTTGTCCCCGACCCCTCAATTACTCTTCAACGTATTGTAGAATATCACCTGGCTGACAATCCAGTGCCTGACAAATCTTCTCTAATGTACTGAACCGGATTGCCTTAGCCTTGCCCGTTTTCAAAATTGATAAATTGGCAGGTGTAATGCCGACCAACTGGGCCAATTCTTGGCTACTGATGTTATGTTCTGCCATCACAACGTTTAGCGTTAATTTAATCACACCGTCACCTTCCCATCATTCAAACGGTCAAGTCATTCTCAGCCTTGATGTCCATCGCATGCTGGTACGTCACATAGATGGCTCCCAAGGCAATCGCGACAAACAAATCATCGAAACAAGTCGGCCACGTTGCCGAAGCAACACCATTGTTAATGCGGAAAAACCAACTACTAGGCAGCTGGTTCCCACTAGCCATAAACACATCGGCCATCACCATTGTTTTTAACGAGCCAACATTCTCTGTAGAAAAATAGTGTTGTTGATCAATATTTTCCAAAATTTCCAATAACGCTCGCAAGAACTTAATACCAGCCCATACATTGATGGCAATCCCAATGGCCATCAAAAATAGCATATGGCCAACTGGGAAAACTCTGCATCACGGCCGCAGAAATGACATGCCTTCCTGGCGTCAATAAAAAATCATCCCCGGTTAAAATACTATTAACGATACGGCCGGAAATTGCTTCGTATAGGTAATAAAACGGTACGATAAAGCAAAGATACATGAAGAACACTGCAATATTACCAAAAATCATAATCGCGTTTAGTCCTGCACTCAACCACTTTGACATGATTAGCATCTCCCTTTTATTCATTTTCGATAATAGCATATCGATAAACGATAATCAATAATTGTTTCTCAATAATTTTAACGTTTAACTAACCATAGCATTTATATCCCATGCCTATTTTCTGAGGGCACAAAAAAAGCCGGCCAACGCCGACTTTTTGCTATCTGCTCCATTATTCTTGATGGAAAGCTTGCGTTGCCTTAATGGCTGCCTGCCAACCGCTATAACATTTTTGCCGTTTATCTTCCGCCATCAGTGGCGTAAATTCTTCACCCGTCTGATGCATATCACGAATAGCTGCTAAGTTAGGCCAGAAACCAACCGCTAAGCCAGCCAAGTAGGCAGCACCAAGCGCAGTTGTTTCATTAATTGCTGCCCGTTTGATTGGGGTATTTAAAATATCCGCTTGGAACTGCATTAAGAAATCGTTATTCGACGCGCCGCCATCTACACTTAACGATTGTAGATTCAAACCGGCCTCCTGGACCATCGTGTCCACAACGTCTCGAGTTTGATAAGCGATAGCTTCGACCGTCGCCCGCACGAATTGTTCGCGCGTGGTTCCCCGCGTCAAACCAAATACAGCCCCGCGAGTTTCTTGATTCCAGTAAGGGGCACCCAGACCTGTAAAGGCCGGCACAACATAAACATCACCCGCCGTTTGTGCGTCCACCGCCATTTTTTCGGACTCGCTAGCGTGATCGAAGAAGCGCATCCCATCACGTAGCCACTGAACCGCAGACCCCGCTACGAAGATGGACCCTTCTAGCGCGTACGTGACCTTGCCATCGATCCCGTAAGCAATCGTGGTTAACAAGCCATTGTGTGAAAGCGTAGGTTCTTCCCCCGTATTCATCACGATGAAGGCCCCAGTTCCGTAAGTGTTTTTGATCATCCCTTTGTCAAAGGCCGTTTGCCCAAATAAGGCGGCCTGTTGGTCCCCAGCAATCCCCGCAATGGGTACTTGAACACCACTAAAGGTATAGCCAGCGGTATAGCCATAAATTTCAGAGGACGACCGAACTTCTGGTAACATTGCCGCGGGGATATTTAACCAATCTAGGATTTCGTGATCCCACGTCAAATCATGAATATTATACAACATGGTCCGACTCGCATTGGTGTAGTCCGTCGCATGCACGCGGCCGCCCGTTAATTTCCACAAAATCCACGTATCAATTGTTCCGAATAACAGCTCACCCCGTTCAGCACGCTCCTGCGCGCCATCGACGTGATCCAAAATCCAGCGAATCTTCGTCGCCGAGAAATAGGAATCAATAACTAATCCCGTTTTTTCATGGATGGCTTCTTGATAGCCATCTGCTTTCAGTTGATCGGCAATTTCGTTAGTTTGCTTAGACTGCCACACAACTGCATGGTAGATCGGCTCACCCGTCCTTTTATCCCAAATAATCGTTGTTTCCCGCTGATTCGTAATCCCAATTCCCCGGACCTTATACGGTTGAACATCAGAATCAATTAGAGCATCAGAAATGACTGATTGAACTGCGTTCCAAATTTCATTGGCGTCATGTTCAACCCAACCGGGCTTGGGGAAGTACTGATGAAACTCCCGCTGTGCCTGTCCCGCGATTTGGCCGTGCCGGTCGAATAAAATAGCCCGGGTACTCGTCGTCCCTTCGTCAATTGCCATCATGTATTGTTGATCATTCATTGTTCGACTCTCCATTCATTCGTTGTTAGCAACGGCCTTATTTTGCCGTGATGTCGCACATGCTTCTAGTATACCGAAAAGTCACGGCTACGCCAATTACTTTTCCAAATGAAACCGCCACCAAGCTGAATTTATCGGCATTGGTGGCGGTTTATAAGTTTTCACAAATGTTTTTTATTTTTCGTCGCTCTTCAAAACGCCGGCCACGCCGTAACGGTTAGGTTGCATTTCACGTAAAATAACGTGGACGTGTTCAGCAGGGGCCCCTGTATTTTTAGTCACAGCGGTCGTCACGTCTTGAACTAAAGCCTTGAGTTGGTCTTGTGAACGACCAGCAATTAAGTCGATGTTTACGATTGGCATTGAGTTTCGTTCCCTTCTCTTCTTAGATACCCATTATTATACCGGTTCTGGTAGCTCGGAGCAATTTTATTATAACCACTCGTTATTTTTGATGCTGCCGTAATTTTAATTGGGCCGTTTCATCATAAAAATTCCCTTCGATGTCGACCGTGTTCACTAAGTTAACAAACGCATGGGGATCAACGTCTTTAACCGCATGTTCCAATTCGTACAGCTCATAACGAGAAATCACGGTCATCAACACGGCACTTTCTTTACGGGTGTAGGCCCCAAACGATGGCATCACGGTGATACCTCGAATTAAACGTTGATTCAACTCGGCAATAACGGCATCTTGCTGGGTTGTCACAATAAACGCTGTCAGTTTTTGATGCCGCGTGTGAATGCTATCAACTACCCGTGACATGGCATAAATCGAAATAATCGTATACAGTGCACTTTCCCAGCCAAAGAGAAATCCTGCCACAATCACAATGCCAAAATTAATGATCATCATCAGCGTCCCAATTGTCCGCCCGGTCGTCTTCTCCAAAACCACGGCAACAATATCCATACCACCAGTGGAAAACCCATTCTTCAACGGATAAGCCACGCCGACACCCGTTAAGATACCACCAAACAGTGCCGCTAATAACGAGTTGTTGGAAATATTTGAAACGGGCACCACAATGGCTAACACCGAAGTCAAAACCGCGACCATAATTGAATAGACTGTGAAACCACGGCCAACCTTGAACCATCCCAATAACCCAATTGGAATGTTAAACAGCAAAATAAACCACCCAGTACTCACATGAATACCGCCCATTTGTAGCAAAGTTGCGATAATTTGTGAGACCCCGTTAATCCCGGCACTGAAAATCTTACCCGGTACCAGAAATTCATTTAGCGCAATGGCCGTAATCAATGCCGAGCCAATCATAATTAAAAGGTGTTTGCCCACCTCACGGCGACTCTTTTCTAACATAATTCTCATTATTCGCCCCTTTCGCAGGATAGTCGTTTTCATTATTTAACCACATCCCCCAGCACTTGACCAGTGAAACTATACGTCTGGTTGGGCCACTTGGAAAACCCAAATGGCAATTTACCCGGTACTTCGGTCTCCACGGAGACTGTATAAATATTTGCTTTTATGAGAATAATAAACAAAATAATTAAAATACTCCCGAAATTAAGCGACAATAATCTAATCATGCTAAAATAGGAATGTAATTTTATTCAAGATTTTGAAAGGAGCGCTCCCATGAATTATTCCGCTTGTACCAGTATCTTAGTTGGCCCGCAGGCAACAATGGACGGGTCCGTTTTGATCGGTCGTAATGAAGATGCTAAAGCCGCTTGGCCCAAGCATTTCATCGTACATCCCGCCACAACCGTTGCTACCCCACCACAGTTTGTCAGCACAGACAATGGCTTCACTATGCCATTGCCAACACAGGCCGCCAAATACACAGCCACACCTGAATGGACTGACAAGTACGGTCTATTCGAAGAGGACGGCATTAATGAATACGGTGTCGCCATGAGTGCCACTGAAAGTACCTATTCTAATGAACGCGTCTTGGGCGCTGATCCGCTAGTTAAGGACGGCCTAGGTGAAGAGGCTATGGTTACTGTCGTCTTACCCTACGTGAAGACGGCCCGAGAAGGTGTTGCCCGACTCGGTCAACTGATCGAACAATACGGAACAAATGAATCTAATGGGATTTTGTTTGCTGACCAACAAGAAGCCTGGTACCTAGAGACCGGTGCTGGTCATTACTGGGTAGCTCAACGTATCCCAGCTAACGCTTATGCAGTCGTAGCTAACCAGATGGCTATCCAAGCCGTCGACTTTGCCGATGCGGATAACTTCATGTTTGCTAAAAATCTGCAAGCATTTGTGACCGATAATCACTTAAATCCCCATCCAGACCGTTTTATTTGGCGTGAAATCTTTGGGACCCAAGATCAATCCGATTTGTACTACAATACCCCACGGGTTTGGTACGGTCAGAAGCGATTCACACCCCAAGTCTCACAGGAACCGCAATCATTTGATTTGCCTTTTATTCAATACGCCGATCGACTTTTATCGGTTGATGACGCGCAACAATATCTAAGTAGCCACTTTGAGGAGACACCTTACGATCCTGTGGGATCAGGGACCGCTGAACAGAAACATCGCTTCCGACCCGTTAGTCTCGCCAAAACGCAAGAATCGCACGTCTTACAGCTGCGACCAAATATGACTCCCGGCTTGGCCGGCATTCAGTGGTTGGCCATGGGCGTCGGTGCCCAAAGTGTTTACGTGCCCTTCTACGCTGGCATCGATAGTACTCCGGAAGCCTATCACTTGGGCACCGAAACTTACGATTCAAAGTCTGCCTACTGGACTTACAAGTTAGTGAGTGTGTTGCTAGATGCCCACTACCATACCGCTTTGCCTACAGTCAGTGAGACGCAAAAGGCCTTGCGAATTGCCTTCAAACAGGCAGTCCAAGAAACGGACCGTGGGGCACAGACTCTCAGTGGCACTGAACTTAGTCGCTACCTGACCCAACGCTCTAACGAAGTCGCTGAACTGGGATTGAAGCGTTATCGCGAGCTAGCTGCAACGTTAATTACACGAGCGACCGATCTTGGGCCGTTGAACTACCACCAAGATTTAAACTTATAATCGAAGCTGAGACAATCCTCACTTCAAATGGGAGATAATTTAATCATGGAAAAGCAAAAAAAGATTGGCGTCTTTAGTCTGATCTTAATGATCTTTTCGTCAATTTATGGTTTTGCCAACACAACTGTGGCCTTTGATCAAATGGGCTACGCTAGTATCATTTGGTACATCTTAGCCGCCTTACTGTTCTTCTTACCGAGTGCATTAATGCTAGCCGAATACGGTTCCGCCTTCAAGGAAGCCAAGGGGGGCATCTACTCGTGGCTAGCCGGATCAATTGGGGAAAAATGGGCCTTTATTGGCACATTTATTTGGTTATCCTCTTGGATTATTTGGATGTTATCCACGGCGACTAAAGTCTGGATCCCCTTATCAACGTTAATTTCTGGGAGTGATCAAACGCAAACGTGGTCATTTCTAGGATTATCCTCTACACAGACGGTGGGGCTCCTCGGGATTATCTGGATTCTAGCGGTCACCTTCTTCGCCTCTCGGGGCGTCAAGTCAATCGCCCGCATCTCCTCTATCGGCGGGATGTTCGTGATGTTTCTCACCGCTCTCTTCTTTGTTGCTAGCATCGTCATTCTCTTCTTAAATGGTGGTCAGCTAGCTGAACCGATCGATGGCGTTCACAGTTTTGCCACTTCACCAAATCCCCAATTCTCCTCGCCAATGGCCCTCGTTTCTTTCATTACTTATGCGGTCTTTGCCTACGCCGGTATGGAATCAATGGGTGGGATTACGGATAGTATGGATAAGCCTGAAAAAACGTTCCCCCGCGGCTTGATTATCTCTACCATTGCCATTACCATTATGTACTCGCTCTCTATCTTCCTCTGGGGGATCAGTACTAACTGGACGGCTGTGCTTGGTAAAAACCAAGTCAACTTGGGAAACATTACTTACGTCTTAATGAACAATCTCGGTCTTGAATTGGGTAAAGCGATGGGCTTATCTGGGGCAACAGCCATCACATTAGGTCATCTATTAGCTCGTTTGACCGGGTTAAGCATGTTTATGGCTTACTTAGGGTCCTTCTTTGTCCTCATCTATTCACCACTGAAATCATTTATCTTAGGATCATCGCCTAATTTATGGCCTAAAAAGATGACTAAGCTCAATAAAGCTGGCATGCCGGCTTACTCCATGTGGATTCAAGCAATTGTAGTGGCTGTCTTCATCTTCCTAGTCGCCTTTGGAGGCTCCGCAGCTAACCAATTTTACTTGATTCTAACGGACATGGGGAATGTCTCCACCTCCTTCCCTTATCTCTTCTTGATTGGTGCCTTTCCTTTCTTTAAACGCCGGCAAGATTTGGAACGACCATTTGTCATCTTCAAAAGTCGCTTCTGGACAGATGCCATTGTCACGGTCGTGATGATTGTCTTAATCGGTGGGATTGGATTTACTTGTCTCCAACCAATTATGGAACATGATTATATGACGGCTTTCTGGACCATCATCGGTCCAATCTTCTTCGGGGCTGTCGCTTGGATCTTCTATCGTGGCGCACAAAAGCGTTCTACTTCAGTCGACTCAGCTAACGAAAACTAAGTCAATTTATCTTTCAAGAGTCCGGGACAGCAGTTCCGGACTCTTTGTATTTTTAAATATCGGGAACTGAAACGGCGGCGTTGTTTACCAGGGGGAAGTCATTCTATGGTCATATCGCGCTAACCTTTGCTATTATTGAGACTAAACGAGAGGAGCTGAGGAGAATGCCTTCACAATTAGGGATTACCCTAAAACAAGTCCGATTGCAGCAACACCTATCACAAGCTACCGTGGCAACCGGCATTTGCGCTCAGTCCATGCTATCGGCCATTGAAAACGGCAAATACACCCCTAACGCGACGCTGTTAATGCGCCTGTGTCAGCGGCTGAAAATTAGCCTTGACCAATTAAGTCTCGCTGAGAATTTTACCATCAGTGATCTTGAACAGATAAACGACCGACTCGCCAAATTATGTAATCACCACCGTTACGCCGATCTACGAGAATTCTTACTGACTGATGCCGTTCAAGCACGCTTGACAACAGATGTCCAGCTTGCAGCCTATTACTATTATCTAGGCATCACCGATTTTCAACTCGGTCACCTAACCGATGCACAGCAGCAATTTCAGCTCGCCCTCGCCAGTGCCCCAGCACAACACCGGACCACCCTTAGTCGGTTATGTTGGATGTCCTTGGCGCTTATTCATGCGAGTCGCCAACAGGCTAACGCCAGTGAGGAAGCCATGACACAGGCAGTCACGCAACTCAAAACGGCCCCCTATGAAGCTAACTTAAATAGTCTCTTCTACTTAGCAGCGGTTAGCCACTTAAAGTTAAACCAACTAACGATCGCAGCTCAGTGGCTCGAGCGGGGAATTGACTTTGCGACTGACCATGACTCACATTACATGCTAGCCAATGATTATCATTTACTGGCGGTTATTGCCAGTCGAAGCGAACAAATAGACCAGCAACGGACCGCCCAAGCAACTGAACACGTCCTAACCACTTTGTTTCACGAGTCCATTTACGATCGACTAGACTAAGACGTTCAACTTAAAAAGCGACTGCAGAATTCTGACAATTCCGCAGTCGCTTTTTAAGTAATGAACCGTAACATCTTATACCATTTATCGACCTAATTGCTGCATGGCCGGTAAGATGAGATCATTTACCAATCGTGTGATTTCAATTTCTCCAGGGATTGCCCCACCGATCATTGTCACATACCGAATCTGATTAAACATGGCCAATAACGTAGCCTGGGGTGGCGTGCGTAAAAGCTCATGACGGCGTCTGGCGTTTTCTACGACTTGCTGCATTAAGGTCAGATTAGCCGTTGTTGATAACGATAAGATTTTAGCTAATTGCCGTTGATCCTGCTCATCAACAGCTAAGCTAAAAAGTTGCCGAAAGTATTGGGAAACACCCGCCGTCGCCGCTTGTGCAAATGACGTTCCCAACAAGCGTCACCCTTACGCAGGACCAACGGCAATCATCCAACCCTGCTATCCCTACAAAACACGTTCAGCTCAGACTCACCTACGATCCACAAACTAAACAGCTCCTGGGCGCCCAAGTTCTAGCAGATGGCAATATTGACGAACTAATCAACCTATTGGCACTAGCACTGCAAGCTCAGCAAACACTCGCGGACCTAGCCGTCGCCGATTTTTATATGTCACCGGGTAAAAATGATCTCCCCATCTGATAAATGCCGCCGCTATGACCGCCTACCGTCAGGAAAAATAACACTTATCAGGATACTGATTTTCTTCGTGCGTTTCAGTCAGCTAGAATAACCTCATCATCTAAAGGAGGTAATCGCTTATGACTGACCAAAAACTTTTTATTAATACCGTTCTCATCCCTGCTGATGCTACTCGGGTTCATGCCACACTGACTAACCCACAAAATCTACTGAAATGGGTACCAGAAATCACGGCCGTTGACCCCGAAACCAATGTATTTGTCATCACCCGAACCCGGGCGGCCATTAATCAACATGAAGTCCTGACCGTCACTAGTAACGCGACCACTGTCACTTATACGAGCCGTGAGGGCCGCTTGCCTTATCAACTTGTCTTCACAATCGTTGGCCAAGCCAGCCAAACCTTGCTGCAGGAAACCTTGTTCGTGCCCCGTAATACTGGCCTACCCTTGACATTACTGTCACCAATCGCTAAACACGCGTTGAAACAAAACCTAGAAATGCTCGCCATACTGTTGCGCCGACCAGCCATGCCAGACTAACTAATAGCGGATTGACAGACAACTAAAATGACCCGAGATTATCAATTTGGCAATCTTGGGTCATTTTTGTGCAACTGAGTGCGTCAACTGATAGTCAACTTGTCAAAACCTCCCGATGTGCTATATTAGATATACACGTTTAATCATAAACTCATTTTCTCATTAATTATTCATTTTATAATAACTTGAATCGAGCTGAATTCTATGGAAAATCTACATCTGACTGACCATCTGGCGTTAGTTGCTCCTATTTCACCGCTAGCAGCGGACCTGTATGCGCTAATTGCCGCCGACAGAGTCAATTTAAGTCGCTGGTTACCTTGGGCCAACACCATGCATGAGGTCGCCGATGAAGCGGCATTTCTTACCTACGCGCAAGGGCAAATAGCAGCTCATCAGCTGTGGCTAGCTATCATCACCGTCAACGGGAAGCCGGCCGGCATGATTGACTTGCACGACAAAAAGGATGGTCATGCTGATGTCGGTTACTGGTTGGGACGCCCGTATCGGGGACATGGTTACATCAGTCAAAGTCTCCAAGCACTGGAAAAGTTAGCTTTCAACGATTGGCAACTAAACAAGCTTCAGATTCTCACGGTTCCTGACAATATCGCCAGCCAAGCTGTGGCTAAAAGTAATCATTACCACTGCGACGCTCGACTGCCCAAACATATCCCCACGTTAGCTGGTGACTATCAAGACGCTATTATCTTTTCCAAATTACGTCAAGACTGGTTAACACAAATTTAGTCCGCAGCCACTAAAATAAACCGGTATTTCAGCACTTAACTGAAAATACCGGTTTATTTTTAATGACTGCCCTAATCAGCCCAGTTATCTGATCTAGTGCGTTGTATCAAATGGGTAGTCCTTAATTTCATCTAATTTTAGGCCCAGCCCTTTGGCAACTGCCAACCCATAATCATGATCTGCTTCATAGAACTGAGCCGTCTCTAATCGCTTAACGTCATGGCTCTTAACTTGTCCCAGATTCATGACAATGGTTTCAATTAACCGTTGTCGTTCATCGGCTGGTAACAAACGGTAAAGTTTTCCAGCGGCCCGACCATAATCTGTTTGATAGGCATAGTTACCGGCCTTTCCAGAAACAGTGTATGGTGTCAGCCGACCAGCAGGATCTTCTTGCGGGCCCCCCTGACTATTCGGTTCATAGTTAACTTGATCCCCGTGATTATCCGTTTGCATGAACCCATCGCGCTCATAATTATTCGGATGATTAAGTGGTCGATTAGCTGGCAACTGCTCGTAGTTAACCCCTAACCGGTAACGCGCTGCATCCTTATAAGCAAACAGCCGACCCTGCAATAACTTATCGGGAGAAGGTTCAATTCCGGGTACCAAATTAGCCGGTGAAAAGGCAGCTTCCTCAACACCTTCAAAGTAATTATCAGGATTTTTATTTAGTGTGAACTCACCAATCTCAATCAACGGATAATCTTTTTGAGAAACAACTTGCGTCACATCAAAAATGTCAGCTGGATAATCGAGACCTGCCTGTTCAGGAATCACCTGTACACAAACTTTCCAGGTTGGAAAATCGCCGGCTTCAATTGCGTGATATAAATCAGCTTGCAGGTAATCGGGGTTCTCTCCGGCTAGACGCTGAGCGACATCGTTGGATAAGTTCTGAATGCCTTGAGCCGTCCGGAAATGATACTTCACCCAAAAGACTTCACCCGCTTCATTCACCCATTTGAATGTGTGAGACCCATAACCATGCATCTTACGGTAGGAAGCCGGAATCCCCCGATCACTCATCAGAATCGTGACTTGGTGAACCGATTCGGGTGAGTGGGCCCAGAAGTCCCATTGCATATCTTGTGAACGCTCGTGTGTTCGTGGATCACGCTTTTGTGAATGAATAAAATCTGGAAACTTCAATGGGTCATTGACAAAGAATACCGGTGTATTATTTCCCACGATGTCGTAATTCCCATCATCTGTGTAAAACCGGAGTGCAAACCCCCGGACATCTCTAACTGTATCTGCTGAACCCATTTCTCCGGCCACTTGAGAAAAGCGAATCCGCATGGGAACTGATTTCCCCATCTCAGTAAAAATCTTGGCTTTGGTATATTGATGCATATCTTTAGTTAGTCGAAAAGTACCTTCCGCACCGGCACCTTTGGCATGAACCACTCGTTCTGGAATCCGTTCGCGGTTAAAGTGCGCCAACTTTTCCAATAAATTATAATCTTGTATGAGAACAGGCCCGCGTTGTCCGGCCGTTAGAGAGTGTTCATTGTCTCCCCACGGTTGGCCCGCTGAGTTTTTTAAATCTTCACGCATTAGAAATTCCCCCTAAAGTGATTTTGGTACAAACCTAGTTTATTCATTTGGTAAATCCATGTAAAGAAAAGACACCTTGTGAACTTATACCGGGGTACTATTAATCACTCTATCGCTTATTTGTTGGGGGTTAACTGATACTTACTTCAATAAACAAACTAATCAATTTTTATTACGGCTATTGCCAATTTTTGCGTGATGAAAGCTCTATGTGATAAGTAATCCGTGAACAAATGAAACGCTTTAGCACTACTTTCTTCCCGTTAATTTCGTTGACAACTACCTATCAATTGACTATCCTTAACCGCAATTAAGATATTTACTCAGGAGGAACTGCGATATGATTGACGCAACCGATTCACACCATCATCGTTGCTGTGAAACAATTACGAAATGGATCGATCCAAAATAATTGAATAACGTGTGTCCTCACAGCACTCGGTTGGCGTGATCTTCTAAGCTGTTGATAGGCTTCTTATGATTTATGTTATCGTTAACACGCGGCGCTAATGTAAATCAATTTTGAAGATGACAACCAAAAGTAAGGACTTTTAAAATTGAGCAATTCTAATCTACTTTCCTATGGTGTAACGTCAACATTAATCCACCAATTTGCTGATATTTCTGATCGTCAAGTAGGCCGCATTGTTCGTCAAGAACGGCAACAATATCAGGTCATCACCGCCGTTGGCGTTGTATCGGCACAGACTAGTGGTCGATTTAACCACCACGTTCTCGATACTAGTGATTTCCCGGTCATTGGTGACTTTGTCGGTATACAGCTAACGCCTACTAAAGATGCGGCAATTATTCACCAAGAGCTTCCTCGAAACAGTTTGTTTGTGCGGCAAGCGGCAGGAACCACTCACCAAGTTCAGAGCGTAGCTGCTAATGTTAACGTCGCACTAATTTGCATGTCACTCAACCATGATTTTAATCCGCATCGATTGGAACGCTACTTAACCGTTTGTTGGGATAGTGGCGCCACGCCAGTCGTTGTGCTAACGAAATCCGACTTATGTTCGGACACTGAAGCCAAACTCGCAGTCATTGCACCAATGACTTTGGGAGTGACGGTTTTAACAACCACGACAACGACTGCAAATGGGTTGGCTCCCCTTCAAACGTTTCTTCAAGCCGGACAAACATTTGCCCTGTTAGGCTCATCGGGTGTGGGAAAATCAATCTTGATCAATCGATTATTAGGGAAAACCATCATTACAACCGATGGTTTGCGAAACGATGATAAGGGACACCACACCACCACCTCCCGTGAGTTGTATCAATTATCATCTGGGGCTCTCATGATTGATACCCCTGGCATGCGGGCTTTGGGATTATGGGGGGCGGATACAGGTTTGGCGCAAAATTTTTCAGATGTCGCTGATCTAATTCGCCACTGCCGGTTCCGTAATTGTCATCATCAAACTGAGCCAGGATGTGCCGTGAAAGCGGCTTTAGCAACGGGACAACTGACTACTGAACGTGGGCAATCCTATCAAAAGCTTCAGGCCGAAAATGCCTATAGTCATGATACTCAGGCTTATTTGGCACAAAAACAACGTACTGAAGTAGCTAATGCCAAACAAATCTGACAAATTTATCACCCTAAACATTACTAGATTTTAATTGATTGCTATTAAAAGAACGATGGTCTACCACAACTGGTAACCATCGTTTTTAGATTACTTTTCATTTTCGAAAACAGTACCATAACCAGTTTCTGAGTTACTTTTTCTGGTCAATTAAAATCGTCCCGGCCGCTGGATTATGGTCAAGAGCCCCGACAATTGGATGTGGCCTGTATAAATCTTCTAAGTAATCAATGTCGGCTGTAGTTAGTTTGACCGATAATGCGGCAACAGCTTCGTCTAAATGGCTAGTCTTGGTTGAACCGACAATCGGTGCGGCGACGCCCTTAGCCCACTGCCAGGCCAAGGCAATCTGCGTCATCGATACCTGATACTTGTGGGCTAATTCAGCGACTCGCGCCACGATCCGCTGGTCTTCCGTTTCAGTACGATCGTATTTTCCCATAGCGACCCGATCCGTTTGACTGCGCAAGGTATCCACTTGCCAAGCAGAATGGCTAAGATGACCGGCCGCTAGTGGGCTGTAAGGCGTCAACGAGACTCCCTGCTGTTGACAAATCGGAATCAATTCTCGCTCATCTTCTCGGTATAATAAATTATAATGATTCTCCATCGTCTGAAATTGCGCCCAACCGCGATCCTTAGCAACCTGTTGCATATTGTTGAACTGATACCCGTACATAGCTGACGCCCCAATGGCCCGAACTTTGCCGGCCGTTACCAGTTCATTCAAAGCCGCCATGGTTTCCTCAATTGGGGTGTCATAATCAAAGCGATGGATGATATACAAGTCCAAATAATCAGTTCCCAAACGCTTCAGCGTACCATCAATTTCATGATGAATAGCTTTAGCTGACAATCGTCCGGGATTGAAATAAACTTTAGATGCCAAGACTACTTGATCCCGAGCAACTCGTTGCGCCTTGAGTGCCCGACCCAAATACGTTTCACTAGTTCCAGCCGAATAGCCATTGGCCGTATCAAAAAAATTAATGCCTAAGGATAACGCGTGGCTAATGACCCGTTCACTAGCCGGATAATCTAACGTCCAATCATGCATCGTGCCCGGCTGACCGAAGCTCATCGCGCCAACGCAAATCTTAGACGCCATAATCTCTGTGTGCCCTAACTTCGTGTATTGCATAGGTGTCTATCCTCCTAAAATTACGATCATTTGCCAACTGTCTAGCTGATTTACCTGCTATTGCAAAGCCTACCACTTGAAGTAAACTTTAAGTCAAGAAGGTGATTATCTTTGAAAATTGAAACTGTGGCTCAACGTTACCACATCTCAACATCAGCCATTCGTTACTACGAACAACAGGGACTTATCGGCCCCATTAACCGCATCAACGGTATCCGGGACTTCAACACTACTGATTTGGAAAGAATGGACTTCATCCTCTGCGTCAAACAATGTGGAATGACGATCAAGCAAATGAAGCAGTTCATCGCTACCTACGAACAAGGTGATAGTACGCTGCGTGAACGCTTGACTATTCTCCAAACCCAGTTAAGCGCATCGGAAGAGCAACTCACAACATTAACCCAGTCCATTAGCCATCTAAAGCAAAAGATTGGCGATATTCACATCCGTCTTGCTGAGTAAACTAAAAATAGCAGCATACCCATGATTGAGGTACGCTGCTATTTTATTATATTCGGCAATTTATGACTGTTGTTCCGACCTGCTTAAAATTGATGAGTGTCAAAATACCGTTGAATCTGCTTAATCAACGGCTGGTGATTATCGTGATGATAAATGAGCTTAAATTCAGAATGGGCGGTCGTCACACCATCCAATGACAGATAGGCAATGTGGTCATACGGTGTTGCCATATATTTAATGAGTTCAGTCGGATAAAATGAGATAGCTTTTCCCATCCCCACTAACAGTTGCATTTGTTCATAAGAGTTCACCCGACGAGCGTTAAACGTGTCAGCTAACTGACCGATACTACTCTTGAAAACCTCTTCTAAGTAGGTCGACTCCTCACTACTGTAATAAATCACCGGAAATTTGGCTAAATAATCTGCCGGCGAATCGGTTTGATCGCTTATTAAATCAGGGCTGAGCCCCAGTGTCATATGATCCGTGACCAACGTGACACTATCCAAATTGGTTTGATCGATCTTCGCATTAAACAACGGATTGTCAATAATGACTGCACAATCTATTTTCTTTAGGAGCACATCTGAAATTAGATGTTCAATACCCGCCTCTTCAATTAAAAAGTTCGTGGTTGTTGGCAAATCCAATAAGGCCATTCGTAACAACGCCCCTTCGAACGGTGAGAAATAACCCACACTAAATTGCTCTTTAGCTTGTTGCGTAAACTGCTGAACCTCATAGGTCGTCATGCGCATCGTATTCAGCAATTCCGTCGCCCGTGTTAAAAAATGCTTTCCAGCAGCTGTTAAATTGATCTTGTTTTTTTGACGATCAAATAAGGTTGCCCCTATTTCAGCTTCTAACGCGCTGATTCGTTTTGACACTGCACGCTGCGACATTAAATTTAACTCGGCTGTTTTTTGAAAACTACCGAGTTGTGCGGTTTCTACAAATAAGATTAATTGTCGTTCCTCATATTTACCTCCAGACGAACTTTTGGTTCGGGTCCCGACTGATTTTAACAGAATACAGATTAAGATTCCATGGCTATACTGTAATTGTGAATATTATATCAAGACAGGGTGGTTATGTTTATGCAAATCAAAACAGCTTTTTCTGACGGTACCAGTGAACAACTTAAAATTATTGATGCAACGTTAGACGAGCCAAAAGCTAATGAGGTACTCATCAAAATGGTGGCTACTGGTGTCTGCCACACAGATACTGCTGGACGTGATGGCCTTACAACCCCACTACCAGTCTCCTTGGGTCACGAAGGTGCCGGTATTGTTGAACAGGTCGGTTCTAGCGTCATGGATTTACAACCGGGTGACCATGTTGTTTTATCTTTTGCATACTGTGGTCGCTGTCAGCATTGTTTAACGGGCCACCCAGGTATGTGTGAGCATTTTAACGAACTTAACTTTGCTGGACACAACTTTGACGGTAGCCACCGAATCCACACTTTAGACGGTCAACCTATTTCTACATTTTTCGGTCAGTCCTCATTCTCGACTCATACGGTGGTTGACCAACACAACGTGATCAAGGTTGACCCAACGGTTGACTTACGTCTTCTAGGGCCACTTGGTTGTGGCATCCAAACCGGAGCCGGAACCATTTTGAATTACCTTCAACCGAAGTTCGGTGAGTCACTGGTTATTTTTGGTACGGGTGCTGTTGGACTTTCCGCCATCATGGCGGCCAAAATTACGGGGGCTAATCACATTATTGCCATTGATATTTTTGATAATCGACTAGCCCTAGCTAAAGAGCTAGGGGCTACCGAAGTCATCAATAGTCATCAAGCTGATGTCGAAGCGACACTTAAAGAAATTTTACCAACAGGGGCCGACTATGCCATTGATACAACGGGTGTATCGCCAGTTGTCATGAATGCTCTGCATGCGTTAAAACCAGGTGGCGAATGCGCTGTCGTTGGAATGGGTCGTGGCTTAACATTTAATCTCATGGATGACCTGATGGCTGAAGGTAAGAAAATCTCGGGCGTTATCGAAGGCGATGCCATTCCCCAACTGTTTATCCCTAAGTTGGTCGATTATTATAAACAAGGCCGCTTCCCGTTTGATAAGCTAATTAAATTTTATGACTTTGACCAGATTAATGATGGCTTTGCCGCTTCAAAAGATGGTTCGGTTTTAAAGCCCGTAATCACATTCTAGTCTAAATTGAATCGGCTCAAAAAATCGAGTCTCCGCGACGTTTTCCATCGTGGAAACCCGATTTTTATTTTCATCATTAGATGCCGCCTCAGTACCTATTACCCACTGACCAACGTATAACTGTGTTCTAGCAATCGGTAACTTTCTTCAGTACTAATCTGATCCAAGACCTATCCCCTCTACAGTTTAAATGGGTCTCCGTATTGTCGTAATAGCCTAGTTGCTGCAAGTCTAAAGCCTGCTTTGCCGCTATAGTTAGTTGCCCACTGGCCTTCAGGACGGCCGAGGTAAAAGACAACGCCGCCGTACCATTAGCCGTCACTAGTTGACGATCAACGACCACTTGCTGTAATTCAAAATCAGTTGGATTTTGATATTTTGGAAATGATTGCCATGAAAACTGTGCATTTCCAGTATGGCGATATCCCGTCAGTAACCCATTACGGGCCAAGTAATCAACTGCACCACAGATGGCTCCGACAATAACTTTTCGTTGAAGGCACTGCTGAATTAAAGCGGTTAACCTAGGATCGTCATGTTGCCAAGCGTTACCGCCAATGAGTACCAATAACGTCATCTCAGGGTTAAGCTCGCTAATCTGGTAGTCCACTCGTGTTGTCCAACCACCAATTGAAGTAACCTCCGGCTGATTAGAGGCGGTCTTTACTGTCCAATCGGTCATTTGGTTCAACTGACTGGATAGGTGAGCCCCTTCCCAATCGGCGTACTGATCCATCATGACAAATATTGCCTGTTTCATTAGCGATAACCTTCTCTCAAATTGACTTAAGTTCAGTATATAGGAAGATGTAAGCAATGTAAAGAACGTATGTTCTGAACAGCTACAGGCAGAGCTGACGGTGAACTACAGAATCCCAAGTCAATAGACGATACGACCATCTTGGCCTGGGTACTGCTGCAATATACTTACGAATTTTTGGACAGTCGCCAAAAGTGGGATCGTCCTGCAACTCGTAACCAGTCTTACATCGAGTACACCGTCAATAAAGCATTGAGCTACGCTCTCGAAAATATAAAAGATTAGTCCCTGCGGGTGTCATTGGCACCCGTTTTGTTTTGTGAATACGGTCAGAAAGGAGTCGCGATATGTTTAACTTTTTGAAGTCTTTTGGAAACGCTATTATTGTTCTTAGTGCAATTGGTGCCTTTGAGGTCATTCGTTTCGTAATTACCGTAGTGACTACCATCATCGGGCTATTTTAATATGATTCTATGAAAGGAGGTGATTCAAATGGAATGTCCCTACTGCGGTCAACCCGTCAGTTCCTCAGACACGCAATGTCCCTATTGTCATCGCGATCTTTAGAACTCAGTAGTAAGCACGTAAAATGATTTTCGTAATTGCTGATACCAGATGATGGCCTACACACCCTGCATTGCCATTATCTAACTACAAAATTGGAGGGTCTTAATTATGAGTATTGAAACGGCACACGATTCTATCGTTCTTTGGGAAAACAAGGCAGTGGAACTACAGGATCATATTGATGATCTCTGTATTATTCTTGAATCTCACGATGATCCCGAAATTGAGAAAATGGTTCATCGAGCAATGCAAGAAAAGGCACGTTACAAAAAAAATACAGAGAGCCCAAAATGAGTTAGACTCTGTGATTGTTTCCATTCTGTCAGGTATAAATTAGCCATTACCACCCACTTCAATTTCCCCTATCAGCGCTTACAAAAAATATTTTGCCTTAAAAGCATCAGCTTCAGGAACAATACGTCCTTGGAGTTGATGCTTTTCTGTGTCAATTTACTTTTGTTGGCACCTATACACGGCATATTTTGCCCGTTTTAGGCGTTTTAAGATGTTCATGGCTAATTATACGTATATTGGTTTTCACGCCATGCCACGCCTATTACCGGCACGCTGTGGGGGGATGATTTCGGTCAACCTTCTCAACAAAAAAATGTTGACTATTTTAAGGAATTTTTAAAATTCACTGGTATTACTCGTATATATGTTGAATAATATAAGTGTATAAAACAATACGAAAAGGGGAATTCAAATTGTCTAATAAAGCACAAAAGTTACTTTGCATAGCATTCAGTGCCTTAGTTGGTCTCAGTATCACTGCAGCTATCCCAACTACATCGCAGGCCGCAAAACGAAAACCTGGCAAGGTAGTCCGCACCATGAAGTACAAGACTATGAAGGTCAAGGCTAAAAAGGGATATGTTTACACCAGCACCAAATTGACCAAGCGTGGTGTGCATCTTACCAAGTACAAAAATAAGGTCATGACTACTAAGAAGGCTTATTTGATTAAGGTACCCGGCAAACCGGCGGTTTGGTATGATCGTGTAAGTTCAAAGAACAAAAAACTGAACGGTTACGTCTACAATAATTACCTAAAGGTCATCAAGAAATCATCGACTAACGGAAAAACGTCAACCAAGACAACAAACAAGGTTCCGGTTGACCCAGATGCAAATGTGCCGCTTAAAGACCTTTACAGTTATGGGACTAATAGCAAAAACAATCCCACTCAGAAAACAGGAGATGATAGCGGACAGGCCTACTACGATACAGAAATATTCTCTAAGTACCCCGCTAATCTGAACGATTATAAGTCCATATTTGTTGAGCTACTAAATCAAGAACGCCAATCAAGGGGACTTTTGCCAGTAACAGCAGATGTCACTCTTGCAAGCATTGCTGATAAAAGAGCACAAGATACAAAGTTGGCAAATAAGCTTGTACACCGTGATAGTAATGGAAACATCATTGCCGGGTTATACATGAAAGAAGCTGGAATTAACGTGTCAACCTATGGGGAATGCCTAGGATGGGTTGCAAATGCACCAGCTCGGATGGCTGTGCGACAGAGTCTTCGTGATTATATCTATCAGGATGCCGCACACAATTGGGGACATCGTGACATTTTACTGAAATCGTCCTTTACTCACATTGGAGTTGGCGCTGTGACCATAGATGATGGTCAAGCTATTGCAAACGCCATTGTAATGTACTAGTCAATAATAAAATAATAGAAAAAAGAACCCACATCGCTGTTGATGTAAAACAGCAATGTGGGTTCTTTTTTACTTGCTAACACAAGCAAATATTCACATGAAGGAAATTATTTCATGAAGCGGTAGATAAAGTTGTAGAACCAATTGTTACTTAGCTTATCGGTTCCACCAGTTTGTCCAAAAGTTGGACGGGTAACACTTGGACGGACGTATGTTGTTCCTTGAAGTGGTTGCCCTTGTGAGAACACTGAACGTGCTTGCGAAGGCAACTGGCTAGGAACTTGTGTGGTAGGCGTCATTCCATTTTGACCAGGTTGAGTAGTTGTGTACTGTGATCCTGGCGTTGTGCTACTTCCAGTTGTTGGGTTACTGCCGTTAGACAAGCTACCACCACCGTTTGATGGATTGCTACCATTCGATGGATTATTGTTGTTGTGACTGTCTAAGCTGCCATCGTTTCCTTGTTTCTGACCATTTTGGTTATTAACCGTCAATCCGCCTTGCGCCTTGTTATCTGTGGTTCCAGCATTATGCGTAATTGAGATAGTTTGACCCGTATCAGAGGCATCCTTATGTTCGGCAACAATGCTACCATCGGCACTTTGTGCCGTTTCATAGGCTACCCATTTAGCTTGGTCGCCATCTGACAATGCTGCTAATGAGTTAAGGGACTGCAGATTGATGTTGTACGCCGTTGTGTCGGTTTCAGCATCCGTATCATCTGTCCCCAGACCTAAACCGGCAACACCTTGGTAAGCACCTGTAGTTGTTCCATCAGCCTGAGCATCGTTAGTTTCGTCACGGTTGACCGCATCGGCATTGTTATCACTGTCTTGTGCAGATGAAATTCCATCGTTTACAGCATTGTTGGTAACAAGGCCGGCGCTATTTAGTACCGGAGTCATGTAACGCGCATTTGGGGCACCGTCAAATTCATTAAATTGAACGGTGGCCACACCATCAGAAGTCGTTGGCGTGAGTGTCTTACGTCCAATCAAATACTGATTATCAAGAATTACTGGTTGTTGTGTTCCAGCATCCATTTCAACGGCCGTTAATACCATCTTTTCACCCGGCGCAAAGTCAGTAAATGAAACTTTATCAACGATTGGTTCTTGCACGTTTGAGCCATCGCCCTTCAAAACAAAGTTCTTTTTGTTATTGATGGTCTGCATGGTATGGATTGCTGGATTGGTCACGCGAACAGTTTGTTTCGCGTTGTTCACGTCAACTTCAGAAGTAATCTGATCTTCCTTAGTTCCTTGTCCAGTTGACATATCTTCAATCATCACCATCTTTTGACCACGAAGAGCAGTTGTATCAATCAGATACTTCTTATCGTGTGGGTTAATCGGTGTAGTATCGTAATCTGGCTTAACTGGCACTAACTTATTCTCGGAAAGACGCTTATTAGCCGCTGCCGTTCCACTCAAATTAGTTGTGTAGCCAGTATTGGCGTGATTAGGATCTGAAGCATTGTCACCAGTATTCTGATCAACAGTGTTTTGATCTGAGTTCTGAATATCTTTAATCTTTGAAACCACGTTACTGAACGCGGCAACAATTTCTGCCTTGTCAGTTGCTGACATTGGATCTGATGCCTTAGCAACCACGTTATCTAAAGCGGTAGTGCTAATGCTGTAACGAGCGGCAATCTTTTTAAGACTTGCGACAGCTTGCTTGATCTGTTCGTCAGAATCGTTTGAACTGATTGATACTGAGATGCTTGAACTGTTGTCATCACCAGTGGTATTTGAACCATTACCGGTATCAGTGTTGCCCCCGGTGTTAGAGCCATCCCCAGTATTGAGACCACCCCTACATATGTGGGGAATACTTGGTTCAAATGCTACAAGCTCGTTTTCAGCCAGGATCACCCCCACACGTGTGGGGAATACATACCTAGCTTTTTTCTATTCGACCAACTAATAGGATCACCCCCACACGTGTGGGGAATACCACTAAGGCAGCTAAGCCGAAAAAGGCCATCTAGGATCACCCCCACATGTGTGGGGAATACGGGTGGCCGCTTATGGTGTCAGTCAACCGGGAGGGATCACCCCCACATGTGTGGGGAATACTTACTTTTCAGTTCACGTACATCGCCTTCGACAGGATCACCCCCACATGTGTGGGGAATACAAACAGCGACAACACCGGCACAAATTCAGTTACAGGATCACCCCCACATGTGTGGGGAATACACTAAAGAAACACCGCCAAACCGGTATTCCAAAATTTCAAAACCGCCATTTTTTATGAGTTTCGTTGTGAGACTCATTTATATTTTATAGCATACCGCAGAAACGTGGCAACGGCAATCTGGCACACCACCCGACAACTCACTCTCACACCTAATAAAAAGCCGGTCCCCATAATCGGAACCAGCTCACAACGCTTTATTTCATCAGTTACTGAATCAATTGTAGGTCCACTTGATCAGTCGGTACTGCTGATTCAATGACTTGGTTTAAATCCACCGCGACAAACTGAATAAATGCCATGGGGTATTGATGCATTAATTCAGTAATAGTCGTCGCAGATGGTAATACAGTTGGCTGATCATGGAGTGTCTGACCGAGAACAATTGCCGCATTGACCAGACTTTCGCCTAGGGTTTGGCCGCTGGTTGTAGCGTCTTCAATATCGGGGAAAGTTACGGTATACCCGCCAACTTCATTATCATGGAATACAGCCGGATACGTAACGATATTTGATTTCGTCATTATATTTTTGCACCTCTTATTCATTTACGATAGCCGCATTGTACGCCACTTGGTCCAAACATAGCAATCGCTGGTTAGCCCAATTAATTAAGTTGGCATGAATCAAACGATAAGCTGTTCAGAGTACCACAAGCTACGGATTCGTATACATATCCAGCATATAAATGCATTCACCTGCTGTTAACCAAATATCCGGTACTAACAACCACATACTCCGCAAAGCTTGCTGACTACTGTAAAACTGCGTATGCTGAACTTATCAGAAAGGCAGGCGGTAACCATGCACGTGACCTTTAATCTCAACGCCAGTTTTATCTCACCGTTTATTACCATTAACGCTCCTGCTGAAACACCGGAGCTTCAGCATTTAGCAACTAATATCTCGCAATTGACGAATAGCCAACTAATCGCCGGAATCTCTCCCCGGGGGACTCGCGAGCTAGTACCAGTGGACCAAATTATCCGTATCCACACCGATGCTAAACACATGGTCATGGAAACCAAGGCCACCACCTATACACTTCCCCAGCGAATCTACCAGCTCAAACAACTCTTACCCAGTGACCTATTTCTACAGCTTTCGAGTGGCGAACTGGTCAATCGACAGCACATTCGCCATTTTTCCTTGACCCCTTCTGGCCAGGTCTTACTCTCAACTGGCGCCACCACATTCGTCTCACGACGCTGCATGCAACAAATTCGAAAGGAGTTTTTAAAATGAAACGACTAGGGATTCTTACTTCTGGTGCCTTTCTAGGCCTCTCGATTGGATTTATTTGTACGTTATTCTTCTCGTTAACCAACCACGCCACGACTTTTATGCCTTCATCACCAGATTTCGTCGCCCATCTTAGTTCAAATACGATGGCCACCCTAGCCGCGGCCGGCTTGTGGGCGGCGATCGGGTTACTCTTTAGCCTAACCAGTCTTATTTTCTTCAATGAGCATTGGAGTATCGCTCGTCAGACCATTTGGCACTTGGGGTTGTCCTATCTCGGGTTTACACCATTGGCCATCTTGGCCGGTTGGTTCCCGCTGAATGTGACTTGGTTACTGCTATACACCCTAATCTTTGTTGGTATTTACCTCGTCATTTGGACCTACAGCATGCTGCGCGCCCGCAAAACGGTCCAACATCTAAATGACGTATTACTACCCCACAAATACACAAATTAATTTCAATTCTCTCAATCTAAAAGGTCAACGTTCAGAATATGTGCTTCTGAGCGTTGACCTTTTCCTGATTAGCAATTTTAGCTGGATTTTTGGGGCGATACTGATTCGCAATGGCTTTTGTCCATCTAGCCCCCAATTTCATTTAACAGACTTTCTATTTTTGATACTGACCATCTAACTCCGTGTCCGCCGTCACAAACTCCGCAAATCGATGCTCCCAGATATGCGCATGATGCTGTTTGATTTGCGTCGCCGTCAAGAGATCGCTATCAAGCGTCGAAATCCCGGCCATCAATAACTCAATCTGAAACCCTAGATGATAGGCAACCCGGATTGTCGTATCCACGCAATACTCAACTTGGGCCCCACAGATTTCAATCGTCCTTAGCTGATTCATCTTTAAAAAGGCCTCTAGTCCGGTTTGATAAAATGAGTCCGGTCGAGTCTTGTTATAGTAGACATCCGATCCTGCAGCATGTAAATCCGGAAATAACTGCCAACCAGCACTAGCAACTTCCATCCCCGGTTCCGTGTGTTGGATAAAAATAATCGGTCGCTGGGCCTCTCGATAGCGATCAATTCGCTGATTGATTGTTGCTACCATCTGATTACGGCGATCAATCTTCGCCAATGCCTGTTGCATGTCAATGACAATTAATGCCTGAGCCATAAGATCACATCATTTCTATTAGGTTAGGGAATCTGTGTCACAAACTAAGCTTAGTACTACAGTAGTCGTTCAATTAGTCATTAACAATAAGAATATCCATGCTCAACCAACAGCCCTTTAGTACGTTTGTATATTACAATAAAGCAAGCATGTTTCACCAAGTAATCAAGCCAAATTTCCTGCTATAATAGTCTTTGTACAACACATTATCCAACTATCTTTATAACAGCATAGTTTTTACATATTAACTGATTTAGCCAGAACTAGTCATTTATCACAAAAGGTATGCCAGAATCCACATCGCCTTTTCATTACTTTTGCTTAAATCGCTGGGTCAGCTTTTGTTCACTCGCCGTTAGTAAGTCAGCCGCATCAATATCATACAAACTACTAATCACCAGCACCTGATCCAAGGCGTCTGCCAACTCTTCTTTGAGATTTGCGCGTTTTTCAGCCATCGTCGCCTGGCGTTCCCCTGGATGGTCCCGGCCAATTTCTTCGGCGCGAATTGCTCGCGATACCTCACCGACTTCTTCAGTTAAAAAGTTCAGGTGAACAAAGGGCGAATATTGGTACCAGTTGCGTTGTCGATAAAAATCCACTAACCACTGCTGATGATCACTGATTGACATGTGTCTGCCTCCTTCATCTCTACTCTCAACTGTACCAGATACTGGTCCATTTACAACGACTAACGGCTCACAATGTTCTTAATAGCTGAAAAAAACGCTCGCCATTCCTACGAATGGGCGAGCGTTTTTCAAATCTAAGAAACTCCGGCTTGCTAATCAATCTCTCTGAATCACTTTATTAGCATCTCTTAAACTCTAATTAGTAACTATACAGGAGTTTGCTTAAAAAGTCAAGGCTTTTTAATTATATCATTTTTGGTGCCCATTTTCGTAACCGCTGAGCCAACCACCACGCGCCAACCGCTTTGAGCGAATCACCGGGGATAAAGGCCAATGTGGCGACTAGCGCTTGTGGCAGGGACATCGTTGTAACTGTACTCAGCCACACCGCACCCAAAATATCAACACCCATCGCACTAAGCAGAATGGCAACTAACCGTGGTACTCGGCCATAAGTTAAGCCTTGCAGCATAAGCGGCATGATCAGCCACCCCACTAAATATCCCCCGTTAGGCCCCAGAAACACGGCTGGACCGGCTTGACGGCTAGCCAATACTGGTAGGCCAACCAGTACCAGAAGTAAAAACAGACCAATTGCAGCCAGACTTTGACGCGTTGGCAATAATAATGTGACAACCATCACACCCATATTTTGTAAAACCAAGGGAACCGGACTAATTGCCAGTGGGATTGCTGGAAAAAAACCAAAGATAACAATAATAGCAATAAATAATCCCACTAAGGGAATTGACTGACGCTCTTGCATAGCGTTCCTCCTATCCACGATAATCACCGACCGGGGTCATCACCTTAATCGCTTCGCTACTCGCAACGATTCGCCGCTCACCCGACGCGAGTTGAATCACTAACGCTCCTTGATCAGTCAGGGTAACCGCAACTCCTTGTACCCAGTCCGGTCCAACTTGAACCCGCACTGCTTGTCCCAACGTGGTGCATAGCTGTTGGTAATCCGCCAAGAACTGTGCATCTTGATAATGTGGTAATCCCATAACCAGCTCATCCAGCAGTCCGGCAACCAACCCATTCCGATCAACCCAATTGCCCCCAACGATTGAGGTGGCCTTATTCGCCAATTCTGTTGAAAACCGCGTGGTCACGTTTAAACCAATTCCGATAAGAACCTCTTGCCGATCCAGCAAATTTTCAATTAGAATGCCGCCACACTTTCGTTGATGCAACAAAATATCATTGACCCATTTTAACTGAAAGGTCTGTTTGGGATAGGTAGCCGCTAGACATCTAACCACCATGACCCCCACTGCCGTTGTCAATCGCCCTGGATTCACTGGTGCAGTGACCGCAGTACGAACGGTCAAATAAACACCTTGAAAGGCTGGCGAAAAAAAGGCACGCTGACGTTTCCCATAACCAGCTGTTTGCTGCTCCGCCAAAAAGGCTTGCATTGGCGAGTCACTTGCCGCCGGTACTCGTTTCGCCCAGGCATTGGTCGAATCAACCGTTGAACGAAGCTGAATCGCGATGGGGCACGTCGTTTGGCGCAGTTCCCTAATCCGATCCACCGCTAATTGATTGCCCTTTGGCTGCATAGAAGTTCCCCCTTACATTAAATGCACACCTTTATCGACGTACAGGATGTCCCCCGTCATCCCCGTAGATAAATCACTCAATAGGAAAGCGGCGACGTTACCAATTTCCGAAGTGGTCACGCTCTGTTGATCGACTGTCAGACTGGTTGACATCTTCAGTAAGTCGCCATGACCCTTAATCCCCGTGACCGCTAATGTTTTAACCGCACCGGCAGAGATCGCGTTCACTCGAATCTGCTCCGTGCCCAGATCCGTTGCCAAATACCGCACACTAGATTCTAGGGCCGCTTTAGCAACGCCCATCATGTTGTAATTAGGAATTGCTCGAGTTGCCCCAAAATAAGTCAACGTGATTAGACTGGCTGGTTTCGTCAACCATGGGCGCGCATATCTGGCAACCGCAATGAATGAGTAGGCACTGATTTCCTGTGCCAAGTTATACCCTGTCCGCCGTGTTTCAACCAGTCCTTGTTTCAACGTTTCGGGATCAGCATAGGCAATCGCATGGATTACACCATCTATGTTTCCATAGCGCTCGCCAATTTGTTGAAAGGTTTGCTGGATAGCTGCATCTTCAGCAACGTCACACGCTACTAACTGAATATCTTCCGGAACGAACCGTTGAATACTCTTTTTTAGTCGTTCATTTTGGTAGGTCAAAACGGGGGTGCCACCTTGTGCTAGGATGGCTTGGACACACCCCCACGCAATACTCCGCTGATTGGCGACGCCCATCACGACAATCACTTTGTCCGTCAAGATTCCGTTCATTCTGTCATCCTCCATTTTTTCATCATGTTCTTAATACTGGTCAAATCGGGTTTGTCGTTGATCGATTAAGGTCGATATTGGTAACTTGCCTAGTATTTTAAATTGCTCATGTAAGAAGTCGGTCAATTGCGATAACTCAGCGGCCGTATGGACCTCTGGCAAAATATCATCAATGACTTTTTCACGTTTCAAATCCTGCGGAGTTAATGCCAAGGCCGCTGCCGCTTCTCGCACTCGGCTCGCATCTTTCCACATGATACTGGCATACCCTTCTGGTGACAACACACTGTAAATACTATCTACTGTCATATACACCCGATCACCACAAGCCAAAGCCAGTGCGCCACCACTGCCCCCTTCGCCAAAGATCAGACTGATGTAAGGAACCTTTAATTGCATCCCCTGATAAAGGCATTGGGCGATTGCTTCTCCTTGACCATGAAATTCAGAGGCCACATCGGGGTACGCCCCAGGGGTGTTAATGAGCGTCAAAACAGGTCGGCCAAACTTTTCGGCTTGCTGCAATAACCGCTGAACTTTTCGATAGCCTTGGGGCATCGGGCTTCCAAAATGGCGCGCTACATTCTCCGTTAGATTTCGTCCTTTACGGGTACCAATCACTGTAATTGGTTGACCATTCAGCCGACCGATACCACCAATGATTGTCGGATCATCACCATCTACCCGGTCACCATGGCATTCAAAAAAGTCCGTCACGAGCCCGTCAATCAGGGCTTCAGTCGTGATTTTATCTTGACTACGGGCTGCCTGCACCGTCTGATAGGCTGATTTAACCATTAAGATTCCCCCTTATGAAGTCGTAGCAGATCTGCTAATCGCTGTTTTAATTGTGGACGGGCCACAATAGCATCGATAAACCCGTGCTGTAGAACAGTCTCAGCTCGTTGGAAGTCTGCCGGCGGTGTTTGATGAATGGTTTGTTCAATCACCCGGCGACCAGCAAATCCCACTAAGGCATGGGGTTCGGCCAAGATGAGATCGCCTTGCATCGCAAAGCTTGCCGTCACACCACCAGTAGTTGGATCGCATAAAACAACGATATACAATAAGCCAGCTTGACTGTGGCGCGCCACTGCCGCAGAAACTTTAGCCATTTGCATCAGTGAGTGAATGCCCTCTTGCATTCGCGCACCGCCAGAAGCCGTGAACAAAATAACCGGCAACCGTTTAGCCGTCGCCTCATCAAATAAGCGGGTTATTTTTTCTCCCGTCGCCGTTCCCAAACTGCCCATCACAAAAAACGCATCCATGACGCCAATTGCTGTCGACTGGTGATCGATTGTGCCAAAACCAGTCAACACACTCTCGTTCAAGCCGGTTAGCTGGCGGCCCCGAGCAACCTTGGCCTGATAAGCAGCATCCGTATAACGGTCTGGTACCGTCAATTGCGCATTTGTTTCTTGGAAGGTATCCATAGTTAATTTGATCCGCTGCATTGCCGTTAACCGAAACCCATAGCCACAGGCGGGACATAACCGCGTAGGTTCCCAATGGTCGGTCAAAAAGGTCGTATGACAAACAGGACACCGCCTAACCAATCCATCGGGAATACTTGCCATCCGTCGGTTAAGGCTCTTCTGACTGGGCGTTTTGAACTTCGCTGGTAACATCCGCTTCATCTCCTTTTTGCCGCATCTCGGCAATAAACGTCGTGGTAAACATTCCGGCCTGTACGGCCCTTTGCGTTAACAACTGCCGCAAAAATTGGCGATTCGTTTTAATTCCCTCAATCTGCATTTCACTTAAAATTCGGTCCATCTTGGCTAATGCCGTTGTCCGCTGTTGGGAACTAACGATTAGCTTGGCAATCATGGCGTCATAATAAGGTGAGATCACACTACCGGCAATGACGCCCGAATCAATGCGAACGCCCAGTGAACCAGCTGGCAAATAAAGCGCCGTAATCTTACCTGGACAGGGCGCAAACTGGTGTTGTGGATCTTCTGCATTCAATCGGCATTCGATGGCATAGCCGTTCAATTTGACATCTGCTTGGGTAAAACCCAGTGGCTGATTAGCAGCCACTCTAATCTGGGCCTTAACCAATTCAATGCCTGTAACTGCTTCCGTAATCGTATGTTCCACCTGCAACCGCGTATTCATTTCGATGAAATAAAAGTGGTGATCTTGATCCATTAAGAATTCAAAGGTTCCCGTGTTGGTATATCCCAATTTCCGGGTAGCTCGGGCAACCGTTTGGCCCAACCACTGCCGTTGCTTAGCATCAATCATGCCACAAGGACTTTCTTCAATAACTTTCTGATGATGTCGTTGCAGCGAACAATCTCGCTCTGGTAAATACACCACTTCGCCAAAGTTATCGGCAATCACCTGCATTTCAATATGTTTGGCTTGGCCAATACATTTTTCCAAATATACGGCCGCGTCCCCATAAGAAAGCTTGGCTTCCTGCTGAACTTGCTCAAATGCCGCTGGTAGCTCTGCTGCCGTCTGTACCTCACGAATTCCTTTGCCACCACCGCCTGCTGCTGACTTTAAGAGCACCGGATACCCAATTTTTTGAGCAATCTGGACCGCTTGGTCGGCAGAATCCAGTACCCCATCGCTTCCCGGAATGACCGGTACTTGATTAGCCTGCATAGCCGCACGGGCGTGAGCTTTATCTCCCATTAAATCAATTAAATCAGCATTGGGGCCAATAAAAGTTATCTGACACTGTTGGCATAACCGCGCAAAGGTGGCATTCTCCGAGAGAAAACCATACCCCGGATGAATGGCCTGACAGCCGAGTAACTTAGCCGTACTGATAATTTGTGTCATATTGAGATAGGAATCAGCGGGTTGCGGGCCACCAATGCACACGGCTTCATCAGCCAGCTTGACAAATAAACTCTCTCGATCAGCTTGCGAATAAACCGCAACGGCTGAGATCTGCATATCATGCAATGCGCGGATAATCTGCACCGCAATCTCACCACGATTAGCGACTAATACTTTCGTAAACATCTCATCACTCACTTTCATCATGAAATCGCAAAGATTAATTCTGCTTGGCAAATCGTCTCATGGTTACGCACAATTTGGCCCGTTCCCACTCCCATATTGCGCTTCATTTTTGTCAACGCGACATGGAGCGTTAAATCATCTCCCGGGTAAAAATCTGACATAAATTCAGCTGAGCGAATTCCACCAAAGAAGACATTACGATCCTGATAGGCTGGTAGCGACAGAATTGCCGCCACGCCCGTTTGCGCAAGTGACTCAATCAAGATTGGTCGGGGAACGACTGGATTGGCGGTTGTCTGACCCGCGAAGTACCACTCATGAATCGTAATTAGTTTCTGAGCAATTGCCTGCTTGCCTGGCTCAACATCAAGTAATCGATCGATCAACTGAAACGGATATCGTTGCGGAATAATCTCTTGCACATCCATACGTTTAACGCCTCTTAATCTGGTTTGATTTGTAATAATGGTTCATCGTATTCCACCATGCTCCCATCAGTCACCAATACTTTCGTTAAGGTGCCGGTCAGGTCGCTCTTCACTTCATTAATCATTTTCATGGCTTCAACCACACACACGACGTCCCCTTTTTCCACGTGATCCCCGATTTGTTTGAACACGGGTTTTTCCGGTGCCGGTGCCAAATACACGACGCCAACTAATGGCGCCGTGATGGTCGGTTCTGCAGATTCCTTTGCTGTTTCACCCGCTGGCTCAGGCGTAGGTTGGTCAATCGTTGCCGGTGTTGGAACGTTGGTGTCTTCTCGCTTACTCAACGACAACTGAAAATCATCTTGAACCAAGTGGAAATCCTTTAACGACGAGTGATCAAATTTTTCCAATAGGTGCTCAATATCTTCGTTTTTCATTCACGTTACACCCCTTTAATGGCCAGTACAGCATTGTGCCCACCAAAGCCAAATGAATTACTAATCGCATAGTGAACGGGCGTCTCACGATTCTGGGCCGTTACTAGGGTCACTGGGCAAGCGTCATCTTGATGACGAACACCAATGTTGACGGGTAACTGTTGTCGTTGCAAAGCGCCAATCGTTGCGACGGCTTCAATGGCACCAGCCGCCCCTAACAAATGTCCCGTCATCCCTTTGGTGCTGCTAACCTTAATGTGCGTGTTATGGGCAAACACGTGAGCAATGGCCTGGGCCTCTGCACTATCGTTGGCCATTGTACTGGTCCCGTGTGCGTTCACATAATCCACCTGGCTAGGATCTAGTTCGGCTTCGTCTATGGCTTGCTGCATCGCACGTTGCGCCCCTTTTCCAGTTGGATCAGGTGCTGTCATATGATACGCGTCACTAGTGGTCCCATACCCCACAATTTCTGCTAAAATATTGGCACCGCGTTCTTGTGCATGCGTCAGCGTCTCTAGCACAAGAGTGGCACCACCCTCACCTAAAACAAAGCCATGTCGATCCCGGTCAAATGGCATTGACGCCATCTGAGCGTCGCTAGCTGTACTTAACGCGGTTAAAGCCGCAAATCCAGCGATTCCGATCTCGTTAACACTCGCTTCAGAACCACCGGTAATCATGACCTGGGCTTTGCCCTGCTTTAAATACTCGAAAGCATTTCCGATTGCATTAGTTCCGGATGAACAGGCTGTCACAATCCCTTGACTCGTGTTCTGTGCATTGAATTCAATGGCTATATCTCCAGCGGCCATATTAACAATGGAATTAGGCACAAATAATGGTGATACTCGTTTAGGCCCTTTATCATGCATCTTAATAACCTGTTCTTCAATCGTGGTCAAGCCCCCGATCCCAGAACCATAAATGACTCCCAAATCTTCCGGTTTAACGGTCGTCTCATCTAGCCCCGCCATCGTCATTGCTTCATGAGCCGAATATAAGGCGTAATTCGTAAAGAGATCATTTCGCTTAGCCGCTTTTTTAGTCAGTCGCTGTTGCGCATCGAAATCTTTGACTTCACCCGCCACATAAATGCCGGTATCGGCTGAAAACTTCGTAATCGGCCCAATACCAACAACGCCGGTAAATAGGTTATCCAAATAACTTTTTACATCATTTCCGATAGGCGTAACAGCCCCCATACCGGTTACCACAACTCGATTATTCATTTAAGATTTTCCTCCTCTAAATGGTTAATCCGCCATCAACCGTGATCACTTGACCGGTAATATAAGCATTGTTCACTAAAAAGAGTGCTGTCGTCGCAATTTCAGCGACTGTTCCAAACCGTTTTAATGGAATGACCTCGCGAGCTGCTGCTTGTCTTTTCTCGCTCATTGCACCGGTCATTGCCGTTGCAATCATCCCGGGCGCAATCGCATTAACGCGAATTTGCCGCAACGCACCTTCCTTGGCACTGGCCTTCGTCAAACCAACGATTGCCGCTTTACTGGCTGCATAATTCGCCTGACCAATATTACCGTGTAAGCCAGAGATACTGGATAGATTAACGATGGCACCTTGTCGCGCTTTTTGCATCACTTTCATGGCCGCCTTGGTTAAATTAAATGCCCCAAAAACATTGGTTGTCATCACCGCTGTGAAGTCAGCAGCTGCCATTCTCGTTAATAACTTATCGCGAGTAATTCCCGCGTTATTAATCAGAATGTCTAACCGGCCAAAGTGATTCATGGCTTGCGTGACCAATTCATCAGCTGTCGTTTCCTGAGTCACATCGCCCGTCACAACAATTGCCGTCGAGTACTGGTCAATGATGGTCTGCTCAGCAGGCGCCAATTCATGATGGCTATTCAAAATGACGCGGATACCAACCTTTAGGAATTGCTCAGCAATAGCGAAGCCAATCCCCGTTCCGGCACCCGTGACAATTGCCACACGTTGTTCTGTCATTACTTTCCCACCTTTTGTCGAACTTCATTTAGTGTCTCTAGACTGTCAATATGCCAAGCCGTAACATCCGGCAATGTCTTCTTCGCAAATCCGGTCAAGGCATGCCCCGGTCCCAATTCAATCGTTGTCGTCACCCCCAACGCCGCTAGCCGCTGTAAACAGTCGCGAAAATACGTCGGCTGAACGAGTTGCTGGCAGAGTGTCTGTGGCAATGTTTCAGGGGTAAAGGGCATCTTAGTTGTATTGCTAATCACCGGAAAGGCTGCCGAATGGCTGACAACTGACGCTAATCGCTTCTTCAACAGCTCACTGGCTGGTGCCATTAATGGCGTATGTGACGCGGCATTAACATCTAATGGGATTATACGTTTGGTCCCGTTGTCCTTCAAAAAAGCGCTAGCCGCATCAACACCGGCAATGGTTCCCCCAATAACGACCTGCTTACGCGTATTATAGTTTGCCACCGTGACAATGCCCTGTTGTTGACCTACTTTTAATGCCTGGTCTAGTAAAGCCATATCCGTCATCTTGGGCAAGGCCACTAGCTTTCCTGGTTGTTGAGTACCCGCTAACGTCATATAACGTGACCGATCATCAACCAGTCTAATGCCCGCTTCAAGAGAGAGCATCTGGCTCGCAATTAAGCCGCTGTATTCACCTAAACTCAGTCCACTGGCTGCTAGTGGCAGCGGCAACTCGGCAGTCAAAATGTTAAAAATTCCGGTACTCATGGCAACAATACTAGCTTGCAAGTAACGGGGATCATTACTGATTTGCGGATCTGCTAAGTCAACTGATAACGCCGAACTGGCCGCTGAAATGACCTGACGATAACGCGGCTCCTGGCGATATAAGTCTTGGCCCATATCGGGGAATTGACCACCCTGACCACTAAATAGATACCCTAATTGCACAGTCTCACCCTACTTTGCCGTTGCTTTCAAAATATAGTCAACCAGTCCGCCAACCGTTTCTAAGCCGCTATCCGTATCCGCGTCAATTTCGATATCATAAGTATCTTCGATATGGTCAATGACTTCAAAGACATCCAAACTATCTAATTCCAAATCATTCTTAAAATTGGTTGCCAGCGTAATCTTATCTACGTCTACATCCAGTTGATCGACCAAAATTTCCTTTAATTGATTAAAAACTTCTGCTTGTGTTGTCATTGTATTGCCTCCAAATTTTAAATTAATAGCGTAAAATCATTGTCCCAATCGTCAAGCCACCACCGAATCCAGAAAGCGCCAGTACATCGCCACGTTTAATCACGTGTGAGGTGACGAGTTGATTCAATAGCAACGGTTCGCTGGCCGCTGCTGTATTCCCATACTGGCCGATATTAACGGGGAATTGAGCCATTGATCCCGTTAAGTCCTCAGCAATCCGCTCAATGATTCGTTGGTTGGCTTGATGTAAGATAAAATAATCAACATCAGTAACTGCTAAATGGCCTTGGTCCAGCACTCGTCGCAGCGATGCTGGAACCTGTTTGATCGCAAAATTATAAACCCGACGACCATTCATTTTAAAGAACGGGAGCACCAGTTGCGGATCACTGGCAAATGGCGAGTCAACGCCATTAGCACCAGCGGTCAAATAACGGCCTTGTTCACCCATGGTTCGATAGTCAGCGGCAATAAATGCCCCATCTTGGGCTAACGCACTGGTCAACACGACACCACCGGCACCGTCCCCAAACAAAACAGCGGTCGAACGATCTTGCCAATCGACTAATCGGCTCAATGTTTCACCACCGATCAATAACGCCGTCTTAGGTGAATCGCCCATCAACAACCGGTGAACGACTTGTAAGCCGTAAACAAAGCCGGAGCACGCCGCATTGACATCTAGGGCAACCGCCTTAGTCGCCCCAATATTGCCTTGCACTTGAGCGCTAACCGCCGGCGTTTGATAATCAGGTGACATGGTTGCCACCACAATATAATCAATGTCCGTAGCCTGTAAACCACTTCGCTGCAAAAGTTGCTGGGCGACGCGTGTGCATAGATCACTGGTCCGTTCCGCCGTAACGACATGCCGTTGATGGATACCGGTTCGTTGAACAATCCACTCATCAGAAGTTGTCATCATCGTTGTTAACTCTGAATTCGGCACAACCCGTTCAGGTGTATAACCAGCTGTTGCCAGAATGTTAAAATTCTCAAATTTCATTTCAATGAAACCTCATCAATAAATGTTTGTAGGTTAACCATCGCTTGCTTAATCAATTGCACCTCATCTTGGTCAAAACCCTTTAAAAAGCCTTCGACTAGTTGACGATGAAAGGCATCATGGGCACGATATAGCAAGCGTCCTTTACTTGTCAGTCCCAGATTAATGATGCGCCGGTCCTGCTGATTTGTCGTTCGGACAATATAACCCTTGCGTTCCAAAACATTCAAGTTAGCTGTCAATGTTCCTTTACTCAGATTCAGTGTCTTCGCAACTTCTGAAGTTGTTTTGTGAGAATGTAGTCCAATCGCGTGAACCAAGTGTAACTCCTTAGCAGTAATATCTTTAAACCGACTTTGTTTAATCGACCCCTCTTCAATACGCATGATATTATCATAAATATCGACTAGGGCGTCGTTAATAAAGCGGTAATCTGCTCGTTTGTTTTCTGGTTTAGCTTGCATTGGACTATTTCCTCTTCTTCTGAATTAAATTTTATCGTCAGCAGCTGCTACGATAAAGGTTAAGTCAGCCGAACACGCGACCTTCTCGCCGACGCTTGCGGTACACTTAACCGTTCCCATATTACTCCGTTGCTTGACCATTTCAACATATAATGACAAAACATCCCCTGGACGGACAACTTTTCTGAACTTAGCCTGTTTAATGGCGCCCAGATAAGCCGTCTTTCCTTGAAATTGTTCCGACTTTAAAATCAAAATAGATGCGGCTTGGGCCAGCGACTCAATGATCAAGACGCCTGGCATAACCGGATTACCGGGAAAATGGCCTTGAAAAAATTCTTCGTTGATCGTGACATTTTTCGTACACGTAATGGATTCTCCCGGATTCAATTCGTCCACCCGATCCATGAATAAAATAGGGTAACGATTGGGAATCAACGTCATAATTTCGGCAGCCGTCAAAACACTCATAACCATCCTTCTTTCTTTAGCGAAAGTTCCACCCATTTAATTTGATGTTCAAACTATTAGTCTAAAAAAAGCTAATGACTACGTACCCCGCTATACCAAGGTATCTCGAATTCATAATATTAGTCGTAATATCAAACTATTAATTCAAAACTAACCAAATTTTTTGAGCAAAGTCATCATATCGCATATTAATTTGAATATCAAACCATTACGCAAAAAATAAATCTTAGGCGTTACGGAAAATAACCAAATACCGTGATTTAAACCGAAATTTACGGTAAATATTAAGATTTTCTTACGCCGGTTCAATTCCCCTCACTTTAATCGTAATGCCGACAAAAAACTGTGTCTGCGCCAAACGCGCCAGACACAGTTTATCATTTTTCTTGTTCCAAGTTATCCGCTGCTATCGCAGCTACCACTCGCCGGTGATACCCGGCATACAATTGGCGGACATTGGCCACTGCCCGTTCAAACGAGAAAGTGGCAAGTAATAACAAGCATGGTAAATATTGGATCAAATAACGGCTTCGGCCGCCTTCAAACAATGGCAAAAACATGAACCCACCACAGCCGTGTCACAAAACGGAAATCAGCAATGTGTCGGCCATATAAATAAAATTCTTTCACTTATTCGCGATGTCCCGACAACCCAACCGATTGTCTAATTCACACTTACAAAAAAGTATCCGCAAAACCAAAGCAAAATTGCCTTGGACTTGCGGATACTTTTAGTAGTGAAACTAGTTGCGACGGCGTTCTGGAATCCGCGCTGCCTTACCGTTAAGTTCACGGAGGTAGTACAGCTTAGCACGACGTACACGACCTTGACGAATAACGTCAATCTTAGCAACGCGTGGGGAGTGTAATGGGAAAATCCGTTCCACACCGACACCGTTACTGATCTTACGTACCGTGTAAGTTGCTTGGATGCCAGCACCCTTACGCTTGATTACGACACCTTCGAACAACTGAATCCGTTCGCGGGAGCCTTCAACGATCCGGGCGTGAACCCGAACAGTATCTCCGGCACGGAATTCTGGAACATCGTCCCGTAATTGTTCTTGGTTGATCTTAGCAATTAAATTGTTTTGGCGCATAATATATTCCTATCCTTTCGCCAACATTCATCCTCAGGTTCGACAGCGGAATGTTGTTGCTGTGGCTAAATAGCCAAAAACAAGTGTACCATATTCGCAAATACCTGTAAAGGTTAGTTTCTTGACGCGCGTTCTTCCTCTTCAATTCGAACATCCGCCAATAACCGCTTCTGTTCCGCCGTCAGTTGGTCATGGTCAATCAAGTCAGGCCGTCGTTGATACGTCCGGCGCAAGGCCTCTTTTTTCCGCCATTCCTCAATCTTACCGTGATTGCCGCTGATAAGAACATCTGGCACAGTCATCCCCCGAAAGTCCGCTGGTCGCGTATATTGGGGGTACTCTAACAAGCCAGAGGAAAATGAATCACCAGGTGCCGATTCAGCATTACCCAGTACACCAGGTAATAAGCGCACCGTGGCATCAATCATCACCATCGACGCCAATTCACCACCGGTGAGAACAAAATCTCCCAACGAGACTTCATCAGTCACTAAGGTGCGAATCCGTTCGTCATAGCCCTCATAGTGGCCACATAAGAAGGTTAAATGGTCTTCATGGGCAAACTCCTCAGCAACGTGTTGATTAAACGTCACGCCAGCGGGATCAAGCAAAATGACCCGTCCCTTGGGGAGCCCCTCTGCCGCAGCCTGTTCTTCGGTCGCTTTGAGCGCGTCAAAGATTGGCTGTGGCTGAAGCAGCATACCAGCGCCGCCCCCGAAAGGATAATCATCAACATTGCCATGTTTATTGGTCGAATAATCTCGGAAATTCGTTACCGGCATAGTTAAATGACCATTTTCAATCGCCTTACCCACAATTGAATCGTGCATGGGACCAGAAAACATATCCGGAAATAGACTTAAAACATCAATCCGCATTAATCTAATCCCTCCATCAATTCAACGATTACCTTACCTTGATCGAGGTCAACGCGCTTGATAACCTGATCAATCTTCGGCAATAGCAGATCACTCTTGCCAGGCCGAGCCACTACCCAGACATCATTGGCTCCTGGGGACAAAATCTCTTTGATTTTACCCAAATTTTCACCATCAACCGTCACGGCATCCAACCCAACAATCTGGTGGTAGTAATACTCACCTGGCCGCAAGTCATTGCTCTCTAATTCGTTATCAGTTACCTTCAACGTACTTTGCTTGAAGATTTCAACGTCATTAATGGATGGTTTACCTTCAAAACTCAACAAATAAAAATTTTTATGTTGGCGAACCGATGCTACCGTTAAGGTAACCGGCGTCGCTTGATCCTTTTGAAATGCGTACAACGTGGACCCCACCGCAAACCGGCTTTCTGGAAAGTCAGTGGTGGCGACTACTCGAACCTCGCCCTTAATACCGTGTGTATTCACGATGGTTCCTACCGTATAATAAGTCATCCTAACGGCCTCCTCATTTCACTTAATTTTTTTGATTAGTCATTATCTACGTCAGTTTTTTTTAGACAAAAAAACTCGAGGAAACGTTACCGCCTCACTCGAGAGTCTTTGCTGGGCGATCATCAATGATGAGTCGTACCCGTTTATTGCCTTGGACCCGCACGCTATAGACGATCGTACGAATCGCCTGTGCGACGCGGCCCTGTTTACCGATCACCCGTCCGATATCATCAGGGTTTACGGCCAACCGATATTCGTAGAACCGTTCCGTCTCAACTGGTGTAATCACCAGATCTTCCGGATGTTCAACAAGTGGGCTAACAATTGCGAGAATTAATCCCTTAAAATCGGTCATGGCTAATCACTACTTTTTAGTGTACTTAGCTTCATGGTATTGCTTCATGATCCCGGCGTTTGAAAGCAAGGTCTTAACCGTATCTGAAGGTTGAGCACCATTGTTCAACCAGTTCAAGATACTTTCTTCCTTCAACGTCACTTGGGCTGGTTCCGTAACTGGGTTGTAAGTCCCAACTTGTTCGATGAAGCGGCCGTCACGAGGGCTTCGTGAATCGGCAACTACGACCCGGTAAAATGGGCGCTTCTTTGAACCCATCCGCTTAAGACGAATCTTTACTGACATGTAGACACCTCCTGTATTTCTTTCAACGTGTAATAATATACCAGTTTCTTGATATGATGTAAAGAGGTTTTTCTTTACACCTTGAAATTATTCGCAATTTTGTTGCAACCAGGCAATATCATCTGCTGTTAATGAGGGCCGATTAGCCGCAATCCATTGCTGAACAGCCGCATAATTCGTAAAATCGGGACCCATTTGACTAACCCCGGCTAGTTGCAAATCGCGAGCAAACTTTAAATCTGCTACCGTCATCGGGGCTTGAAAGAGTGGATTCTCTGCGGCTTGAGCCGCCCACTCATCATTCAAAATTGCTTGGGCATTGCGATATGCCGGCGTTTGCTGAATCAACGCCCGTAATTCTGTTGCGGTTAAGTAACTCATGACAACCTCCTAAGTGCTTGCCATTGCGGATCATTTGCCAAACTAATGCAGCTTCCCGGCGCTTCTTTAACCGAAAACGCGGTAATCGGACTGGTTAGTAACCAGACTATCGCCGCCGGTAGGGTTGGTTGCACCCGCCTTTCCCCATAACCATCCGTTAAAATAATAACTAAGCTACCGGCCTGACCAGCTAGGACCCGGGGTAAGGCGTCAAAAACCGCTTGGAATCGGGTACCACCACCCCCAGTCCGTCTTAAATCCTGGGGATGCCGTTCCAGTTGGAACCGTTGATCTTCATGAACTTGCGTATCAAACGGATACACAGTAACTTGGGTTGGATACACGGTCAATAAGGCCGCGAGTTGTCCCAATAGATAGCGCACTTCGTTATTCCCCATAGAACCAGATTCATCAACAAAAACCGCAATTTTCTGCCACGTTTGGACAATGCTCCCGGGCAGTTCCATTCGTGCGGGTTGCCGCCGATTAAAGCGACCATATGCTGCTTGTCGTCCCGCTGGAACCTGTCCCAGCCCCCGCTGAATTAACGCCCGCCAATCTAGCGGCCGCGTTGCCACAAGTGGCGTGAGTGCCGCCTGAATTGCTCCTGGTAACGTTCCGCGTTGTTTATCGCTCATGGCTGCTACCACCGTAGTGAAGAGCTGAGAGCGCCACTGTTCACGGTTAGCAGCTGTCTCTGGGTCAGCCAGTTGCCAGGTGGCATGACCATCCACTGGCAACTGGCCAGTATTTGTCATCGGTCCAGCCTGTGACAATCGTCGCGCCTGCTGTTCAGGGGTGGCCTGCCATTTTTGCAAGAGCCGCCAATAAACGGCTGAGTCCTGCCAAGGTGATACCCGCTGCTTCAATACCGTCGCAATCTGACGACTTGTCAGGGCTTCTTCGGGTAAATCCGTTAAATAATCGTTAATCGCCGCATCTGTCGCCCAGCGAACCAGTGCCGCTTGCTTAGGCGTTTGCAAAGCCGTAGCATAACGTTGCGGATGATCCCATAGCAGATGTAAAACCGTATGCCGTAACATCGCCAACCAGTTAGCCCCTGTCCAGGTGGTCGCTTGTAAGGCAGCTGGATTAACCGCTAACTGCCATTCATCAGCAACTGGCCGTAACTGTAGCGGAGCCCGATCGTCAGTGATAGTTAAAGTCAGTTGGCTCAAAACGCGCCCATAAAACGCATCATGTTGTAATAGCCACATCACGGCATCCTGATATAAAATGCGTGTCTGCTTAACCCGAACAGTGTCGCTCGCCGTTTTGACCCGGTGAAGATCTTGCGTCAAGCTTACCATGGCTACACCTCGATTTGGCTACCACGTTGTCCGATGTTCGTCAGTAACTGATACAGTGTGGCAACTCCCGGCTGGTTCGTAGCAGCTGACAAGTGTTCAAAAACATCTGGTTGCGCGGCCAACTCACGGGCAATCGCAAACTGACCATCAGCTGGACAAACAGCTAATAACTCACTGAATCGCTGGGCATTGGCATCAGTTGTCAGGGGCCAATCTGAATCCGTCGCGCATTGCCGGAGCACCCGCTGTTGTTGAGCCGCCGGTAACCCGGTTAGCGTCGTGACCGCATCTGCTTGCGTGAACGCCTGAGTGACTGTCAGACCCGGGCGACGCTGCGCCAAATAACTCGCGAACGTCGTCCCAACGGCCATGCCTAAATTTCCCTGCATAATAGCGGCCGTAATCGCGGCATTTTGCAATAATTCCTGACGTTGCAACTCAGTAATTGCTCGGGAGACCCGCTCCCACGCTCGCGGCGTTGGCTGCAAGTCATCGTCGCTCAGACCATCAGTGCCCACAACGTGCAAATCTTGGGGATGCTCGCTTAAATAATCCGTCACTAGCCCATTAATCCGGGGATGACCATCAACAGTGGCTGTCGCCCACGACAGCCACGAACGAATACCTGCTTCTAAAACCAGTCGTGTTGTCCGATCAGCAATTGCGGCGTCCCCCGGGGTTACCCCGTAATGACTACGGGAAAACCCCGCCATCGTCGCGTCTGGATTCTCTGCCAACACCAAGTGAACTTGCGCTGGTAACTTCAGCGTATTAATTTGACGTTGTAATACCAAGTTCATTAATTCGCTTTGGACCGCTTGACTGCCCCGATTAAACTCATCTAAGAACCAAATAATTTCCTGATCTGGATGCGCTTCAGCATACCGGATCATGGCAACTAGCGTATGCGAGTAGCCAAACTGCACATCCGCTAGCGAACCGTAGGCCTCCGTTTGAATAAAGGAATCCGCGGTTAATGGCGGCACGGGAATAACTAAATCCCCCTTTTCAACCAAACTGACAACGGTGGTGAATAATTTAGCGTGACGTTGCACAGCTAATTCCGCAACTAACGCCGATTTACCAATTCCTGCTTCACCAACAATAGTGGGCACAGCGCCACTTGCCAATACCACCTGGGTGGCTTCTAAACAAGCCTGATATGTTAACGCCATCTAATCCCTCCAATTTCACATTACTTTAAACAAAACAGCGCCCAGCTCAGTCGCTGCTACTCACTAAATTGTGAGACGGCAATGATCGAGCAAGGCGCTGCAACTTTCAGTTAATCTTTTATACCAACACGCCTCATGATAAACTTGACGCTATTTTACCACGCGACGCTGGAAAAACTTAACGATTTCCACAATGACAATCATCATGAAGGAAGCCAACAAGACAATTCCCCATTGATAAGCATCTAAGTGAGCAACGTGGAACAGGTCATTTAGGCCCGGTACCAAGATCGTCATCGCTAACAGTGCAAAGGCGATCAGAATTGCCCAATTAAAGAATCGGTTTTTGAACAAGCCGACCGTAAAGATTGAGCCATGAATCGACTTTGAGTTAAAGGCGTGGAACAGTTGAATTAGCCCCAATGTGGCAAAGGCCATGGTTAACGCATCAGCGTGCGCCAAATCAGTAGCTGCGTGAACTGGATAGGTTAGCGCTAACCAGTAGACAAACAGCGTGATGCCACCCTCTAAGAGTCCCTGGTAGATAATGCCACCAAAGACACCACCAGAGAAGAAATTCGATTGACGCCCACGCGGTGGCTGTTTCATAATATTACGTTCCATGGGTTCAATTCCTAACGCAATGGCGGGCAATGTATCCGTCACCAAGTTAATCCAGAGAATGTGCACCGGGGCCAAAATCTGCCAGCCAAGCATCGTCATCATGAACAGGGTTAGGACTTCCCCAAGGTTGGCCGATAACAAGTATTGAATGGCTTTTTGAATGTTAGCAAAAACCTTCCGCCCTTCTTCAACCGCAACCACAATGGTTGAAAAATTATCGTCAGCTAACACCATGTCACTGGCACCCTTAGAGACTTCGGTCCCAGTAATCCCCATGCCAATCCCAATATCAGCAGCCTTCAAAGCTGGCGCATCATTGACACCGTCACCCGTCATAGCAACTACCTTGCCTTGCTTCTGCCAAGCATTGACGATGCGGACTTTATGCTCTGGTGCCACCCGCGCATAAACGGCATAATTCTTTACCTGTTTGGCAAAGGTATCATCGTCGAGTTCATCTAACTCAGCACCGGTGATAACCGCCTGTTGATCACCCGCGTCAATAATTCCCAGCCGCGCCGCAATTGCTGCGGCCGTATCTTTGTGATCACCCGTAATCATCAGCGGCCGAATCCCAGCCGACTTCGCATCAGCAACCGCTTGGGCGACCTCTGGCCGTTCAGGATCAATCATCCCGACCATTCCAGCTAGAGTCAACCCTTGCTCCACTGTTTCACTGGTCAAAGTTGTTGGGACAGCATCTACAAGGCGATACGCAAATGCCAATACCCGCAACGCCTGCGTCGCCAGTTCATGATTGGTGGTCAAAATGCGCTCTTTAATTTCAGCCGTAAAGGGCACAACGTCCGTTTCTGTTGCCACCTGTGTCACCCGTTTAAGCAATTCATCTGGCGCCCCTTTAACCGCAATGAGGAACTGACCATTAGCCAACGGATGAATCGTTGACATTAATTTTCGTTCCGAATCAAAGGGAATTTCTGCCACTCGGGGATGATCCGCCAGAACCTGTTCAACTGGATACTTTTGATCTAACTGATACTGAACTAGTGCTGTTTCAGTGGGATCACCGACCAGTCCATCGGCTGTCATTTTGGTATCATTACTCAAGATCATCGTTTGAGCCAATCGATCGTCCGTGCTAAAGGTTAACTGATGGGCATCTTGCAACTGCCCGAATTGATAGACCCGCTCCACCGTCATTTTATTTTGCGTCAATGTTCCAGTCTTATCAGACGCAATAATGTCGGTACTTCCTAAAGTCTCAACGGCTGGTAACTTACGAACAATGGCATGGCGCTTGGCCATCCGCTGGGTACCCAAGGCTAACGTAATCGTCACAATTGCCGGGAGGCCTTCTGGGATTGCGGCCACTGCCAAGGAAATTGCCGTAAGCAACATGTCAATCCAGGTTTCTGTTTGGCGCCACATACCCATCACGAAAACAATCGCGGCAATGACCAAAATCAGAATCGTTAGTGACTTCCCTAATTGTGTCAGATTTTCCTGTAACGGTGTGGTCGTTTCATCTGCAGCTTCGATCATCCCGGCAATCCGGCCAACTTCCGTCTGCATACCGGTCGCCACAACGACCCCCGTTGCCCGCCCGTATGTGACATTGCTGTTCATGAAGGCCATATTGGCCCGGTCACCAATCGCCAAGTCATCAGCAGTGAGAACGGCACTCGCCTTTTCCACCGGTACTGATTCACCGGTTAGCGCGGCCTCTTCCACCTTCAAGGTGGCCACATCCGTTAACCGCAAATCAGCTGGGACAATATCGCCGGCTTCTAGCAACACAATATCCCCGACAACCAATTCATCACTCTTAACCGTCATAACGGCACCATCTCGCCGGACCGTTGCATTTGGTGCCGACATCTCCTTTAGGGCATTAATGGCCTCTTCGGCTTTGGCCTCTTGAAAGACACCAAAAATTGCATTTAACACGACCACAATCAAGATGATCACGGCGTCCACGACTTCACCCGTCAAGCCCGCAATCAGAGCGGCGACCAATAGCACAATAATCATAAAATCCTTGAATTGGGCAATAAACTTTTGAACGAGCGTTGTCCGTCGTTGTTGATTCAACGCATTATGCCCATCGCGGGCTAAGCGTTCTTGTGCCTGAGCGGTACTTAGGCCAGCATCGGTCGTTTGTAAATCTTGAAAAAGCGTTGCGACAGTTTGTTGATAAAACGGTGGTTTAGCCATCGTCATTCCTCCTCAGAGTGTGCATCGATCCTTTTCTGTAAAAGAAAATGAGACCCATGCATGCACACAAATAATTGTGAACACACATAAGTCTCACTATTTAAGGCAATCCCGGATTGGCTTCTTGCTGACGGAATTGCCGCAGAAACGTTCTGCTAGTTACTCCCTTATGTTGCTGTAGGGACAGTATAGCGAAAAACAACTCACCTGTCCACTAAAACTCATTAGACGTTACTTGCGCTTCTTACGCTTCAATCGTTTCTTTTTGTTTTTCTTCATTTGCCGGCTCATCCGGTTCAAGGCCATCTTTTGCATCCGGCCACCGATACCGCCGCCACCCATGCCCGTGTTGCTCATGAGTTGTTCCATCCCGGACATATTGCCCTTGGACATCTGGTTCATCATTTTCTTCATTTGGTTAAACTGTTTAATCATCCGGTTAACCTCATGAATCGGTCGCCCAGCACCAGCTGCAATCCGCCGCCGCCGTGATGGATTCAGCAAATCAGGATTCGTCCGTTCAGCAGGCGTCATCGAATACACGACCGCCTTCAAATGATTCATGTCTTTGGGATCAACCTGAACATTCTTCATTGCTGGATTGTTAGCCATTCCTGGAATCATCTTCATCAGTTCATCCATTGGCCCCATCTTTTGAATCTGCTCCAGTTGGTCCAAAAAGTCATTGAAATCAAATGAATTTTCTTGAATCTTTTCCGTTAAGGCTTGGGCTTGCTTCTCATCGTATTCCTTTTGCGTCTTTTCAATCAGAGACAGCATATCGCCCATCCCTAAGATCCGTGACGCCATCCGGTCTGGATGGAAGACATCTAAGTCGGTCAGCTTTTCACCTTGCCCAATAAACTTAATGGGTTTACCCGTTACGGCTCGAATTGAAAGTGCCGCCCCACCACGGGTGTCACCGTCTAACTTGGTCAAAACAACCCCGGTCACATCAAGCTTATCATTAAAGCCTTCAGCCGTAGCTACCGCATTTTGCCCAGTCATGGCATCGACGGTCAGCAAGATTTCATCTGGATGCGCAAGATCTTTGATCTCAGCCAATTCGTTCATCAACTGTTCATCAATTTGCAACCGCCCAGCCGTATCAATAATGATGTAGTCATTATGATTATCCGCTGCTTGGGCGAGTCCCTGACGTACAATTTCAACTGGATTGACGTCCGTTCCCAATTCAAAAACCGGTACGTCAATACTACCAGCAACTTGAACCAATTGCTCAATGGCGGCTGGTCGATAAACGTCGGCCGCAATCATCAGTGGTCGCGCATTTTCGTCTTCTTTTAGCTTGCGTGCCAGCTTACCCGCTGTAGTCGTTTTACCGGCCCCTTGTAGCCCGACCATCATGATAATTGTCGGGATCTTAGCGGATTTATTCAGGGGAACGGCTTCTTCCCCCATCGTCTTGGTCAATTCTTCATCAACAATCTTCACGATTTGTTGTGCAGGATTCAGCCCTTCGAGCACATCAGCGCCCATGGCCCGGTCCCGAACTTGCTTGACGAAGTCCTTAACCACCGTAAAGTTAACATCGGCTTCCAGTAATGCCAGCCGAATCTCACGCATCGTTTCTCGCAGGTCACTTTCGGAGACTTTACCTTTCCCACGTAACTTACGCATTGCGTTTTGTAATCGTTCAGTTAGTCCTTCAAACGCCATTCGTTTTGCCACCTAACTTTCATTGTTCTTCTAGATTTTCAAGTCCCGCAACCAGCCGATTCAACCGACTATCATGCGGATAAGTCGTCGCAACGTAAGCCTGAATCTCATCAGCTTGCCGGTTACGAGCAGTAAATTCTTGGTAGAGGTGCAATTTTTCTTCGTAGTCTTCCAGAATTTTTTCCGTGCGCCGGAGGTTATCATAGACTGCCTGGCGGCTCACGTTGAATTCCTCCGCAATTTCGCCTAATGAATAATCATCACCATAATATAATTGCATATAATTATTCTGCTTAGCGGTTAATAGCGGCTGGTAGAACGCAAATAGGGAATTAATTCGATAATTTTTTTCGATTTCCATGCTGGGTCCTCCCACTTTAGTCACACTCTATTAGAGTACCGATTTTTAGCGGGTACGTCAATTTTTTTCACCGATTATTGGCTAACTCCTGTCAACTATTTGACCAATTATCGCTCACAGTTTAACCAAAAAAACGTACCAATCGCCAGCTAGGCAATTAGCACGTCTGCGCTTTATTTATTATCTAAAGCCTTCACATCAATCAACCCTTTAAATAACCCATAAACAAACTCGTTCGGGTCAAATGGCCGCAAGTCAGAAATCTGCTCACCTAAACCAATGAACTTGACTGGCACGTGTAACTCGTTACGAATGGCCAGAACAATTCCCCCCCGAGCCGTTCCATCAAGCTTGGTCAAGACAATCCCCGTTACTGCCGTGGACTCCTTAAACAGCTTAGCTTGTGTTAACGCGTTTTGACCCGTTGTGGCATCTAACACCAACAAGACCTCATGTGGGGCACTTGGAATTTCTCGCGTAATGATCCGCTTCATCTTTTCCAATTCATTCATCAAGTTGACCTTGTTTTGTAGCCGACCAGCCGTATCAACAAACAAAATGTCATAATCATCTTGCTTAGCCTTTTGAACAGCATCAAAAACAACCGCTGCGGGATCTGACTGTGGCTTTCCCGTCACAATATCAACATCCGCGCGTTTAGCCCACACATCAAGTTGTTCAGTTGCACCAGCTCTAAACGTATCCGCCGCCGCCAGTAAGACTTTCTTGCCCGCCTGATGATAACGATTAGCCATTTTGCCGATGGTGGTCGTCTTCCCCACGCCATTGACCCCAACGAATAGGATCACCGTTGGCCCGGTTTCTGCCATATTGATAGCCGTAGTTTCATGATTACCGGCTGCCTCATAAATCTCCACCAGCTTTTCAACCACTACGTTTTGAACATCCTGTGACTTTTTCGCGTTTTGTAACTTAACCTCGTCACGCAACTCATCACTGAGTTTAACTGCCATATCAAACCCGACATCGGCTCCGATTAACGTCTCTTCCAAGTCATCAAAGAAACTCTCGTCAACGTGCCGGAAATTAGCCAATAAGGCATTCAGTCGTTGGCCAAAAGTCGTCCGGGTTTTTTCCAACCCTTTGTCATAAAGTTGCTCATCACTTGCTTCTGGTGCCGAGGCGTCAGTTGTCGAAGACTCTTCGACGGTTGTTGCAGGCGTCTCTACCTCAGCAGATGCTGATGAGGCTGGCGGTGTTGACTGTAGCACTTCGGTTGGCGTATCAACTGTCGCTGCTGCGCTAGTTGCCGATGCCACACTATCTAAGACATCAGCTGTTACTGATGCCGAATCTGCACGAGACGTTTCGCTCGTTTCAGTTTCAACCGCTGCATCGCTAGTAGCGGTCGCTGCCAGTGATGCATTAGTATCTGCTGAATCGCTGTTAGCAACCGGTACTGAACCAGCTACTGTTGATTCAGCAACCTCGCTGGTTTCTGCTGCGGCAGATGCTTCACTAGCAACTGACGTAGCGTTATCAGCTGCCGATTCGCTCGCTTCACTGGCGGCAGTAGACGTTGTTGCGGTCGACTCAACTGGTGTTTCTTCCGCTTGGCTAGCTGGTGTTTCTTTCGCTCGCCGCCGGAAAATATCAAATAATCCCATACGATTTACTTCCCTTCTGTACGCGTTTCTTCGTGATCAAGATCCACAGCGACCATTTTAGAGACGCCGGATTCTTGCATCGTTACCCCATAAAGAATATCCGCTTGAACCATCGTTTCTTTTCGATGCGTGATGACAATGAATTGCGTTTGATCTTGGAACTGATGAATATACCGGGCAAAACGCGTCACGTTAGCCGGATCCAACGCTGCCTCAACCTCATCTAAAATGCAAAACGGTACTGGTTGAACTTGCAAGATTGCAAACAACAAGGTGATAGCCGTCAACGCCCGTTCACCCCCAGAGAGAAGTCCCATATTCTGGAACTTCTTTCCAGGCGGCTGCGCCATAATATCAATGCCCGTCGTCAATAGATCATCCGGATTGGTCAATACCAATTCAGCCGTCCCGCCGCCAAACATATGCCGAAAGGTAGCCGTAAATTTCGCGGCAATTTGATCAAAGCTAGCCTTAAAGCGAGTTTTGACTTGACCATCCAGTTCGGTCATGGTCGTCATTAATTGCGCCTTGGCGGTCAATAAATCATCCCGTTGCTGTGTCAAAAAGTCATAGCGTTCCTTAACTTCTCGATACTCGTCAATCGCATTAAGATTAACTGTCCCGATTTCATCCAATCCGCGCTTTAATAGTTTTAACTGTACCGCTAAGTCATCAGCTGGCAGATCACTGATATCTTTTTCAGCAGCGGCTAAACTCAATTGATATTTTTCTGACAACTGATTTTGCTGCTGATCAATCAGTGCCGCTAACTGAGTTTGACTGACTTGAGCCTGTTGCAGCTCATCATTAGCTAATTGTAGCAAGCCGCTCGTACGCTGATTAGCTGTTTCTGCGGCTGCTAGATCGTCATTGACCGTTGTTAGCTGCTCATTGGTTGTGGCAAGTTTCTGTTCGATTGTTTGCCGATCAGCTTGGGCCTGAGCCAACTGCGCCTGGGCATCAGCGGGCGTTAACGCCTGCTGACGGTCAAGCTCTGCCAGCTTAGTTGTGGCAGTTGCTTGATCCGTTTGCGCCGCAGCTATATCTGCTTGCAATTGCTTAACCGTTGCCCGCTGTTGTTGCTGACGCTCTTTAGCTCCTGCCAACCAAGTCTGTTTGGCCGTCAGCTCACTTTGCTGTTGGGCCTGAGCGGTCGTTACTTGCTTAATCTTAGCTTGAAGTGTCTTAACCGCTGCCTCAGTTTCAGTGATTTGGGCTTCACCTTGAACAATTTGTTCTGCCAATTGATCCGCTTGTTCATCGGTTTCACCCGCATGGGCCTGTTGGATTTCCAACTCAGCCGCCTTAACGCGCCGGTTAGCTTGCTCCAACGTTGTTTGGGCGTTAGCCAACTGATCGTCTAACTGCCGACACTGCGGTTGAAGCTCATTGATCGTTGCTTGAAGCGCTTGACTACGCTGTTCACTGGCCTGTAAGGCTGCACGTTGGGCCTTAATCTTAGTCTCTTGGTCCGTCAACTGTTGCTGCATCGTAGCAATAGACGCCTGTAATTGCTGTAACTCTTGTTGTTGCCGTAACACACTGCTATGGCTTTGTTTGGACTGACCACCCGTGATTGCACCGCTTGCACTAACCACGTCCCCGGCCAAGCTCACCACTCGATACCGATGATGAATCCGCTGGCTAATGGCGACAGCTGTATCTAAATTAGCCGCAAAAATCGTTGTTCCTAACAGATACTGGAGAATCACTTGGGCTTGGTCATTGATGGTCAAAAGCTCACTACCAACCCCCAAATAGCCCGTCATACTGTGCAACAGCTGCAGCGTTTGTCGGTCAATCTGGCGGCCCCGAACGGTACTTAAAGGTAAAAAGGTGGCCCGACCGGCTCGGTGATCCCGCAGATACCCGACCGCCGCCTTCGCGGTCGTTTCATCGTCAACGACAACTTGTTGGAGCTGACCACCCAAAGCATACTCAACGGCTGTGGTATAACGTTGGGGGACGTCAAGTAATTCAGATACCGCTCCCAGTAACCCACGAAAATGTTGCCGTTGCTTTAAAATAGCCCGAACCCCTTGATAAAAACCGCCATATTCAGCCGATGAAGCTTGTTGATTAGCCACTTTCGTTTGCGCTCGCTGATAGACTTCTAATGCGGCCTGCCAGTTGTGCTGCAATGCTTGGTATTGTTTTTGGTGTTGCTGATACTGACCCGCTTCTGCATCTAATGCCTGCTCCGCTTCGTTCAACTGAGCTTTATGAGCCGTCGCTTTAGCCTGAATCTCAGTGACCGCTGTCTGCGCGGATTGGGCCGTTGCTTGTAATTGCGTCAACTGTTGAGCGACCCGCTGCCCTTGTTGCTGTAATCGCTGCTGATCCTGTTGACGATATTGCCGTTGATTGCGCCAATTGGCCACTTGCTGTTTCTGGTCAAAATAAGCGGTCCGCTGGTCTTCCAACTGTTGACGCAAATCAGTGACCACTTGAGGATCCGTTGCCGCTGTTAGCTGGCGAATCGCACCTTGGGCATCCTTCATTGTAGTCGCAAGCTGGTCAGATTCAGCCTGGACTGCTGCCAAATTGGTCTGGTTAGTTGTCAACTGCTGGGATAGCATCGTAAGCTGTGCTTGTAACTGCTGTCGCTGTTCATCTTGGTGCCGTTGTTGCTCACCCGATAAGTTAACTTGTCCCTGACTGTGCGCCACTTGCTGTGTCGCCGTAACCAATTTTTCTTGTAAAGCATCCTTTTGGGCCAATAGCTCAGTTTGTTGCTGCTTTAACGCTTGCACCGTTGCTGCTTGCTCTTGTGCTGCCGCCTGATGCGCTGCTACCTGCGTCTGTTTGGCAACAACTTGCGTGTCGGCCGTTTGCTTCTGCGCCATTTCCGTATGCAATTGCCGCACTAACTGTGTTCGATCAAGCAACGCAAATTTTTGCTGTTGATCCAGGTAATCTTGGGCCAGGTTACTCTGTTCTTCTAGGGGTTCAACGCGCCCTTCCAGTTCAGCAATAATGTCTTCGACCCGGTGTAGATAGGCCATGGTGTCGTCTAACTCGCGTTGCGCTTTTTCCTTATGTTTGCGGTACTTGTAGACTCCCGCAACCTCTTCAATAATATTTCGCCGATCTTCAGGCTTGCTGTTGAAAATGGCCTCAACGCGCCCTTGTGAAATAATTGAAAACGAGTCTTGTCCCATACCAGAATCCATCAATAGCTCGGTAATATCCTTTAACCGGCAACTCTGACCGTTTAATTGATATTCTGAGTCACCCGATCGATATAATAGTCGGCTGATGGTTAACTCTGTATAGTCGCTCTTTAAATAATGATCGCTATTGTCCAAGGTAATTGACACCGCCGCACGATTTAACGGGTGGCGATCTGCCGATCCAGCAAAAATCACGTCTGGCATTTTACTTCCCCGCAAGCTTTTGGCGGACTGCTCCCCCAACACCCAGCGAACGGCCTCGGAAATGTTACTCTTCCCACTACCGTTAGGGCCGACGATGCCAGTCATTCCGGGCAAGAAGTCAATTCGAGTTTTATCCGCGAAGGATTTAAACCCACTAATTTCTAATGTCTTTAACCGCATCGTTTGTTCATCCTTACTTCAAGTTCTCTAACGCATGTCGCGCCGCATTTTGTTCCGCATGTTTCTTAGAATGGCCATGCCCCTCGCCTAACAGCTTGTCATCCACGTAAACCGCTACCTTAAAGGCCCGATCATTATCAGGGCCTTCCTCATCCAATAAGCGATAGTCAATATCAACTGGTCCATTTTTTTGAACCAATTCTTGGAGCTCCGTTTTATGATCAAAGAACTCATCAAATCGGCCCTCATCCAACTTAGGAAAAACCACCGTTGTCACAAATTCAACAACTTTATCCAAGCCCTGATCCATGTATAGGGCCCCGATAAATGATTCAAAAATATCGCATAACAGCGAGTCACGTTGCCGGGCTTGCGCCTTTTCCTCACCACGACCTAACCGAATATACTGATCGAAGTGACACTCACGAGCAAAACTGGCAAAACTTTGTTCGTTAACCATCGCTGCCCGTAGTCGGGTCAACCGACCTTGAGGCATAGCCGGGTAACGGCGGAAAATATAATTAGAAACAACTAACTGCATCACTGCATCCCCTAAGAACTCAATCCGTTCATAGAACTTTAAGCCCTGGTGGGGATGTTCATTCACATAAGACGCTTGGGTAAACGCCTCGTCAAGTAATGATTGATCCTTAAAATGAATATCGAACCGATCCTTTAATTCCTGATTTAATCCAGCAATCACGTCTGATCCCTCATTTCTGTATACTTAGATTGAAAAAGCCCGGGACGACAGGTTGCGGCCCGGACTCGCTCAATGTTTACTTGTCACCTGGCTGATGTGCATTGATATAATCAACCACTTCACCAATTGTGTTTAACTTTTCAGCGTCTTCATCCGAAATTTCTGCGCTGAATGTATCTTCCAATTCCAAAACAAACTCAACAAAATCAATTGAATCAGCATCCAGATCTTGTTTGAAGTTCAATTGATCATTGATAGCGTCTCTGTCGACTTCAAATCGGTCGGCAATAATATCCGCAATTTTATCAAAAATTTCTGCTTTAGTCATTCTTATCCCTCACTCACAGTATTCAATAAGTAGTCTAACCGTTTTAGGCCACCATGTCTAGCGTTTCAACGAAAACCTCCCCGTCAATTAGGCCTTTAGGTTCTCCTTCAAAGCCGCCATTTCATCACTATGTTCGGCAAAATAAGTCCCTAACTGATCAGCACTGTGACTCGCCAGCAATTCCTGAATCTGGCCAATCGTATTCTTAACAGTTTCCGCTTTGGTGGAACCGTGAGTTTTGACAACTGGTGCTTTTAATCCTAATAAAACAGCGCCGCCATACTGTGAATAGTCCATCGCACTTCGCACCTGACGGAAGACGGGCTTCAACATGCTGGCCCCAATCTTACCGCCTAGGCCGCCGCTCATAATCTCGCCTTTAATTAGCTTTAACATGGATAAGGCTGTGCCTTCAACTGCTTTTAGCGTCGCATTTCCGGTAAAACCATCCGTTACTACCACATCAGCAGCTCCATTTAACAATTCACGTGACTCGACGTTACCCACGAAATTGATTTCCGCCATGTCAGCCAAGGCATCATGAATCGCACGGTGAGCCATATCACCCTTATCGGCTTCCGTCCCATTATTTAATAAACCGATCCGCGGGTTGTCAACGTGCATGACTGACTGCGCGTAATACTGGCCCATGATCGCGTATTGCACGACATTAAATGGCTTCGTGTCCGCATTAGCACCGACATCGAGCATAACAAAACTAGATTGATCCGGCCGTTGTAAAACTGGTAGCGTCGTCGTCAACCCCGGTCGTTCAATTCCTTTGATCCGCCCAATGATTAACAACCCGGCTGCTAGCACTGCCCCTGTATTACCGGCAGAGAAAAACGCATCTGCTTGGCCCTCACGAACCGCCGTTGCAGCTAACACAATACTTGATTGCTTTTTTCGTCGAACTGCACGTACCGGTTCATCTTCCATGGCAATCACTTCAGGAGTATCAACGAGTTCAATCCGCGTTGTATTCTGTAACAGCGGTTGCACCTTTGCCGTTTGCCCATACAATAAAAATTCCAAATCTGGATAAGCATCGCGTGCTAATTCAATCCCTTTGACAATTTCATCAGGGGCGTAGTCGCCACCCATTGCGTCTACTGCAATCTTCATTTTCCGTCTCCTTTAATCCATCGTTGTTGTCTGGTGCGCTGTCGTGCTCAAGAAGGCTGCTAAAGCCAAATTCGCATCCTTTTCCGCCCAATTAGGGGCAGCCACGGTCTCTTTAGCTGCCTGTTGAGCCGCACTCAAGATATTAAGATCAGCCACTGGGTCACCGACCTTAAAATCCGGTACACCAGATTGCTTTCTTCCCAGAATATCACCTGGGCCTCGTAACTCCAAATCTTTTTGCGATAAAACAAAACCATCATTGGTACTGGTCATCGTGGTCATCCGTTCAATCGCCAACTGATTCTTCGGATCAGCAATCAAAATACAGGCAGAGGCCCGAGTGCCTCGACCAACCCGTCCTCGTAATTGGTGAAGCTGAGCGAGTCCAAAATGATCGGCATCATAAATCATCATCAATGTGGCATTAGGAACATCCACGCCAACTTCAATGACAGTTGTCGCTACCAGCACTTGGAATTCATTAGCCTTAAAGGCGGCCATAATCGCATTTTTCTCATCATCTTTCATCCGACCATGTAAAAGACCCACTTTATAAGTCGGTTCAAATTCGGTTTTAAAGCGCTCATAAATTGCTTCGGCATTTTTCATATCGACCGCTTCGGACTCCTCAATCAGCGGTGTGACAACGTATGCCTGTGAACCCGTGCTCAATTCTGCCTTAACCTGACGCAACGTGGCATCAACTTGGTTACTTCGAATCCAGGTCGTCTTGATCGGCTGACGACCAGCCGGCAACTCATTAATGACTGACACATCCATCTCACCATAAGCTGTAATGGCCAAGGTTCGTGGAATAGGTGTCGCGGTCATTGCCAGCACATCGGGTTGCTGACCTTTCTCACGCAGCGCTTGACGCTGATTAACCCCAAAACGGTGTTGCTCATCAATCACGGCCAGTCCCAGCTGATGATACGTTACCTCCGGCTGGATTAACGCATGGGTCCCAATTAACAGGTCAACGCCGCCCTGAGCAATCTGTGGGAGTAGCGTTTTTCTAGCGGCCGCCTTTGTCGCCCCCGTTAACAGCGCCACATTAACGGGAAAGTCTGCAAACAATTTCGCTAAGTTGTTCGCATGTTGTTCTGCTAAAATTTCCGTTGGGGCCATCAGTGCAGCTTGAGCTCCCGCCGTAATGGCCGCATACATCGCAATTGCCGCAACGACCGTCTTACCACTCCCGACATCCCCCTGCAGCAACCGGTTCATATGAATCGGCCGCTTTAGATCAAAACAGATTTCGTTAACCACGCGTTTTTGCGCGGCTGTTAATTCATATGGCAATGACGCGATAAACGCTTTGAGCTTCGACAAATCATACGCCAAAGGTTGCCCGTGCAATGTGTGATCTTGCAACTTAACGATCTGTAACCGCAGTTCGAACAGATAGAACTCCTCAAACTTAGCCGTCCGTCGTGCTGCTTGCGCTGCCGTCTCGTCAGCTGGGAAATGCATGTCATGAATCATCTTGCACCGATGTAACAACCGGTAGTGTTCTCGTAAGGTTTCCGGTATTAAATCAACAATCACTGACGCATACTGCTCATACGCCTCGGCCACTAATTTTTTAACAGTTCCTTGGCGAATCTCCTTGTTGGCTGGGTAAATGGACCCCATCCCACTATCTGCGCTAGCCAAAATCTTCATCCCCACCAGACTTTGCCGTTTCGCATCAAACCGCCCATAAACGACAATTTCATTTCCCACTTCTAATTGATCTTTCAACCAAGGCTGGTTAAAAAACGTGACGGGCATCGCGGTATGTTCATCGACGAGTAGCCGAAAGTTCAACCGATTTTTCTTACGCCCGAAACGGGTGAGTACTGGTGCTCCGGCAACTGTCCCCTTTAACGTCACTTTCGCTTGGTCAGTCAACTCCGCCGGGTCTTTTGCCTGTAGGTCTTCATAACGGAAGGGAAAATAAGTCAACAGATCATTCATATTCTCAATTCCTAGACTTTGTAGTGCTTGAACCCGCTTGGGACCAACGCCTGCTAGCTGACTGACTGCATCACTTAAACTTGCCATCTTATCGTCTCCCTCCCGTCATAAAAAGCGAAAAAAGACTGGACAAGTGCCCAATCTTTCTTCGTTAAGTGACCGTTATTCTACCGAAATCAAGAATGGGTAAACCGGTTGGTTCCCTTCATGAACTTCCGTTTCTAGGTCATCATCTAATGCTTCAACCGCTTGTTGAAGTTGTTCTGCAACATCAGCCGTCGTATCCGCGCCATAAATAATTGTAATAATTTCACTATCATCATCCAACATGGCCTTAACCGTTGCAACAGCTGTCTGCAAGAGGTCTGCATCAGTTACTTTGATGGTGCCATCCACGATTCCCATGAAGTTGCCTTCCTTGATGTCAAAACCATCTAGTTGGGTATCACGAATCGCGTGCGTCACTTGACCACTCTTAACAGCACTCAAGTTTTCTTCCATTGACGCTTGATTATCTTCTAATTCAGCGTCCGGATTGTAGCCCAACATGGCCGTCATCCCTTGAGAAACAGTCTTAGAATGAACAATGACGCTTGGAATATCCGCAACCTTAGCAGCCTGTTCAGCAGCTAAGAAAATATTCTTGTTGTTAGGTAGCACAATCGCCCGCTTCGCTTGGCTTTGATTAATGGCATCCACGATATCTTGTGTGCTTGGATTCATCGTTTGTCCACCGTTAACCACATGCGTCACGCCTAGGCTCTTAAAGAGCGTCGCTAAACCATCACCGGCAGCAATCGCAATGATCGCCGTATCCGCTGGTGCTTCGTCAGCAGTCGCCGTGGCCACACCAGCATCCGCAGCAGCTTCTTCATCATGTTCCATGATGGTTTCTTGTTGCATCCGCATGTTGTCCACTTTAACTTTTGCGAGATCACCAAATTCCTGGCCCCAAGCAATCACTTTTCCAGGGTGTTCCGTATGCACGTGGACTTTAACAATTTCATCATCGTTGACCACTAACAGAGAATCCCCTAAATCAGCAAGGTATTTGTAAAATTCATCATAATCAAAGTCATGATCGACTTGCTTACCGCGACCAATACGCACCATGATTTCTGTACAATATCCATACTTGATACTGTTAGGATCAAGCTTTCCTTGCACACTTTGGTGGTGGGCTGCGTCGATCATTTCGTCCATTTCAGCATCATCTGGCTTGTATTCGCCATCTTCGGCAACCCGACCATTCAATGAGTCATTAAAGGCCTCTAAGACAAAGGTCAATCCTTGACCACCAGAATCGACAACGCCAACTTGTTTCAAAACCGGTAACAGGTCGGGTGTGGTGGCTAGTGCTGCCTTGGCGGCTTCATAAATAGCGTCCATGACAGCTAAGACATCATCAGATGATTTAGCTGTGTTTAATCCCGCCTGAGCCCCCTCACGAACTACCGTTAAGATAGTTCCTTCAGTGGGCTTCATAACGGCTTTATACGCCGTTTCTGCCCCGGCTGCAAAGCCATCGGCCAAATCCTGGGCCGTCAACGTTTGCTTATCCGCCAGCTTTTTGGAAAATCCCCGAAAAATCTGCGACAAAATCACTCCAGAATTTCCCCGGGCCCCCATCAATAGACCTTTGGCTAAAGCAGTCGCTAGAACACCAACGGCGGTACCATCGGCATCACGTTCATACTTAGCACCACTAGCTAAGGACAAGCTCATATTCGTCCCCGTATCCCCATCAGGCACTGGGAACACATTCAATGAGTTGATAAAATCAGCGTTTTGGTTTAGTTTTTGCGAGGCGGCCTGAACCATCTTACCAAACTCAAGATTAGTAATTTCTGTTACTTTCAACTAAGTATCCTCCTTGATTTCAGTACGTCTGGCTAATCAGCCAACACCCGCACCCCTTGAACAATGACATTAACTGAGTTTGCAGTAACTCCCAGCATCGTTTCTAGGTTGTATTTGACTTTAGATTGCACGTTACGTGACACTTCAGAAATCTTCGTGCCATAGCTAACAATGACATAAACATCGATTGCCACACCATTTTCTTCTTGGCGAACAACTACGCCACGGGCATAATTCTCCCGTCGCAAAATATCATTGACGTTATCTCGGATTTGATTCTTACTTGCCATGCCCACGACACCATAATTATCAGTCGCGGCACCCCCAACTACGGTCGCAATCACATCATTGGTGATATCAATTGTTCCGTACTGAGTCTTAATCTTTACGGCCATGGAAATAGCCTCCTTATCTGGATATAGAATCTTAACAGAAATTAATCTTACCACAACCCACGCAAAAATAGAAATAGGAACTCCGAAATGCACGCCCTAGCGGTAAATAAGTGTCAAGTAAATTTCCTTGAAAGAAACCATTGCGTTCAGCAAAAGAGTATGGTAAATTAGTCAGGTGAGTAAAAAGCACTGCTTTTTTAAAAAGTAACGAAACCACAAAGGAGGGTTTACGCCATGGCAAAGGATTTTCTCAACGGCAAGCGGACGCACTTCGGTAACAAGCGTTCTCACGCTTTGAATTCAAGTCGTCGCGCTTGGAAGCCGAACTTACAAAAGGTTCGCATCTTAGTGGACGGTAAGCCAAAGAAGGTTTGGATTTCCGCTCGGACTTTGAAATCAGGTAAAGTAACCCGCGTCTAGTTAACGGACCCGGATATAAAAAAACACGAACCCAGCATGCTGGTTCGTGTTTTTTTGTGTTCTGCTGTAATCATTTGGAATTTTTGATGCAAAAAAGCCCGGGAAGTTTATCCCAGGCTCTTAATTTATTCATGACGCGCTTCATACGTGTCACGACTCTGGATCACACCGAGTAGTCCTGTATCGAATTGAAAGGTTCCCGTCTCCCCAACAAATTCATTGCTGGCAAAGGAAATCGGATACGGAATTGGCTCATTGTGCAATTGATACTTTTCATCTAGCAAACTTAAATGGTCAATTGGCGTTAATGGAACAAAGGCCAAATACTTTTTGTCTGCCTCTTTTTGAATCGTATGGCGCCCAGGCAAATAAAAGCTGACTGTATTTTGACGGTCAATCAACCGAATCTGCCCCGCATAACGCTTAAACCGCGGTTCCAGCACCAAAAAAAGATTGGCTAAAAAGTGGTCTAACCGGCCGCCTGTTGCTCCGTAAATGTCTACCCGCTCGGCTCCGTAGTCATTAAACGCCACAGACACCGCCATTTGCGTATCCGTAAAGTCCTTTTCAACTTGCGCCTGACGAATATCCTTTACATTGCGACGAACACGCTGCAACTCGGGCGCTGCCAACGAGTCAAAATCACCAATTGCTGCGACGGGCTGAATGTTAAGATCGATCAAACGTAACGTTCCCCGATCAACCCCAATCCAAGATCCATCAGTTTCTGTGGCAAAGTCTTCCGGCCAGTTGACCTTCGGACCACCAACTAATAAATTAAATGTCCCGCCGCGTGGCATTATTTCGTCGCGTCCTTTAAGGCGTTGATCCGTGACACTGGATCATCAGCATTGAAGACGTATGAGCCAGCAACGGCTACTGTTGCCCCAGCATTAGCACAATCAACAACCGTTTGGTCATTCACACCACCATCAACTTCGATATCAAAGTCGTAGCCCTTTGCCTTCTTGATAGCATCCAATTCAGCAATCTTAGCCACCGTGCTGTGGAGAAACTTTTGACCACCAAAGCCAGGGTTAACCGTCATCACTAAGACCTGGCCGACCATATCAAGAACTGGTTCGATTGCAGAAACAGGTGTCCCGGGGTTAATCACAACTTCTGGTGTCACACCCGCATTTTGAATCATCTGTAAGGCCCGGTGAATATGTGGTGTCGCTTCAACATGCACCCCAATAATATCAGCGCCAGCCTTGGCAAAGTCTTCAACGTACCGTTCTGGATTCTGAACCATCATGTGAACATCTAAGACCATCTTGGTAATGGGCCGAATGGCTTTAACCCAGCCTGGACCATAAGACAAGGCGGGCACAAAGTTACCGTCCATAATGTCAATGTGTAAAACTTCAGCTCCGGCCTTATCGACCATTTCAATGTCTGGTTGAAGGTTCACATAATCTGCACTTAAAATTGAAGGCGCTACTTTAATCATAAATTCTCTTCCTCATTTCTTCTTGTTATAAATTGGTTTTTGGTTCTTTAACAATGTCAGTAACTGGAGGTAGTTGTCATATCGACTTTGCATAAACTCACCCGCAGCTAGCCGATCTTTAACGGCACATCCCGGCTCGTTCACGTGCACACAGCCACGAAAACGGCATTCACTCGCAACATTTAGGAACTCTGGGAAATATTGTCCCAATTCCCGATAGTCAATGGTGAGCGTATCATACGAAGAAAATCCCGGTGTATCAGCTACTAAACCATTTGCTACCGGCATCAAACTGACTTTTCTCGTCGTATGACGACCCCGATTCAAGGCCGTCGAGATTTCACCAGTTGCTAACGTTAATTCTGGTGACAAATGATTCAATAACGTTGATTTTCCGGCACCCGTTTGACCCATAATAACGGTTTCTTTACCCGCTAATGTGTCGCGCAGCTGATCCAAACCAGTTGATGCAAAGGGTTCTCGCGTCAAACACACGGGATAACCAATTTTTCGGTAACCGACAGCCAATGTTTCAAACGTCTGATAACGATCATCATCGATAAGATCAGTTTTCGTGAAGTAAATGACTGGAGCAATGTGACTCACCTCTAACGCAATCAATTGCCGATCCAGTAGATTAGTTGAAAATCCTGGCGCCGCGACCGCTGTCACGACCACTCCTTGATCAATGTTAGCTACCGGTGGTCGGGTTAACGCGTTATCCCGTGGTAAGATCTCTAAAATGTAGCCCTCTTTGGGTGATGAACTATCAAATTTGACGCGGTCACCTACTAACGGCGTAATCTTCCGTTTACGAAAGTTCCCCCGGGCGCGGGTTCGATACATTTTACCTTCACTATAAATGTCATAAAACCCACTGAGTGATTGTCGAATCTGTCCTTCTGCCATGTAGCACCTCCCTTACAAGATTAGTTGAGCCAATCTAGCCCATTTGCTCGTCACCATTAAAAAAACTCAGTTCCCCTTTATTATAAAAGAACTGAGTCAGAATTGCAGGTGTTTTCCTTAATTTTTCGTCACATGACTATCAGATGCAATCACGTGGCCGTCACGAACCACTTTATAAGCTCCTGCTTTCCCTGACACGACCGTAAACGGTAACGTCACTGTTGTATCAGCGGTAATCGTCATTTGCTTATAAACGGTGTTTAGCGAATGATCCTGATCCTTTAAATAAATCTGAATCAGGTTGGACGCCGATGAGCTTGACGTGCTGTCATTAGCGCTATCACTACTACTGTCCGAGTCCCCCTCATCAAAAGGAATTTTTAGGGTGACGTTGAACTGATCCGTACTAGAACTGCTATCGGTCTGTTCACCACGTGACATGGTTAAGGTGACCTCATCACCTTCTTGAACGACGGCACCTTCACCCGGTGACTGGCGAATGACATGGCCCTTGGTCACATCACTGGAATACGTGTATTGAAAGGCCAAATTCAAGTTGTGCGCCGTTGCATAGTTTTGCGCTTGAACCTTAGTTTTATCCGTTAAATCAGCCAATGTGACCGTTGCCGATCCCGTTGAAACCATTAGCGTTATCGAGGTCCGCGAGGGTACCACCTGTTTACCAGCAGTCACGCTCTGCTGCATGATCTTTCCTGCTGGCACACTTGTTGAGTGCACAGACTCGCGATGAACGGTGAAGCCCAACGCTTCTAGTTTAGCTGCGGTACTGGCATACGAATCGCCTTGATAATTTGCTAGCTTATAGCGCTTAGGTCCCGTACTGATCCACAGATCCACGATAGTCTGCCGTTTCAACTGCGTCCCAAATCGCGGTTCGGTTTTCACGGCCCGGTTTACTTTGACCTTAGCGCTTGCAGTCTTATGAACCGTTCCGACAGTCAAGTAAGCATCCCGCAAACGGCTCTTGGCTACCGCTTCCGTTTTTCCAGTGATGTTTGGCACATTGGTCATTTGCGGACGGAAAAGTCCCACACCAATCAAGACACCTAACAAAACCAATAACACCACTAGCCCAGCTAGTAAAAATTTTCGCCGGCGCGGGTGCCGCGTCTTCTTTCGCCCCTTGGGGGTTACCTTATGTTCAGTTGCCGGCGCGGCCGGAGCCGATTGGGTTGTCGCTGCTTGCTCAGTATCTGGCGCAACCGAGCTTAATGCATTGGCTGGCAAAACCTTGGTCTCCCCATCCTCTTCAACCGCTGGTGTAAATCGTACTTCACCCGCACGTTTAGGCGATAGTGCTGTCCGCAAGTCATCCGCCATACTTAAGCTATCCGTATATCGATCGCTAGGACGCTTGGCAGTCGCTTTGAGCACCACATTCTCCAATGCTTGAGGAATCCGCGGATCAAGATCACGAACTGACGGGATCTCTGACTGGAAATGTTTCAAGACAATGGACACGGCGGTCTCGCCTTCAAATGGCACCGTTCCGGTCAAAAGTTCATATAGAATAATCCCCAGCGAATAGATGTCAGATTGCTTCGTCACCATTCCGCCACGAGCTTGTTCTGGAGATAAATAGTGCACTGAGCCTAAAACCGTATTGGTCTGTGTCAGGTTATGCTCCGACAAGGCCACTGCAATTCCAAAATCGGTAATTTTAGCGACTTGATTCCGGTCAATCAAAATATTTTGCGGTTTCAGATCCCGATGAATAATATTATGCTCGTGAGCCGTTTTCACCGCACTTAGAATCTGCTCCATAATTTGAATGACTTCTTGATACGGAATTGGAAAGTGTTGCTTGATATATGCCTTGAGGTCAGTTCCCTCAACATATTCCATCACCAAATACTGCATCCCATTTTCTTCGCCCACATCGTAGACTTGTACAATATTGGGACTAACCAATTCGGTTGCCGCGAGTGCTTCACGCTGAAAACGCCGGATTGTGCCCGGATCATCCCGTAAGTCTAACCGCAACAATTTGACAGAAACATCCCGATTCAAAATAAGGTCGCGTGCTAAATAGACATTTGCCATGCCCCCCTCGCCCAGTGCTCGGACAATTCGGTAACGGTCATTTAATGTGTACCCCGTCCGCATTAGTCCACCACCTCCTGAGAGCTGTTGGCAATGATTAAGACGGTGATGTTATCTAACCCGCCGGCTGCATTGGCTAATTCAACTAAGCGATCGCATTTTTCTGCCACCGACAGTGAACTCGTCAAGACTGCTTTAATCTGTTGGTCTTCTACCATGTTCGTCAGACCATCTGTACATAAAACCAATTGATCGCCTAAGACCAAGGGGTAGGTTTTAAGATCAAACCGCGCATCATCGGAGATCCCCAAAGACCGAATAATCACATTTTTTTGTGGATGGTGGCGTGCCGCCTGTCGGCTAATTTCACCGCGTTTTACCAGCTCATTGACCAACGAGTGGTCTTCTGTTAATTGACGCAGTTGGTCATCGCGGAGAAGATAGGCCCGTGAATCACCGATACTGGCAATCACCACTTCCTCAGCAAAATAAAGTGCCGCAACCAGTGTCGTTCCCATCCCATTGAGGTCAGCAAATTGATTAGATTTATCAATAATCGACTGATTTTCTGCCGTGATCTCTTTTGAAATCCACGTTCGAGCCGCTTCCGGGGTCGCCAAATCAGTTTGGACAAACTCATGGCCCAAGTGAGAAACCGCCATCGCACTAGCGACGTCGCCCCCTTGGCGCCCACCAATGCCATCGGCAACAATTGCCAGATGTTGTCCCGCCTGATTGGTAAAAACATCCACATAATCCTCGTTATCTGCCCGTTGCTGACCAATAGACGTTCGATACGCCACTTCCATTGTTGCCACTCCTATTTTTGCCGCCGAAAGGCACTGACAAAGAACCCGTCCGAATCAAAGTCATCTGGGTAAATCTTTAGCGTGTCAGTCGACCGATCGCTCTTAATATTCTGGGCAGTCGTCACCCGCATAGGCGAAAACTCTGGATGGGTGGCTAGAAATTGGGCCACAACCTCATCGTTTTCAGTGTCCAGGATCGTACACGTGCTATAAACCAAAATACCATTGGGTTTTAACTTCTTGCTGACCGCGTTCAAAATATCCAATTGAACCCGTTGTAACTGCTGAATATCCTGGGGCGTTTTTTCATACCGGATTTCTGGTTTACGCCGGATCAATCCCAATCCAGAACAGGGCGCATCAACCAGAATACGATCAAATTGCTTCTTTGGAAATTGGTCATCAATCTTACGGGCATCCAAAGCGACGGCATCCACGCGATCAGTCACATGTAACCGTTCGGCGTTGGCCTCAATCAGCTTAACTTTCTTTTCATGCAGATCCAGGGCTGTCACCTTACCCCCGGAATGCGCATCCAGTTGTGCCGCAATTTGGGTGGTCTTACCACCTGGTGCCGCACACGCATCTAGGACCTGATCACCCGGGCGTAACTGTAAAGCCTCCACAGGCAACATAGCACTTTCATCTTGAATCGTAATGGCCCCATCAGCGAACAATGCACTCTGGTTAGCCGCTTTGTCGTCCAAACGAAAGGCATTGGCCGCTACCTGACTAGGCGTGACCTGATACCCTTCTGCTGCTAATGCAGCTTGTACCGCTTCAGCCGTGGTCACAGCCACGTTGGCGCGAATGGATTGGGCGGCAGGTTGATTGATTGTTGCTAAAATTTGCATCGTTTTGTCTTCGCCAACCTGTTCTTGAAGGGCTGTGATTAGCCAGGTTGGTACTGAATACTGCAAGCTCAGCCGTTCAATTGGGTCTTTAATTTGTGCCAAGTCTGGTAATCCCTGTCGATCAATGGCATGCAATACCCCGGTGACAAACCGACGGATACCTTCGTGTCCGCGATCCTTAGCTAATTGAATGGCTTCGTTAAAGATGGCGCGCTTGGGCACACGATCTAAATACAGTTCCTGATAGAGGGCCACCATTAGCGTCATCTTGACCCATGGCAAAACCTTTTGCTGAGGCTTAATAAATTTTGATAAATAGTATTCTAACGTTAATTGATGCTGGATCGTGCCATACACCAAATTCGTCACGAACCGTCGATCAACATCACTTAATCGGTGGCTTTCCAAGGTTTGTTCGAGTTGCAAGTTAGAGTAAGCCCCACCGGCAACTCGCGTTAAAGCTTCTACTGCTAACGCTCTGGGCGTTTGATTTTTAGTCATTATTCTGCCACCTGTTCGCCGACGGTCAATGCGTCGGTTGTCCCATTCAAATAATCCGTAATACTGAGCTTAGGCTTTCCCGCTGGTTGGAGTTCATCTAAGCTTAAAACACCCTGTTCGCCAGTTGCAATTGCCAAATGATGCTTATCACGACTAACGACTGCGCCGGGCTGTAAGTCTGTTTTTTGGTCCAAAACGGTCACGTGCCAAAGTTTGGTCCGCACACCATTTAGATAAATATGTGCTGTTGGAAATGGACGTAAAGCCCGCACTTTACAGTCAATCATCCGCGCACTCAGGTTAATATCAACCCGCTCTTCTTCTGGTTTGATAGTCGGTGAAAAGCTCACTTGTGACTCGTCTTGTGGGACGGGGGTCAATTCACCAGCCAGTAGCTTAGGTAACGTTTCTAACAGTAAGTCACGGCCTAAATCACTAAGCTTGGCAAACATCGTCCCCACATCATCTTGATCCGTAATTGGGATGGCCCGTTGTGCCAGCACCGCCCCGGCATCCATTTTCTTTTCCATAAACATAATGGAAACCCCGGTCTCAGAATCGCCATTCATAATAGCATAATGCACCGGCGCACCACCGCGATACTTGGGTAACAAAGAGGCATGTACGTTCACTGCCGCCACCTTAGCTGCTTTTAGCAATTTAGTCGGTAAGAATTGTCCAAAAGCGGCCGTCACGATTAAATCGGGAGCCAGCTCAATTGCCCGCGCCATTTCGGAACTACCGGAAATTTTTTCTGGTTGTAACACCTCAATGTCATGAGCGACGGCCACCTGTTTAACAGGAGAAGCCGTTAAAACGTGTTTTCTCCCAACACGACGATCGGGTTGGGTTACAACCGCTAACACATCATAACCGTTATCAATTAAGCTACTTAAAATGGGCGCCGAAAACTGAGGCGTTCCCATAAAAATTACTGAAGTCATCGTTCCACCATACTTTCTATCTTTACATAAAATTCATTGGTTCTGGATCAATTGTGACCGATAAGCCGTGACGGGCCGGAATCTGGGCCGCCTGACGAATCTGTTCCAAAACCGATTTTAATTGTGGTTCGTGTTTATACTTGATTACTACTTGATAATAATACTTCCGTTTAACTCGCGCAATTGCCTTAGGTGTTGGCCCTAGAACAATCGCGTTGGCACTGAGCCCCTTTTTAACCGCCGCCACAATTTGATACATCGCTTTAGCCGCCGTCGCTTCATCTTCATGACTAGCCGTGACCTGTACCGCAAAGTAATACGGCGGATAATTGCCCTGATGGCGCATATGCATTTCCGTGACAAAAAAGCGCTCGTAATCCTGGTCCTTGGCTAATTCAATGGCGTAATGATCCGGATTAAACGTCTGAATGTAGACCTCTCCCGGTTTATCAGCCCGACCAGCCCGGCCACTAACTTGCGTCAATAGCTGAAAGGTGCGTTCACTCGCCCGGAAGTCTGGTAACCCCAATGCCGTATCGGCATTCAAAACACCAACGAGCGTAACATCTGGGAAGTCAAGCCCCTTGGCGATCATCTGCGTCCCCAGCAAAATATCGGCCTCATGCTGGCCAAACTGCCGGAGAATCTTCTCATGAGCCCCTTTGCGACGCGTAGAATCAACATCCATTCGTAAAATCCGGGCAGTTGGTACTAACTGCTGTAAGGCCTGTTCCACTTTCTGTGTCCCAGTCCCATAATAACGAATCTTTCGACTGTGACAATTGGGACAGACGTGAGGAATCGCCTCTTCATGCCCACAGTAATGACACTTCATCGTGTGCGTATCCATGTGTAGCGTGAGTGAAATATCACAGTTAGGACATTTCAACACAAAGCCACAATCTCGACACATTACAAACGACGAGTAACCACGTCGATTTAGCATCAAGACCACTTGCTCATGCCGGTCTAATCGGGCTTGAATTGCCGTGAGTAGCGGTTCCGAAAAATCACTTTCTCCTTGTTGCTTTAGTGCCTCTCGCATGTCCACAACGTGCACCGTCGGTAAGGGATGATCATTGACCCGCTTAGCTAGCAATAGGCGCGTATACAACCCCTTAGAAGCCCGCGCTCGCGTTTCTAAAGAAGGGGTCGCACTTCCCAGTACAACCGGGCAATGATGATAACGTCCCCGCCATAAAGCCACGTCGCGGGCATGGTAACGTGGATTTTCATCTTGCTTATAACTACTCTCATGTTCCTCGTCCATAATGATAATACCCAAGTTCTTAACGGGCGCAAATACCGCCGATCGGGCACCAACAACAACCGTGGCTTCGCCGCGGTCAATCCGGCGCCATTCATCATACTGTTCGCCCTTTGATAGTCCGCTATGCAAGACCGCCACTCGATGACCAAATCGGGCCTTAACCCGATTAACCATCTGCGGGGTTAACGCAATCTCAGGCACCAGCATGAGTGCCGTTCGGCCTTGATCTAAGGCTACCGCAATGCTTTGCAAATAAACTTCAGTTTTACCGCTGCCAGTGACACCTTCCACTAAAAAGTTTTGCGACTGTTGTTCATCAATTGCCTGCGTAATCGCCGTCACTGCAGTCTGTTGTGCCGTATTTAACGTTAATGGTGCCGTTGGGGTTACTGGCCGTTGAAATGGATCGCGGTACACCTCGATCGGTTGTTTGACCAACCAGCCCTTTGCTTCTGCTGCCGTAATCACGGCAGCACTCACGCCCGTATCATGACTCACACGACTTTGCGCGACTGGCGTCGTTGGCGACAAGGTTTGCAGGTAGGCCAACAGTTTAGCTTGCTTAGGGGCGCGTTTAACTACCGCATCCTGATGGGCTTTCAGTTCATCAATTGACTGGGCCGGTAAGATGCCAGTCACCGTCTTAGCGGTTGCCTTGCTAGTCACTTGATACGTAACCTCAACCTTCTCAGCACGCTGCAACCGCAATAATCCAGCCATCGTCTTATCATCTAATTTACTCGTATCAAATTCGCGAGGAGCACCATCCGGAAAATATTGCGCCATCTCGGCCGGACTGAGTTCAGTTGTCGGCTTAATCTCGCGCGCCGTTTGGGCCTTGAGTAGATTCGGAAGCATCGTTTGAATACACGTGATTCGAAAGGCATACGTCTGGTCCGCCAACCAGTCCGCTAGTTGGCGCAATTCCTCATTTAAAACCGGAGCTAGGTCTAAGACCGATGCAATCGGTTTTAACTGCCCATCAAAGTTCGTCCCATCACTAAGACCAACCACAACCCCCGAAACAACCCGGTGTCCGCGACCAAATGGCACGGTCACGCGCATCCCTAATTGGACTTGTTGTTCCAATTCTGCCGGAATGGCATACGAATAAGGGTCGTTGGTTTGCATGGTGGGCACATCAACTAATACTTGACCAATTTGAGCCACGCGTTGTCACCTCACTTTGCTGCTAAAATAGTTGCGACCCGTGACACTAAGGCTTGGGCAATCACTCGTTTGCTGGTCTTAGGTGTTTGGTCCGTTACGCCGTCTGGCATGATGAAGGTCACCTGATTATCGTCACTGTTAAACCCAATATCTTGGCGAGAGACATCATTGGCAGCCAAAAGATCTAATTGCTTATCAGCTAGTTTCTTTTGACCATTAGCTAAAACCGCTTGGGTCTCAGCGGCAAACCCCACGGTCACTTGATGTGGTTGTTTAATCGCCGCCACTTGCTTTAAAATATCAGGCGTCTTTTTTAACGTTAAAACCATCTCATCATTATCGGCTGTCTTCTTAATCTTCTGATCGGCTACCGTGACTGGCTGAAAATCAGCCACGGCAGCTGCCATGACTAATACATCCGCATTAGGAAAACGATCCAGTACAGCCGTCGCTAGTTCCGTTGTGCTTTGAATGTTTACGATGTCAACACCACTGGGAGCCGACAGTCCCGTTGGCGCTGTAATTAATGTGACTTTTGCGCCCGCCTGCTGGGCGGCAGCAGCCACGGCATAGCCCATCTTACCAGAAGAGTCATTCGTTAAGAACCGAACTGGATCTAATCGCTCGCGCGTCCCACCAGCAGTCACGATCACCCGCTTGCCAGCCAAGGTCTGGGGAGTAAATAGCGGTAGATCCGCTAGTTGCCGCACAATCTCAGCCGGTGCTAAAAATCGCCCTTGCCCAGAGTAGCCTTCCGCTAACACACCGGTTGCTGGCGTTAACACGTGAGCCCCATCTGTCATTAATTGCTGCCGATTCCGTTGTGTAGCTGGTGCTTGCCACATATGGGTGTTCATTGCCGGAACCACCACTTTCGGTGCTGCTGTAGCCAGCCACGTTGCACTCGCAGCATCATTCGCCAATCCATTCGCCAATTGAGCCATCAAATTGGCCGAAGCAGGTGCCGCAATCAGTAAATCTGTCCAATCGGCCCACTCAATATGCCGAATCTGACCATCCGCTTGCCACCAATTATCATCCGTCAACACGGTAGTTTTCGTCAGTGCCGCAAATGTTGCTGCCGTGACAAACTGAGCCGCTCCAGTCGTCAAAATCACGCGCACCTGGGCACCAGCTCGTTGCAACTCTCGGGCCAGCGTTGCCGCCTTATAACTTGCCACACTCCCACTTACAATTAGTGTTATATGCTTACCTTCAAACATCGCGTTCCCTCCTACTACTCTGCTGACTATCTAGTGTCTTGATAAAAAAAGCCAGATTACCCAATGGCAACCTGGTCTTTACCGAACGCTTAAATTAAGCGTCTAAATCCTTTTCATCCGGATCAATCATCAATGCACCGGCCGCAATTTCTTCAAGCGCCCGACCAATTGTCTTGGGCGACTTGTAGTCGGTCAATAATGGCTTCGAACCAGCATCTAATTCATGTGCCCGTTTGCTAGCCAACATAATCAATGAATACCGTGAATCCACTTGTGCTAATAAATCATCAACTGAGGGATATAGTAACATTTTTTATTCGTCTCCAATCATTTGTTCATAATCTGGCATCACCCGCGTCACCCGCAGTCGTTCACTCCGGATGATCATTTGAATCCGTTCAACGGCCTGACTAACCTCATCATTGACAACGGCATAGTCATAGTTGCGCATCATTTGAATTTCACCAACCGCTTTTTTAATGCGCTTGTTGATGACATCCATTGCGTCCGTTCCCCGACCGATTAGACGATGTTTTAATTCCATCAAATCCGGTGGCGTCAAGAACACAAAAACAGCGTCGGGACAATTAGCCCGCACCTGCATCGCACCGTTAACTTCGATCTCCAAAAAAACATCTTTGCCTTGGTCGAGAGTCTCATTAACATATTTTAACGGGGTACCATAGTAGTTGTCAACATACTTGGCATACTCCAACATCTGTCCAGTCCGAATATTTTCTTCAAACTCTTCTTTCGAGACAAAGTAGTAGTCAACCCCGTTGACCTCGCCCTCGCGCGGTTGCCGCGTCGTCATCGAAATCGAATAGGAAAAATCCGTTGCTCCCGTATCGAACAAAGCCTTTCGCACCGTTCCTTTACCTACACCGGAAGGACCAGAAAGCACAATGAGCATTCCACGTTTAGCCATCGTTTAAAAATCCCTTCATCATAAAAATTAATTAAGTGTGTGATTGGAAATGACTCATCAGTCAAACCTACCACACCTATGTAACCGAAATGATCACGCAAACTTTAATCTATAGGATACTATATTACCACTATTTGTTAATAATTACTGCATCTCCTTCCCCATTTTCGTAAAAAACTGTTAAAAAGTTTTTACGGAAAAAGGCTTGCATTTACAAACGTGTGTTCGTATAATGAAAATACAAACAAACGTTCGAGGTGATCAACATGCAAAATCCAATCGTTAATCGGCCCACCCTCTCTGATCGGGTCGCCTCTGTTTATCAAGAAATGTTTAGTGCTTTGCCCGTCATTAATGGGCAGCTCGTTTATCCACAAATGCCAATGACTCAGCTTAGTTACTTTTCTCAACAGGCGATCACTCGCCACTATTTGGTGCAGTTGCAATTTAAAGCGGCTACCAACGTGGCACCCACAACTGTTGTTGGTCACTTGCAACAGGATGCTTTCGGTCATCTCATTTTAAAACAAACCAATCAGGTCACTACAATTGTCACCCTTGAGCTATTACGTTCGATTCAACGATGTTAACTAAAATTGGCAGCTAAGCCCCGCGAGACTTAGCTGCCAATTTTTGGCTCTAATGAACACCCCCCGACAACACCTGAGCAGCGTGCGGTATCTGGTTAAACGTTAGATCATAGCCGTTGATGTCATGGCCTTGACGAATTTGTTTAACAAACAGGGTCCCTCGATTCTCCTTCACATAGAAGATACCCCCCTGCACTTTGACGCTGTGATATCCTTGCGCGTTTCGTTTTCCCCAGGTAAAAGTTCCTGCTGTTACGTGGGAACTTAGTCGATAAGTCACCTGGTTGTGTGGCTGCCAATGTTCGTGTTCGTAGTATCCACCACCAAAGGTGAACGTGGTTGCTGTCATTTTAACGCGGTACTGTAAGGCCTCCGGCTGAAACCAGCTTCCATGATAGACATTCGGTATGACGGTCGTCTGCGATTGTGCAGTTACCCCAATTGACAACGCCGATACCCAAATCAGGCCCACTATCAAGAGTAATCCCAAGCTTAGTTTACGCCACTTCATTATTAACATCCCCCAATGCTTTATCATTCATATAATGAAGTGTACTCGTCATTGTGGGGTACCATAGACTAAAGGCTGCTGGTTCGGTTATTTATCGAACCAGCAGCCTTTTAAAAAGTGATCCTAAAACTAGCCCTTTTCAATAGCTATCCATACCCCGTACGTTATCTCCAAATATTAACGACGTTGTTTCGTTTCTGCGGCCAATGCCAACAATTCATTAGCATGCTCCAAAGCGAGCTTAGTGACTTGGGTCCCCGCTGACATCCGGGCTAATTCGTGAACACGATCGGCTTCATTTAGCCGCGCTAATTTCGTTTCAGTCCGATCACCCACGATTTCCTTAGCAATAAAGTAATGATGGTCCGCCATTGCGGCCACTTGTGGCAGGTGCGTAATACATAGAACTTGTGACGCCCGCGCAATACCGCTAATTTTTTCGGCAATCGCCTGCGCAACACGGCCACTTACCCCAGTATCCACTTCGTCAAAGATAATGCTGGTGATTCCTTGTGACTCGGAAAAGATGGTCTTAAGGGCCAACATAATTCGTGACAATTCCCCACCGGATGCAATCTTGGCCAGAGGCCGCATAGCTTCTCCCGGATTGGTTCGCAGATAAAATTCCACATGATCCAACCCCGTACTCAAAATGGACTTTGATCGCGTAAAGTGAACAGTAAACACCGTCTTATCCATATAAAGATCCGCTAATTCACCATGAATGGCGGTTTCCAATTGTTCCGCAGCTCGCTGACGTCCTTGACTCAACTGTTCGCCCAGCTTTAATAGCGACGATTGTTGAGCAGCCACTTGACTCTCCAAATCATCAGCCGTTTCATCAGTCGCCTGCATTTGCTTCAATTCGGCAGCAATTTTATCATAATATCGCAAAACTTGGTCCTCAGAATCGCCATACTTACGTTTTAGCTGATTGATAACATCTAATCGCCGTTCAATTTCATCGAGGCGTCCCTCATCCCATTCCAATAAGTCTAACTGAGAAGAAACGTCGCCCACGGCATCGCTTAGCGCATAATACGCGGTTTCTAAGCTACTAGCAATCTGATTAAAGGCCGGATCAAAATCCGCAATGCCTTGCATCGCCTGCATGGCTTCGCCAATTTGATCATTGGCACCCGGTGCCGTGTCCTCACCGGTCAAGATGACCTGAGAACGCTGCAAGGCATCATTGATTTTTTGAAAGTTATCTAATCGGTCACGTTCAGCAACTAACTCATCTTCTTCACCAGAACGTAACTGCGCAGCCGCAATTTCTTTAACCTGAAATTGGAGCATGTCTAAATGCTGAGCCCACTCTTTTTCATTGGCTCGCTTGTGTTCAAGCGTCGCCTGCAGTTGTGTGTAGTGTTGATAGATTTTCTGATATTGAGTTCGTAATTTGGCAACGTTGGCCCCCGCAAACTCATCCAACATCCCCAAATGCTTTTCTGGTTGCATCAGTTCCTGATGTTCATTTTGGCCATGAATATCCACCACGGTCTCGCCAATTCGTTTCAGCGTATTCGTATTGACTAACATACCATTCACTCGACACGTATTGCGCCCGTTTTGATGAATCTCGCGTTGTAAGATGACATTACCATCATCATGGTCAATTCCCAGTTCATCTAAGACCTGGTAAGTTGTCCCATCAGCCGGAAAAACAAAGCTCCCTTGAATCAATGCCTTATCAGTGCCCGTCCGCACAAAATTCGCCGAACCGCGGCCACCGGCTAATAAACCAACTGCATCAATAATAATGGACTTACCAGCCCCCGTTTCACCGGTCAGTACCGTCATGCCATTCTTAAAAGTCACATCTAAATGGTCAATAATGGCAAAATTCTTAATGGACAATTCTTGTAACACGTTTCGCCCTCCTAGAATAAAAGACCACGACTGCTTCGTCAGCATGTGCTGGTCAGTCAGTCGTGGTCTCAAATCATCAATCCGCAAGCATACGGTCGATTGTCTTCTCCAATTGTAAAGCACCTTGATGAGAAACACAAATCGTCAGAACCGAGCTATCGTCACCCACCGTTCCAAAAACAAACTCGTACCGCATCTGATCAAGTAAAGACGCAATGACCGGACCGTTACCTGGTAACACCTTCAAAATCGTAAACTGATCTTGCACAGCAAAGGATATGTAGGCATTTTGGAGTGTTCGCTGTAATTTCTTTTGTGTATCAATCTTTTTCTGGACGGGCAAGCTGTAACGGTACCCACCTGATTCGGCTGGCAGTTTAACCAGCTGCATCTCTTTGATATCCCGTGAAATTGTGGCCTGCGTGACGTGAATACCATCTTCACTTAATAAGCGCACAAAATCCTCTTGGCGTTCAATTTCCCGTGATGTTAATAATCGTTTGAGTAGCTGCTGGCGTTCTTGCTTCTTCATACCTAGCCCCCCTTATGTGATAAAAATGCATAATCTTATCATATACCAGAGCTTAGGTTTTGGAAAGTAAATTCTCATAAATTTCTCATAATCTAGTGTTTTAGGTCTTTATATGCTGCATCAATGGTCGCAGCCACCGAGACCGTATTTGCACAAACTGCATGTTTATCAACTGATTGTAAGTGAACCAAGAATTCAATATTACCTTCGCCACCACGAATCGGCGAAAAGTCTAAGCCCAATACGCTATATCCCGTTGCTACTGCAAAATCAATGATCGTTTGGACCACCTGCTCATGCACCGCGCGGTCACGTACAATTCCATGGTTCCCGACATCCTCACGACTAGCCTCAAATTGGGGCTTAATCAAGGCCACGACATCGCCGCCCACCGCTAAAATTTGCTTTAATGGTGGCAGAATAAGCTTGAGTGAGATAAAGGAAACGTCAATTGAGGCAAAGGTCGGTTGACCTTTCGTAAAATCAGCTAACTGACTATACCGAAAATTGGTATGTTCCATCACAATGACCCGTGGGTCCTGCCGTAATTTCCAAACTAACTGATTACTGCCCACATCGAGCGCGTAACTCAATTGCGCACCGTTCTGTAACATGACATCGGTAAACCCACCCGTTGAAGAACCGATATCCAAGACAATTCGGTCAGTGACGTCAATTTTAAAGACTTCTAAGGCTTTAGCTAACTTAAAGCCACCGCGAGACACATAGGGCAATGGGTGACCCTTTAAATGTAGTTCCGTATCAATTGGGATTAATGAGCCTGGTTTATCCAACCGTTCTTCATTTTTTCCTAGAATCTCACCAGCCATAACCGCCCGTTTAGCTTCATCTAGTGACGTGAATAGGCCCTGTTCTAATAAGAGATCCGCAACCCGCTTTTTTTTCATTTAGTTCACCCGTTCCGTATCAAAATAACTGAAGAAAGCCGCCAAGTCATCCCGCTGAGTTGACGTGGGTAAGCCTTGTAACGCGGCTTGACCACTGTGGATCGTATCAATTAGTGCCTGATTGGCGCCAATCAATCCCAGCTTACCAGGGTACGTATTCTTAGCTTCATCCGCATCTTTTTGCGTTGCCTTACCCATTTCAGCAGGTGAACTGACCACATCTAAAATGTCGTCATAGATTTGAAAAGCTAGGCCAAATGCATCCGCAAATTGTAAATAGGCGGGCCACTGTGCTTCAGGTGCTTGACCTAGAATCAAGCCGGCTTGCACCGCATAGTGTAAAAGCGCACCCGTCTTTTCCTTGTGCAAAACACGCAATTGGGATAAAGGCAAATTAACGTGCTCAGATTGAATATCTTTGGCTTGTCCAGCAACCATCCCACTAGGACCAGCAGCTGTCGCTAAGGCTTGTACCAAAGCCGCCTGCATTGTCGCCGGTAGATCAGTAGCCGTCAACCACTGAAACGCTAGCGTCAACAAACCATCACCCGCTAAAGTCGCCATACCAGCTCCAAATTTAACGTGATTAGTTGGCTCTCCTCTACGTAATGCATCATTGTCCATCGCAGGTAAATCATCGTGGATCAACGAATACGTATGCAACAACTCTAGTGCCATCACTGGTCGCCAATGGCGTTCTGGCACAAAGGTCACGCCCAACGACCGCATCGTCGCCACGGTTAGTAACGGTCGCAGCCGTTTGCCCCCAGCTAAAACTGAATAGGTCATTGCCGCCGCTAATTGGGCATCATGGCTATCAGCCAAGATGGCCTGCTTTAACGGTGCATTTAATGCTGGCACCCATTGATCTTCAAATGCGATTAACCGTGCATTAATCGGCATCACCCGTGCCTCCTTGTGGCGTTTCAAAAGCCACTTCTTGATCGGAATCATTCATCATCGTTGTTAACGTCTTCTCGGCATCCTGCAAGGTTGTTTGTAACTCCTTACTCAGAGCCACGCCCTTTTGAAATTGGGTTAAGGCCTGTTCCAACGGGATATCGCCTTGTTCTAACTGAGCGACAATCGTTTCTAACGTAGCTAAATTTTCTTCAAAGGTTGGTTGTTCTTCACTCATGTGTCTTTTCCTCCGATGCTGGTGTAATCGTCTTAATCTCTGCGCTGGCCGTTCCATCGCTTAGATGGACCATTGCCGGCCCCGGCTGTAATTGCTGAACGGATCGGACCACGTGGTCATCTTGTGTCACATAACTATAACCCCGGCCCATGATTTTTAACGGACTCAAATAATCCAAGCCATTGATCAGCTGACCCACGTGTTCTTGTTTAGCGGTCACATACCGTCGAGCCTCCGTTGCTAACCGCGTTGCCGTTTGTTGCACCACTAGTTGATTGCGTTGAACCCGAGCCAACGGTGATCGGCTAGCTAAGGCCTGCTGAGCTAACTGGAACTGCTGTTGCCGTTGGGTAACTAGGTCTTGCATATTCCGCCCCAGCGCCTGTTGTGCCCGATCAAGCCGCTGTACGTACGTTTCATATAACCGTTGTGGTTGCCGGAAAACATAAGCCGTCATTAACTTATTGAGTCGTTCTTGCTGAAAATTAATGCGATTAGCCATGGCATTTAAAAGCCGGGTTCGCTGCTGCTGTAACTTGAGCAACTCATCGCTAAGAACGGGCACTGCCAGCTCAGCTGCCGCCGTCGGAGTCGCCGCCCGGACATCTGCCACCAAATCTGCAATGGTCGTATCTGTCTCATGACCCACCGACGAAATGACCGGGAGTTGGCTCGCTGCAATCGCTCGGGCCACCCGTTCTTCATTAAATGGCCACAAATCTTCAATTGAGCCACCACCACGACCAATAATCAACGTGTCAAATGACTGAGCCGCATTCGCCCGTTGAATCTGCCGAACAATATCATCGGCCGCCGCATCTCCCTGCACAACCGCCGGATACAAGACAATCTGTGCGATGGGAAACCGTCGCCGGGTCGTAGTGATAATATCACGAATGACTGCCCCGCTGGGACTGGTCACCACCGCAATTCGTTTAGGAAAACGGGATAATGGCCGTTTAGGTGCGGTGAACAAGCCTTCTGCGGCTAATTTGCGCTTTAACTGTTCATAGGCTTGATACAACTGACCAACACCATCTGGCTCCATTCGTTCCACATAGATTTGGTAACTACCACTGGGTTCATACAGTGAAATTCGCCCCGTAACTAAGACTTTCATGCCCGTTTCCGGCGTGAATTTTAATTTTTCAAATGCTGATTTAAACATAATCGCACTAATTTTAGCGTGGTCATCCTTCAAACTAAAATACTGATGCGCATGTGGTCGTAACCGAAAGTTTGAAATTTCACCGGTTAGATAAACTTTACCCAAATACGGGTCCACATCGAATTTGCGCTTTAAATATTGGGTCAGTGCTGTGACCGTTAAATAATCAGTTGTTGCCACGTTGCTCACTCCACTCACATAAATCGACCGTTTGCTGCATCAAAGTCGCAATTGTCATTGGGCCAACGCCGCCGGGGACTGGTGTAATCGCGGCCACTCGTGGTGCGACGTTGTCAAAATCAACATCCCCAGTCAATTTGCCATTCTCATCGCGGTCCATCCCAACATCAATAACGACTGCACCCGGCTTCACATCAGTCGCCTTAATCAGATGCGTCACGCCCGTTGCCACAACGAGCACGTCAGCTGTGCGTGTTAAATCACTCAAGTGTTGGGTATGCACGTGAGCCACGCTAACCGTCATATCAGCATTCAGGAGCATCGCAGCCATTGGCCGACCCACAATTAAACTACGCCCCACCACAACTGCTCTTTTTCCGCGCAAGTGCATGGGCAAAGTCGCTAACATGGTCATAATTCCCCGAGGCGTGCACGATACGGGATACTTTCCGGGTAAGTTAGCAAATAGCCGGCCAACATTTAAGGGATGAAACCCATCGACATCCTTTTGGGGATCAATCGCCGCTACAATTGCTTGTTCATCCAGTCCTGCCGGTAATGGCGACTGAACCAAAATACCGTGAATCGTGGGATCAACGTTATACGCCATAACGATTTGTGTCAATTCCGCCTGGGTTGTCGTGGCTGGTAACTCCCGAACAACTGACTTAATTCCTAATTTCAGAGCTTTCTTATGCTTATTACGAACATAGATGGCACTGGCAGGATCATCCCCCACCACAATAACGGCCAATCCTGGTACGATGTCACGTTTCTTAAGTGCCGCAACTCGTGTAGCTGTTTGCGCATTTAGGTCTTTTGCTATCTGCTTTCCGTCAATGATGGTCGTCATAAAGCGCGTCCTCCCACTGTGTTTTAAAGTTATCTTCCATTTTAGCATAGTTACTCTGAAAACGGGAATGCCGCTAATGGTTAAATCACACATTCTCCCTGACAACTAAAAAAACCGCTTGCTCATTACCAGCAAACGGTTTGATCAATTAAGCTTGTGTGTCGGTTTCGTCGTCCAACGTGTGCGCTAACACCCCATTGATAAAACGACGAGAACGATCGTCGCTAAAGTTCTTGGCAAGTTCCAAGGCTTCGTTAACAGCTACACGATTAGGGACATCGTCCACATGCTCAATTTCATAAAATGCCATGCGTAAAATGACTAAATCAGTCTTCGCAATTCGCTTCAACTGCCATCCGGTACTCAAGTACTGGTCGATTTGCGCATCTAGTTCACTCTGATGGGCCAAAACGCCATTCACTAAAGTTGCCAAATAGTCTGGCACGGGAACAAGTTGGTTCGGGTCATCCGTCAAAACACGTTGGTATAACGCATCATGATCGGCTTCAGGATTGGCATTTAATGCAAACAACATTTGAAATGCCCGTTCCCGAATTTGATGTCGTGTAAGTGTCACTATTGGTCACTGTCTCCTTCATCGGTCTGGTTGAACAGGTTATCTGGGTCAACCTGTTGCGCCGTCTTTTCGGGAATGACGCCTTCCACGTGAACGTTAACTTCACGCAAATCGAGGTCCGTCATGAACAGCAATTGTTGCTTAACGCTATCCTGAATGGCCAAGGCAACCTTAGGAACTGCAACCCCGTAATCCAAATAAACGTACACATCAACTGCCAATTCGTCGCCGTCAAAGACCAGTTTCACGCCCTTGCCATGTTGTTCCTTGCGACCAAATAATTCCGTGACGCTATTGGCCAAAGAGCCACGCATCCGGGCAACACCCTCGGTTTGGCTAGCAGCAATCCCTACAATAATTTCTAGGACTTGCGGTGCCACCTCAATCTTGCCCAAAGCTGGTTCTTTAGATTCTAAAATAATGTTAGTATCTTCCGCCATTCATTGACCCTCCCTTACTTAAACGTGTGATAACCTAGGCGCGAGAAATATACGTCCCGTCAGTTGTGTTGATGGAGAGCTTGTCGCCTTCATTAACGAAGAATGGGACTTGAACGACTAAGCCGGTGTTCATCGTTGCTGGCTTAGAACCACCAGAAGCGGTGTTCCCCTTAATACCAGGTTCAGTTGCCGTAACTTCCAGGACAACCGTGTTGGGTACTTCAATGCCGAGAACTTCTGAGCCAAATTGAACCAAATCAACATTCATATTTTCTTGTAAGTATGGAAGTTGATCCTTGATTTGTTCTTCGGGTACTTCGATTTGTTCAAAGTTGTCGGTGTCCATGAAGACCCGGTTATCACCATCTTCATATAGATATTGCATGCTACGCGTTTGAATGTCTGCCCGTTCCATCTTAGCACCGGCACGGAAAGTCTTTTCTTGAACAGCACCAGTCCGTAAGTTCTTAAGCTTTGAACGAACGAAAGCGCCACCCTTACCAGGCTTGACGTGTTGGAACTCAATGATCCGCCAAATTGCGTTATCAACCTCGATGGTTAAACCGTTTTTAAAATCAGCAGTAGAAATTGCCATAATGTTATAGCCTCCTAAAATATGTCCTCTTTATAATATCAATTCTTACCCCTAAAAAGCAAGACAGGGGTGCCATTTACAAAATAATTAAATTCCGTGGCACGGTGGTTAAGACTTCGTGACCAGCTGATGTGACCAAGATATCGTCTTCAATCCGGATACCGCCCCGGCCAGCCAAATAAACACCAGGTTCAATCGTAATGACTTCATTAGCCTTCATAATATCTGGCCAACCACGGCCAATATTAGGGCCTTCGTGAATATCTAACCCAATTCCGTGACCCGTTCCGTGAATAAACGCCTCACCGTAGCCCCGTTCTGTCAAAAAGTCGCGACCAATCCGATCTAATTCATCGCCCGTTACACCGGGGGCAACGGCAGCCACAATGGCGGATTGTGCTGCTTGAACTGCCTGGTAAGCCGCTTTCAGTTCTGATCCCGGGTCGCCCAGTGCCACCGTACGAGTAACGTCGGATGTGTAACCATCCACGTAAAAACCACAGTCAATCGTAACCAGTTCACCAGTAGCGAGCTGTTTATCACTTGTCTGTCCGTGCGGCCAAGCCGAACGGACACCACTGGCCACAATCGTTGGGAAACTGGTCCCAGTAGCCCCATGTTCTTGCATTCACTGTTCAAGCCATTGGGCAACTTGACGCTCCGTCATCCCCGGCTTTAGTACCGTAAATAGCGCCTCTAATCCAGCACTGGTTAATTGCGTAGCGCGCCGAATAGCCGCTAGTTCATCCGCTTCTTTTACCTGTCGTAACTCATCAGCCACATCGGCCAGTGGGACGATATCGGTCATTAAGTGCTCATCTAACCACTCGAACTCACGAATAGTTAGCTGATCCTCAATTCCCAATACGGTTGCACCATCGGCCTCTAAGACATCATTAACGGCTTGCAAGTAGCTCCGCGTAATCACTAACGGTATTTGGGGTATCACCTGGGTCAATTCCGTTTGGTAACGTGCATCCGTGATAAAAACCGCTCGTTTAGCCGTCACCAATAAGTAGCCATCACCAGACATCACACTAGCGCCAACCAAATATTGCTGATTACTAGGTGAAGACACCAAAAAACTATCAATGCTCAGTGGCGCAAATAGCGCCTGTAGCCGTTCAACTCGTGTCGCCATTGACCCAACCCCCGATCTAATTTTCCGAAAAAAAGAAGAACCCAAAGCGAATTGGTCTCGCCTCAAGCTCTTCAGTCGTACGAGGAAAACCTCGTGTTATTTAGCTGCTTCTTCGGCAACTGGGTAAACAGATACTTGACGCTTGTCACGGCCAAGACGTTCGAATTTAACGACGCCAGCAACCTTGGCAAACAACGTATCATCACCACCACGGCCAACATTGACCCCAGGGTAAATGTGCGTACCGCGTTGACGGTAAAGGATTGAACCACCAGTTACAGTTGAACCATCAGCAGCCTTCGTCCCAAGACGACGACCAGCAGAGTCCCGACCGTTAGCAGTGGACCCACCACCTTTATGGTGAGAGAAGAATTGTAAGTTCATGTTCATCAGCATAAGTTTCACCTCCGCAAATTTAATTGTTGGTTTCAGCGAATTCAACAAAATCCGCGTAATTGTTGGCAACATCTCGTAACCCATCCGCAAAACTCTGGAGGAGTGTTTGTCCCTTTAATTCGGCCGTTGCTTCCAGCTTTGGTGGGAGGTGGACTTCCAGAAAGCCACCTTCCTGATCATGATTGTCGACTTGCACCGGAATCTGAGCGATTCGTTGTAAGCCATTAACAGTCGTGATCGCAAGCACCGAAACCGCAGCACAAACAATATCTTGGCCATATTCGCCAGAATCGGCATGACCGGTGATTTGGAATGAATCGATTCGGTTAGTTCCATGATGGAACGTCGCATGAATCATCGAGATCGCCCCTTCTAATCTTTAGGCTTTAGGCGTTGATAGCATCAACGACAACCTTGGTATATGGTTGACGGTGACCCTTCTTCGTGTGTTGGCCCTTCTTGGCCTTGTACTTGAAAGTAACGACCTTCTTTTCCAAGCCCTGCTTTTCAACAGTCCCAGTAACAGTCGCACCCGCAACAGTTGGTGTCCCGATCTTAGGCGTATCGCCACCGACAAAGACAACTTGGTCAAAAGTAACCTTTTCACCAGCTTCAACATTTAACTTTTCAACGTAAACAGCTTGGCCTGCTTCGACCTTGTACTGCTTGCCGCCAGTTACAATAATTGCGTACATGAATGTGCACCTCCTTATAATTTTAGACTTAGACTCGCCGAAGACAAGTGCTCCGCAAGCGGAAAACTTAAACTCGTTCCGAGCGGTTGCAGCTGTGGAAGTCCACAAATACAACATGAAAATTATACTTGATAGGCAGCAAACCGTCAAGTCTTTTTTATTGTCAGCGTTTTTCCGGATTAATTGGCGCAAACCAGGCCGCTACCGGGAGACTTTCCAATGGTAGCAATTGCTGAAACGCCTGAGCCAAATAATCCGGGCGATAACGCCGATCATCTGCTAACCAGTGATCAATCACCCCAATGAATCCCGTTGCCAAAAAGCTCACTTGTACGTCTAATGGTGACGTTAGCACATTTGACTGCGGTAGCTGTTGACTAAATACTAGTAGTTCTTGTTCCAAACGTTGCTGTAACTGCGTACGAAAATGGGCGAACTGTGGTTGGAGTAACACCATCAAAATCTGATGATGGTCATCCACATATCGGAGTGCTGGGCCTAACGCAAAACCATTCACTGGATGACCGTATGGTGCCAGTAAGGTTTTGCCGGCCGCTAACCATTCATCAATAACCTGCTGCTCAGTCTGAGCTAAAAAATCAGCTTTATCCTGATAATGCAGATAAAAAGTTCCTCGTGTAATTGCTGCCGCCTGAGTGAGCTTTTGGACCGACACCTGTTTGAATGACATTTCTTGTAATAGCGTGCTTAATGCCTGACGTAAGCGTTCGTTGGTGCGGACAACCCGTGGATCTGTTGGCTGACTGATGATTCTTCACGCCTTTCCTAACAAAAGGCTAGTCCGAAAACTCGAACTAGCCCCCATTTGCTAATAATTATTTGCTTGTCGCTCCAAATTAATTTGCCGTTTGGCCTCGTAAGCTGCTTGGATTTGATCCTGCGTAAAACCAAAATCAGCCAGCCCCCACTTCAAAAATAAGCGCCACGCGTGACGAAAGTCTTCTTGACGATGGGCAAAATGACTATTGAATAGCATCCGCTTTAAGATCAAATACTGTTGATCTAAATCCTTGGCCGGTCGGCTCTTTTCCAGCGTTGTGAGGTCTTCTTCTTTCAGCATAATAAGATGGGTCCACGTCTTCTTAGCTGAGACTAAAAAGAAGAAATCCATTGCGTCCGTATATTCTGTTAGCAACGTTTCCATTGGCGTTTGTCCCGCATCGGCTTTACCACGATGGGTTTTCCAAACTTTAAACCATTCAGATGTGTTGGCAACTTCTGCCAATTCAACATCTAAGGCAACGTAGGCATTTTCAATTTGCTGCTGCCGCGACATTTCAATGTCGCGGTCTCGTGTAATCTGTTCATCTAGCGCAATCGATTGCCGCACTAATTTAGCCAATTCTAGCACGATTAGACTCCCTTCTAACCGAAAATCAATGGATCTGAGGTAATTTCTAACTCCGTTAAGTTTTCCAAATACCAATCCCGCATAAAGTCAAAACGTAACAAAACATCAAACCATGAAATCTTCTGGTCATCATCGTGAACTGTCAACACCCATTCAGGCTGGCCGTCCAACTGATTGTTAAAAATATCAACCACAATGCCGCGGCCTAGCGCAATTTCTGCGCCATTACCATTGACACCATTGGTTAACATATAATCATTTTGCGCAGCCATCACAAATAGGCGATCAACAACACCGGCTGGTAGGTCGGTCGACCGAACCGCATAGTTTTGACGGTTAGCCGCATCCAAAATATTGAAGTCTACGGAGTAGCCATAGTCTTCTTTTAAGTAGCGCGCAAAATCAACCAGAATACCAACCGAGGCCTTAATTGTATCGGCCGGTACGGAATCATGTAAATCAATGATAAATAACTGAGTCAAAGCATGGCTGTTAAACCGGAACATTTTCCGTTCTAAATTCAAATAGAACAAGGACTGTCCTGTCGCCCGTTCCCGGTAGTAAACACCGCCGTTTTCTGAAGTCTCTACCCGAAAGTTAAACGTTCCCCGATCGCCTAATGGGGTTAGTTGCTGGGTCAGTTCTTCATGGTGATCACGCGACTGTAAGATCACATGCTTACCTTGATCATGGAGTTCCAACATCCGCGACATAAAGAGGAGATAATAATCAGCATGACTATACTGATGGGGGAACGTGACGAAGTCAGAATCTAGCGTAAAATCGGCCAATTCCGTTGCAGCCGTGACTAACTCATCAGGATCCGTGGTTTTGATCAGTTGATCCATTAATTCCGTAAAGCGTAGCCCCGTTTGCAAGCCATCCTTAATCGCATTGTTATAGTTTAATAAACGACCACTGGTAGTCAACGTCGATGGATCATTTTCGTTAATCATCGATCGTCACCTCACTTTTGCCAATTAAGCTATTGATGTAGTCGGCATACAGGCTGGCATTGTGTGCTTCGAAATGTTCAAAATCATCGAAAGCATCCCGAATACTTTGCTTTTCATAATTTAAAATCGTGTCTTCCTTAGACAAAACCAAAATTCGATCATCGTTTTCTTTAATCGTTTTGTGGGCATTTAAGGCCCGTTCATCTTCATCAGCCAGCTTGGTTAGTTGGTCAATAATAGCTTGGCGTTCTTCTTTGAGTTTGCCAGAATCCCAAGGCATACTACTCTTGGAACTATTTTCCTTTAATTGTTCCCGTAACTCCGCCTTTTGGTTGTCGCGTTGTGTTTGGGCATTGACCAATTGTTGTAGTTCTTCACTTTGCGCGGAGATTGACTCAATCTTAGCCGTATTCAGGCGTTGATTTTGGGCTTCCAACGCAAAAGAATCACGTAGCTTTTGGTATTCCGTCTCATCAAACTGGAATTGCACATTGATGACATCTAAATCACCAAATAATCGCCGGTCCCACCAGTTGCCAAAGTAAATATGGAACAAGCCGGTTGTATATTCTTCGTAGTAGAAAAATGGGTAAATATGTCCCAAATAATCAATTAAGTTGTCACTCAAGTAATGACTGATCTGGGGGTGAATGTTGTCGACTAATTCAGCGAGGTGATTAACGGCTCGCGGTGACCGGGTCTTCTTGACCTCTTGGTAATACCGCCCTTCATCAAGCAATTCATAAACCTTTCGATCATCATTGTGCTGTACTGCCGCTTGTAACGTGCTTAAATAATCTAATTTACTGGCGATCGCCTGTGTTAACACGTCGGCTGCACTAGCTTGTTGTTCTTGATTTTCCATGAATTTATCCCTCATTCTGATGTTCCCTAGCGCTTGCCGTGAACATTTGATTATACGTTCATGTTACCAAAAATCCGTTCAGAATAAAGCAGTTTGCGTGAAGTTTTATCGGAAAATCCTTAATTTTTTATTATTACGGGGTTCATTCGTCATTTACACGATCCGGTAACTTAACGACGAGCGATCCGCCATTGTACACCAAAAACTGGCCATCACCTATTTAAGGGATGACCAGTTTTAACGTGCTAATTTTTAATAAAGTTCTAGATATTGATCGCGTTCCCATTCGGAAACTTGAGTTCGATAAGAATTGTACTCTAAGTTTTTGGCTTCAATGAAGCTCTGGTATAAGTGATCCCCCATCGCATTACGCATCACATCATCAGCTGCTAAGTCCTTCAACGCATTGTGTAACGTATCTGGCAAATTGGTAATGTGATTTTCCTGCCGCTCTTCTGCATCCATCCGGTAGATGTTACGGTCAATCGCTTCACGTGGTGCCAGCTTATTCCGTAAACCATCCAAGCCCGCTTCAAGTACGGCGGCAATCGCTAAATATGGATTAGCAGCTGGGTCAACGCTTCGAACTTCTAGCCGGGTTGACAGTCCCCGTGAATTAGGAACTCGGATTAATGGCGACCGGTTAGAGCCAGACCAAGCAACATAGACCGGTGCTTCGTAACCAGGAACTAACCGCTTATACGAGTTCACGATTGGGTTGCAGATGGCTGTAAAGCTCCGCGCGTGTTTCAGCAGTCCGCCTAAGAAATGATAGGCGTCTTCAGACAATTCCATTTCACCATCTTTATCATAAAAGGCATTGCCTTGATCATGGAATAAGGACATATTCAAATGCATACCAGAACCATTAATTCCGGCCAATGGCTTCGGCATAAAGGTCGCATACAACCCATATTTCCGTGCAATGGTCTTTACCACCAGTTTAAACGTTTGAATATTATCTGCCGCGGTTAACGCATCGGCATATTTAAAATCAATTTCATGTTGACCAGGAGCAACCTCATGATGCGCCGCTTCAACGTCAAAGCCCATTTCTTCCAAGGTCAGAACAATTTCACGCCGGCAATTTTCACCTAAATCCATTGGGGCCATGTCAAAGTAGCTCCCCTTATCGTTAAGTTCCGTCGTCGGTTTCCCATTTTCGTCCATCTTAAACAAGAAAAACTCAGGTTCTGGTCCAATGTTAAAGTCCGTAAAACCAGCTTTACGCATATCATCTAACACCCGGATCAAATTATTCCGCGGATCACCCGTAAATGGTTTGCCTTCAGTTGTGTAAACCTCACAGATAACACGTGCAATCTTTCCCCGTTCCGTACTCCATGGGAAGATCATCCACGTCGACAAGTCAGGATAAAGATACATATCACTTTCCTCAATCCGAACGAACCCGTCAATTGAAGACCCATCAAACATCAACTTGTTATCCAATAACTTACCTAGTTGACTAATTGGGACTTCAACGTTCTTAATCGTTCCAAATAGGTCGGTAAACATTAACCGTAAAAATTTGACGTTTTCGTCTTTTGCCATCTGTCGAATGTCATCTTTAGAATATTCCGGTTTTGCCATCAAAATCGCTCCCTGCGTATTTGTCTCGTCTCATCAATATCTTAAAGCGGCCGCTGTTGCTGTATTCCTGGCGTTGGATGGCCCAGCCCACCTTGACGAATGAACTCGTCTTGCAAGATTCGCCGCACGTCTTCGTCCGTCAATGGCTGTCGCTGAGCCGCTGCTTTTTGCTGAGCGGCTTGATGTTGCTGGTCATAAATTGCCTTAATTCCAGCAATATTAATGCCATCAGCCAAGTAGTCCTTAATTTCCAGTAATCGGTCAACATCATTCAATGAATACATTCGCCGATTACCATCATTACGCTCAGGAAAAACCAACGCCTGGGCTTCGTAGTAGCGAATCTGTCGCGCCGTCAAATTAGTCAGCTTCATCACCGTTCCGATCGGCAAAACTGCTAATGATCGCCGTAATTCTTTTTCTTTCACCACTACCGCCCCCTTCAAACTATGCTGTTATCATACCACGTTGACAGCTGACGTCAAGAATTCATGTTAGGTTTTCTGACATAAGTAGCCGATTGTTAGAAATTCTTTAGTTCTTTTCAGTTAACCACGCCGTCACATCCTGTAAAATCTGGGCGTCAACTTCTGGATGCTGCACCAAATCATACCAGTTCGCAGTTGTTTGGTGTCGGAACCAAGTCAGCTGGCGTTTGGCATAATGACGTGAGTCCTGCTTAATCTGGTCAATTGCCGCTGCAAGTTTTTCCGGTTGGTCAAGAACCGGTAATAACTCCCGATAACCAATTCCGCTTGCCGCCGGCAGTGTTGCCCCACCGCGCTTAGCTAACCAACGAACTTCATCTAGCAACCCCGCTTGCACCATGTTATCAACGCGCTGATTAATCCGTTCATACAAGAGCGGTCGCGCTGTATTCAGCCCAATATAATATTCATCGTATTGGGAACCCGCATTTTGCTGATGAGAAAATAACTGTCCCGTAACTTGAATGACTTCCAGCGCCCGGACCGTCCGCCGAATATTTGTTGGTGGAATCTTACTAGCCGCAACGGGATCTTGAGCCGCCAATTGTTGCCACAAGACTTGTGGTCCTTGTTCGACTGCTATTTGCCGGAGGTGCTCACGAATCTGCGGGTCACCTGGTGCGTCGGCTCCTAATTTCAAGCCATCAAATAGGGCTTGCAAATAAAAACCGGTCCCCCCAGCTACAATTGGCAAATGCCCTCGCTCATGAATCGCTTGGATTAATGGCTGAGCCGCCGCAACGAACTGAGCGACCGTAAATTGTTGATCGACATCCTGAATATCAATCAGATGATGAGGCGCTTGCGCTTGTTCCGCGGCCGTTGCCTTGGCAGTACCGATATCTAGATGCCGGTAAACCTGCATAGAATCTCCTGAGATAATCTCACCATTAAAGGCTTGGGCTAATTTAATGGCCAGTGCTGTTTTACCGACTGCCGTGGGACCCACAACCGCCACAACTTTAATCATACCCGTTCACTTCCCTGTATTTTTTCTCTTAAGGCAACCGCCCGTGCCGGATAATCCGTAATGATGCCCGCAAAGTGACGACGGAAACAATACGCCATGTCTGCCGGGCTATTAACCGTCCACGGCCGTAGTTGCATATGCGGTAACCAAAAGCGGTGCGCCTTAACCCATCGAATATCCGGATGGAGCCCCGCGACTTGTTGGTGGCGCTCCATTTGTTTCGCCTGCCGGCCTGCCGTTTTAAATAATTTCGCATACTCCGCCTGTGGGTACAGTTTTCGTAGCGTAACTAATGACTGCGCGCGAAAACTTGAAAAGACTAACCGAAACGGCACGGGTTGTTGCGTAAAATACGTCGCTAATTGCTGTTCAATCCCGGGATACGGAATCTTATTTGTTTTCAGTTCCAAATTAAACACGCCAGAAAAGTGGTCGGCAATTAAGAGCTGAATCACTTCATCCAGCGTTGGCATCTTGGTGCCCGCGAATTCCCGTCCAAAATGACTACCGGCGTCTAACTGTTTCAATTGTGCCAATGTCAGGTCTTTAATTAATCCGCTACCGTTAGTCGTCCGATCAACCTTTTCATCATGCATGATAACCATCTGACCATCACGCGACAACTGCACGTCAGTTTCAATACCATCGGCACCCGCATCCAATGCCGCTTGAAATGCCAACAACGTATTTTCCGGTCGTGTGCCTTTACTTCCTCGGTGTGCAATCACCTGTGTCGTTTGTCGTTTAAACACCCACGTCAGTCCTTTCTCCCAAATCCTACTAGTAAGATTACCACAGAATCCCCGCATTTCGCTGTAAATCGCTAGCAATTTCATCAAAAAACAAGCATAATGGAAGCGGATAATCAAAATCCCACGATAGAAGGAGTCGAATGTTATGAAGAACTTCACCAAAGGCGTTTTGTTTGGCGTTGTCGCTACGGCTAGTGCGGTTGCCGGCGCAGTTTTTTCTTTTAAGAAAAAAGTCGTTCAACCTATCGAAGACCAAGAAGCTCGGTTTGAAGAAAACCGCAAGTTAGCTAACCGAAAAAGTCACGCTGCCCACCATGGGTAATTTAGTCACCAAAAAAGGTCCGGAAATTTTTCCGGACCTTTTTTTAGTCTTTAGTTTTTTTAGTTTTACCATCCCAGCGAGCATAGCCGGTTTTTAAGATTGAAATATCCGTGTAGCCTTCTTTACCTAAGAGAATCGCTGCGCGTGTGCTCAGAGACTTCCCTTGGTCATATAGGTAAACGGGTAAGTCAGCTCGCAATTGCGTGTGGTAAGCCTTAAACGTCGAATAAGGAATGTTACGGGCACCTAAGATGTGACCCGCATCAAAATCCTTTTTCTCACGTAAATCAACCACCTGGGCCTTACGTTGTCCTTCTTGGAAGGTTGCTTCATCAATTAGCTTGGCAACGCGATTTCGACGCATCACCGTTGTTAATGACCAGCCACCCCACACGATAAGTAAAACAATCAGTACGATCATGTAGACCGTCCATCCCGAGATTCCTGCAGCAATTACCAAACTAAATCGTCCTTCCTAAACCTGGTTCTCTTAATTCGTTTTTTGGAATCGTAAAGCGAGTGATGCCGCGCCAATAATCCCTGCGTCATTTCCGAGTTGTGCCAATCGCAGTTTGGTTGAATCCCGAACTGCTGGAAAGGCATTTTCTTGGAAATACCGCGTCGTTGGTTGTAATAACGTGTTCCCAGCGTTAGAAACCCCACCACCAATAATGATGTTGGCTGGATTTAAAATGTTGGCAACGTTGGCTAAAGCCAACCCTAAATAAAAGGTGACCCGGTCAACCACTTGGTTTGCCAAGATGTCCCCATTATCGGCTAGATAAAAGACCATCTTTGACGTCACGCTTTCCTGGTTGTCTTCCATTTCTTTCAATCGAGAAGTTCCCATGAAATCCTTAGCCATATCGGCAGCCACGTGAACCACTCCGGTTGCGGAAGCATATTGTTCCAGACAACCACGTTTGCCACAAGTACATAGATAGCCATTCGGTTGAACGGTTACGTGGCCCAATTCACCAGCCCCACCGTTAATCCCGTGCAAGAGGTGGCCGCCAGCGATAACACCACCGCCGACACCCGTTCCTAGGGTTACAAAGACCACATCACTATCCTTTTCGCCAGCACCTTTCCAGTACTCGCCTAATGATGCCACGTTAGCATCATTATCCAGGATAAATTGAAGGCCTAAACCTGCTTGAATTTGATCACGAACCTGTTGCCGTTTCTTCCAGTTCAAGTTAAAGGCCCCAATGACGGTTCCATTCTCAATATCTACTGAACCCGGCGTCCCCATTCCGATACCCAGAAAGTCGTCTTTACTGAATTCTGAGTTCGTAATGTGTTGACTGATTGAGTCGATAATATTTGGAACAATGTGGCTCCCCTCGTCGGCGATATCAGTTGGAATACTCCACTTGGTCAAGACTTCCCCAGCCAGTGATAGAAAGGCCATTTTAGTGGTAGTCCCACCTAAATCGATTCCAATTAAATTCCGTGCCATAACGCTAAATCCCTCCAATGGATTGATGCTTGAATTTTGCTCGTTGTTCTTCTAAGCGGTGTTCATGTGTGAGCACAAGTTTGGCCGAAACAAAAACCTTATCGTCGACTACCCGCGCTTGATGCAGGTGATCAAGTTCCAAAGCCATCACTTCAATGTCCCAAAGACGCTTGCCAACGTACACATAAATACCAAAATTTTTAAGTAGCTGCTGAACATCATATAACGTTTTCATTGTGCCACAACCTCCATGAAATTGCACGAGACTTTTCGCCGCTTACTGCGCCATTCCGTGTAAATATAACCAGACCAATCCCAAAATCAAGACAACCGTTGCAACAACACGTTTGGTTACGCTTACTCGACCAATTTGGGGAACACCAACTGTATACGCTACCAGAAATCCAGCGATTAACCCACCTAGGTGACCAGCTAAATCGATTCCTGGTGTAAACAAATCAAAGGCGATATTCATCACCACAAAGGCCAAAAAGGTCCGGGCTAACTGGCGAATAATTGGATTTTGCCAAAAAGATTCTCCGAGCATCATAAACGCCCCAAATAGACCGAAAATAGCGGTACTGGCGCCAGCTGACAAACTATTTAAAAAACAAAAACTGGCAACATTGCCGCCAATTCCAGCCACTAAAAAGATTATCAGAAACCGGGCATGACCAAAAGCCGCCTCCAACTGGGTCCCCACAAAGTATAACGTCACCATGTTTAAGAAGATATGGGTAAACCCAATGTGCAGAAACATCGGCGTAATCAGCCGCCACCACTGACCCTGCTGAATCAGCGGATTGACTTTCGCACCAAAAGCGACCAAAACATTTAGGCTAGTACTACCACCAGCCAACGTCATCGCAACAAAGACTAACACCATAATGACGACTAATCCAGTCGTCATATAGGGTGTCTGGTTCAAATTTCGTAGTCGGTATTTAAAGTTTGCCACCGTTAGGCTCCTTCCTTATGGTGTGACCTGAAAGATCTCATCTAATAATACATCATATTCGGCCACTGGCCACGTCGGCGTTGCTACCCATTGTGCTGGCAACGCTAAAGCTACCTTAGTCCCTGTCGTTTTCACCAAATAACGGTCATAATAACCACCGCCAAATCCCAGCCGTTCACCAGACGCGGCAAAGACTAACCCGGGAACAATTAGTAAGTCAAAGGTTGCTGGAGCAATAATCGCCCCATTCGTCGGCTCCTGTAAACCAAAAGGACTGGTGGCAAAATTTGTTTGATTATCAACAACATGAAACGCCATCTGGCGATTAGGAAGCGTTGTGGGAACGGCTATCGTTTTCCCCTCGGCTTGTGCACGGTCAATAATAGGTGCCGTCGCTAATTCAAAATCACCACTAATGGTGGTGGCCACTGTTTTGGCCTGTTGCCAAGCTAACGATGACCATAATTGGTGGTGCAGGTCGCGTGTCGCGTGTTGCCGTTGATCGGCAGGCATTGCCATCAACGCCTGAATCGTTTGTTGACGTAAGTGTTTTTTAGTGATCATGGGCCCACCCCCTCAATCCATAGAAAAATTCAACAAAAAAAGGTGCGGACTCTCGCCCGTACCTTACTTAGTTTCACGATGCAAAGTTACTTTCCGATCACGCGGGCAGTATTTCTTAAATTCAACCCGGTCCGGGTTATTACGCCGGTTCTTGCTGGATAAGTAATTGCGTTCGTGGCATTCTGTACATTCTAAAGTGATGTGTACACGCATAGTGGGTAACCTCCCAACTTGTTCATAATTACAGGCTAGAGCCCTTAACTCGTAATATATTACCATTAATCCGGGGCAATTACCAGTCATAATCCCAAATATGTTAAGGAAAAATACTTAACACGTGTTTTTAGCCATTAAAAAATCACGCTCTGCCCAACGGCTTCACGTGATTTTTAAGCTCTCTTTAGTTCGCAGCACTTGTATTAACTGCTGAGCCAGACGTTGTTGCCTTGGTTGGGTTAGTCAACGTTGACGTTGATTGAACCGTCTTCCAGTAAGCAGCATAAATCTGTTTGGCCAATTTCATGTTATTATCTTCATCACTCGTGCTCAAGTTTGGCATTGCCAAGGCCACCACGACCTGAGGATCATTGGATGGCGCATAAGAGGCCAAACTTAACGTAACAGTGGAATGGCCTTTGTAATACGTTTCAGCCGTCCCCGTCTTAGCAGAAATCCCAGGCGAGATGGAAGCTAATTCTGCCCCCGTCTTATACGTGTTGGTTCCATGAACCACGTCATATAGTCCCTCAGTAACCAATTTCTTCTGTGCAGCCGTCATGTCAATCCGGTTCAAGACCTTAGGGGTGACCGTTGATTTCACGGCGCCCAGTGTCCCATCGGATTTAGTTCCCCGGATTGACTGAACCACGTGCGGCGCAATTCGGGTACCGCCATTAGCAACGGTTGACATATACTGAGCGACCTGCAACGTTGTGTAAGCATCGTAGTTCCCAAAGGATAAGTCTAACGCATTCCCAATATGAGAGTACGTGCTCGACCCCTTTAGTCCGGTACTTTCACCAGGCAAATCAATCCCAGTATTAACGCCTAACCCGAACTGATTGAAGTAACCCCGTTCCTTATCAAAAATACTCGTGCTCATGGTCAAAGCTGAGCCAGAGACGTAATTAAACTTGGCTTCTTTCATGGCTAATTGCATCATATAGGAGTTAGAAGAAACTTCCAACGCTGTGGACGCATTTAACGCAATGCTGGCACTACCAGATTTGTTAAACCACGACGCCTTTTTCACACCACCGACGTTAATAACTTTATCGGTTAACGTGTTATTGCTTGGCGTGATCACACCGTCCATTAAAGCACCAGAGACCATCGCGCCTTTCACAACCGACCCCATTACAATATCACTATTGATAGTGCCTAGGGCATTCGTTGTGATCTTACCAGTCGATGGATTACGGTCAACTCCGGCCATTCCAACAATCCCACCAGTGTTAGGATTCATCACGATGGCATAGGTCCCCGTTGAGTAACCACCGGCACCGGACTCTGCTGAATGAACCAATGACTGTAGCTTCTTTTGGAAGGTCGAGTTGATAGTCAACTGGAGATTGTCGCCCTTTTGCCCACCATACTTTTTCGCTTCTTTGGTAATCGTGGAACCAGAAACCTCGACTTGCTTTTCAGCCTTGGTTCCCCGTAAGACAGATTCATACTCTTGTTCCAAGTAGGATTGTCCCACACTGTCATTTCGCGAATACCCTTGAGCCAGCAGTTCATTAACCCGATCACTCGGTAAACCAGTCTTCTCGGATGAAACCGTCCCAATAATGGCCTTAATTGAAGACCCGTTCGGATAATCCCGTGACCAACTAGTCCCAACTTTAACACCCGGCATTTCTGAAAGATGTTCACCGATTTCGGCAATCTCTTTGTTGGAAACCCCGGAATCTTTAATGTAGGTCGTCGATAACGAGTAGGCGCCACTCATCTTAGCAAAGATTTCTGCCGCATTCTTTTGCGTTTTAGTCAATTTGAAAGATGAATCATTTTCCAAATAGCTTAACGCCTTGTTGTACTTTTGGGTCGTCGACATCCCGCTGGTCCCACTCAACTTGTTCTCAACGGCTTTCAACCGTTTAGGGTCCGTTAAGTAGTAATCAATTGCCTGACGCGGCGTCAATGAGCTCGTCGAGACCGTCAAATACTTTCCTAACCGATTGGCAATCTTATACATATCCGTAGATAGCACACTAACGCCCTTCGTGTAGGAAATGGCTTGGTGTGATTTATTACCAACCAGCACCTTACCATTTGAATCATAAACCATCCCCCGTTGAACGTTGGTGGTTTCAATCGTGGTATCAGTCGAATTGACCTCTGCCTTCAATTGTGACCCATAAATTATTTGCAAATACGCCAATTGACCAATTAACGCCGCAAACAACAGGGCAACAATAATGAAAAGAAAGTTCAACCGAAAGGGAATCAGTGACTTACTCGGGCCACTAGATCGCTGGTTTCGGTTACTAACGCGATTATAAAAATTCTTCACAACAGCTCTGCTCCTTATTATACAGCTACTATTTTACCAAACTTCGCCGTCGGTCACTATCCCGCTACCGAAATTTAATCATTCTATGCTATTCTAGAGACCTAATTCGTGAACGTCAACTGGTATTTTAACCTTTTAATGATTGCTTAAAGTCCCGTTAAATCAACATTTACCAAATTATATATTTTAAGTACCGTCAAGCACACTAAAACACGGATCAGAGATTTCCCTCTCATCCGTGAGATACCTCGGCAACAAGCGATCAACTAAGCCGTTTTCCGGTGGGTAATCAGCCCGAAAAACCGTAAACAGTATACTGCGCTGATTCCCACTAAGATATACACAATTCTTGAAATCAGTGCCGCTTGACCGCCAAACAAGGCCGCAACTAAATCAAAATTAAATGCGCCAACCAACAACCAATTCAATCCACCAATGACTAATACAATGAGAGCTACGATGTCCAAAGTTTTCATGTCGTTCACTCCTTAATTAGCTTAATTTATGGTGCATCTGAATAGTAACAAAGTTCGGACAGTTATCCCAATTAACTGCCTATAGTAAAATCGTCATCGTCAGATTATCTCGAAATTTTTACCAGTTTTAACCGCATCTTCAGAATAAATCTGATAAGATTATAGCTGAACGGTCGTCCGCAACTGTTCCCATCGATTCTTGCGGGGGAAGGTACACTGGTTGATCAGTCATTAGCGCCACCCCCAATGAACAACCCGATGATCTATGCTTAAAATTAAAAAAATTGAGGTGGCTTTCTTTGCAAGTACGAAAACGACGCTGGGCGCTTTCCCGACGTCAACTCACCCTTTGGGGGGCCTTTTTAGTACCCTTCATTTTGATGACCGGTTATTTTATCTATCGTCAAATGGCGCCATTTGGCACCAGTAGCTTGTTAACTGTCGACTTAGGGCAACAATATATCGACTTTTTTGCCTATCTACGCCGGGCAATCCTCCATGATCCTAGTAGCATTTTTTACTCTTTCTCTAATGGCATTGGCGGCGAAATGTTAGGTACTTGGTCTTACTATCTTTTAAGTCCCTTAAATTGGTTGTTATTGCTATGCCCCGGAACCAGCTTAACCACGGGCGTCTTCCTACTGACTGTCTTCAAATATGGCTTGGCCGGTTTGAGTTTTGCCTGGTTACTGGAGAAAACAACCCAACAACGCGGGTTTAAAGCCATTATGTTTGCAACAGCTTACGCCTTAATGGGGTGGTCAGTTGCCAATCAGCTTAACGTCATGTGGCTGGATGCCGCCTATCTGTTACCCTTGATCTTCTATGGCTTATATCAGCTCATGCACACCGGAAAATGGCGCACTTACGTCATCTGGCTAACGCTCATGTTAGTCGTTAATTACTACATGGCTTACATGATTTGCTTGTTCATGGTTCTAGCCTTTTGTTGGTTAGCCGTTGACCGCTTCTCCACTTGGCGCCATTTCGGGAAACAAGCCGGTAAGTTTGTCCTTGCATCAGCAATTAGTGGCTTGCTATCTGCCTTTATTTTACTGCCAACCTGGTGGTCACTGTCACAGAGTAAGGCCCAATATACCGTCACCACCTTCAAATGGCATTTTGATTTCTTTCCACCTAAGATGCTCGCCAAATTTTTCTTGGGCGCCTTTAACTTTGATCAAATGCCCGATGGCACAGCTAACTTATTTATTGGTGCCATCGCCCTATTAGGCAGTCTCTTTTACTTCAGTGATCGGCGAATCAAACTTCGTACTCGGATTGCTTCCGGCATTTTAACAGCCTTCTTAGCACTATCACTTTGCTTTCAACCACTAGATTTACTCTGGCATGCCGGCCAATTTCCGGTTTGGTATCCTTATCGTTTCTCCTTTATTGTTAGTTTCTGGTTAATTTGGCTCGCGGCACAAACCTTGACCGCCGATTTTCAACCAGGATGGTTAGCCATCAGCTTAGTGACCCTCATCGTTATTGCCGGTAGTGCTTACGTGGGGATTAACTTAGCCAAGTTCAAGTTCTTGACGTTAAATCAATTACTGCTAGGGTTACTGTTCGTCATCCTCGCCCTTGCCTTAATTACCCTGCCAATCAAGCATCATTGGATCTATCCCCTAACCTTCTTAGTTATCGGGGTGACTGAGGTGACAGCTAACGCATTCATCTCTTTGAACAATATTAGTTACGTGTCTCAAAGTGAATACGGTAACTACACGAATGAACTTCAACGACTCGTTAATCGCGTACAGAAACGCGATCATGGCTTCTATCGCATCGGTAAAACCTTCTTGCGCACCAAAGGAGATGCTTTCCAAACTGGTTACAATGGTGGTGGCGTCTTTTCATCCGTATTACCCAAAGCAGTCCCCACTTTCTTTGGCAATATTGGTAATCCTGACGGTGACGGCTTTGTGGAGTACAGTAACGGCACACTAGTTACTGATTCCTTGCTCAACATGAAATATTATTTCCAGCAGAACCAATTAGCAGGCGCACTCAGCGGTACCAGTATCTTACCGGCTTCATCTAATAAGGCAGATCTCGCCGATTACCAAAAAATCAGCAGTGACCACTGGGCAACAACCTACAAAAACCAGTATGCCCTTCCTATGGGCTATGCAGCCAATCAGCAAATTCTGACTCTAAAAAATAAAACCGCTGATCCAACACAGTATCAGGCTAACTGGCTAGCCGCATTAACCGGCAATTCCCAAGACAAGCAGTTATATACCGCTGAGAATTTTGATCAAGTCACCTTCCAAAATATTAATCAGCAGACTAAAATAACGGGCGCCGTCTTGCAGAAGAAAAACTTACTAAAGCCCGGCAAGATTACCTTGACCTTCACGCCGACCACCAATGATGCCTACTACTTCACTTTCGGATCAACTGTAAATCCGGACAACGCGACCTTTATCTTGAATGGCAAGACACTCAACCAATACAAGACTTACCGAAATACCATTTTGGTTAGTGCCGCAGACCACGCCAAGGGACACCAACAAAAGTTAACCATTCAACTTAGCAAAGGCTCCCTATGGTTGGATAACTTCACGCTGTATCGTTTAAACACTCCTCGTTTTCAGGCTGCGATTAATCAACTGAAGACGCAGCCTTGGCATTTGACGACGCACACTAGTCGTTACTTCAAGGGCACGATTACCAGTAAACACGCTGGGCAGGTCCTGAACACATCTATCCCATATTCCCAGGGGTGGCATGCCACAGTCAACGGTCATGCCGTCAAGACTTATAAAACGATTGGCATGTTTACCGCGGTCAAATTACCTAAGGGTAACAGTACCGTCACGCTCGCCTATTGGCCACCTCTGCTTAATGTGGGACTGCTGATTAGCGGTGGAACGTTCATTATTCTTCTCGGCGGTTGGTGGTTCTCTCGCCGCCACCAATAATTTAGTCCATTATAAAAACGCATGACCGCAAAAACTGGTCATGCGTTTTTTACTAGTGATCTAATTCCCCATTTTCCGCATACCGATAAACGGGGCCATCCGTTTGCGCATCGTAATCGACCGTCAGATCATAACCAACAAAGAACCATTGGTCACCTTCCGTAATGTAGTAGGTTACGTCGTCCTTTTTTTCTGCAACGATTGGATGGCGGGGGTGATCATCCGGGGTCATTCCCAGAGAAAACCCTTGATGGACCGGCGTTTTTCCGTAAACTTTACCGAAAAAACGAATGCCGCGGCCGGTCATTCCCATATCCTCACGAAACCACTTACTTGCTGCATCAGTCACCGTAATTTTCATATTGATAGGACTCCTCTTTAGCAAACTATGAATCCGGTTTCAACCTTATTTATACCACTTTTGCCGGGTATCTGGCAAGCAGCTTTTCACAAACTCTTGTCGTACTTTTATTATGCCTGATTTCATTCTAGTTAGCGACCTATTTGCTCAGCTGACCGCAACACCATTGATAAGTTACCGCCAACTAACCAGCAAAAAGGCCCTTAATTCAATCAATTGTATCTAGCAAATAACGATTCTTTCGCGGTTGCATACATCAAAGGTATAAAAAAGATTCAGCCCCTTTAACTAGGGCTGAATCTCTTAAATGCTTTTAGTCGACCGCAATCACTTTCACGGTCATGTCACCACCAGGTGTTGGGAAAGTCACTGTCTCACCCACACGGTGCCCTAATAACCCCTTAGCAATTGGCGAATCGTTTGAAATCTTACCAGACATAGGATCTGCTTCAGCAGCCCCTACAATGGTATATTCTTCTGGTTCGTCATCGTCTTCTTGGAATGTTACCTTTTTACCAACGGTGATTTCGTCTTTGTCCGTATCATCATTGTCAATAATCTGCGCGTATTGAAGCATTCGTTCTACCGTACTAATCCGCGTTTCTAACATACTCTGTTCATCTTTGGCTGATTCGTATTCAGAGTTTTCTGATAAATCACCATATGATCGGGCAATCTTAATCCGATCGATCACCTTTGGGCGTTGCACCATTTTTAAATCTTCGAGTTCGGCTTCGAGCTTTTCCTTACCCTCTTCAGTCATTGGATACATTTTTTCTTGTGCCATACTGGCCACCCCTTTTACTTATCTTTTTTATTTTGAACGAAACGTTCCGTCCAACTTAACTTATCACTTGTAGAAAAGGTTAGCCACGCTGGGCTAACCTGTCTTATTCTATATGCTTGTATCAGGATTGTCAAAAACTTCTTTATTACCGCTAGCTTCTAGAATTGCACGAATTTTTGTAACCAATAAGTCAATGGCAACTTGGTTCTCGCCACCCTCAGGAACGATTAAATCAGCGTAACGTTTGGTTGGCTCAACGAATTGGTGATAAGTTGGTTTAACTGTCGCCAAATATTGCTGAATAACTGAGTCCAGTGAGCGGCCCCGTTCATTCATATCCCGTTCGATTCGGCGAATAATCCGAATATCATCATCCGTATCAACAAATACCTTAATATCCATCAGGTCACGTAGTCGCTCATCATCTAAGATTAAGATACCTTCCAAAATAATCACATCACGGGGTTCCTGATGAATCGTCTTATCGCTTCGCGTTGACAACGTGTAATCATAGACCGGCTTTTCAATTGGCTCATAGCGCAACAATTGCTTGAGCTGCTTAATCAACAGATCCGTATCAAAGGCCAATGGGTGGTCATAATTAACTGCGGCCCGTTCCGCCATTGTCATGTCTGATTGATCATTGTAGTAAGAATCCTGCTGTAAAATCATAATAGAGTGGCCAATTAATTGATTAAAAATGGCCCGACTAACAGTCGTCTTACCACTACCAGACCCCCCAGTAACCCCAATAATGATCGGTCGTTTCTTCTCTGCCAACACTGTCGCCGTCCTTTACTTATTATCACTCGCAAGTGAACTTGTCTTTTCTTGATGCTGTGCGTAAGTCTTAGAGAAGTAAACCTTCCCCGTTTTGGTGTTCGCAATGAAGTAATAGTATCCCTTGCTCCGATCCGTTGGATGCAAGACCGCTTTAATTGACGAAACACTTGGGTTGTCAAATGGACCTGGCCCGTATCCTGTATGGATATACAAATTATATGGAGACTTCACTTTTAAATCTTTATACGTTAACGTCTTTTTCGTTGTCTTTAACGCATACTGGACAGAAATATCAGATTGAATGGCCATCCCCGCTTTAATCCGGTTCAAGAACACACCCGCAATCTTATTCCGATCTGCTTGGGTAACCCCTTCGCGTTCCACTAATGAAGCCAACGTTAAGACTTCTTGAACTGAGCGCTTCTGTTTCTTAATTGTGGCGTAGTTTCCTTGCAGATTTTCATCCGTTTTAGCAACCATTTCTGTAATCAATTGCTTCAAGGTCATCTTTTTGCCAGCCTGATACGTCGCTGGTGCCAGGTAACCTTCCAACCGATACCGAACATTTTTCGCCCTTTTAGCGGAACTTAATAGTTGCGGATAGCGAGCTGCTAACTGATTGAAGAAAGCTTTATCCTTCATTAGGCTCAAGAATTCTGCTTTGGTGAAATCCGTTTGAACTGGAATTGCTGTCGCAATCTGATCAATCGTTTCTCCCTCACGCACCAACACGTTGCCGGATGTACTTTGGATAGGTTCTGAAGAACCTCCCTTTTGTAATTGCATGGCAATTTGTTTTAGTGTCATTGATGGTTTTAATTGATAATACCCGGCACGAAAATTAGTGTATTTATTGGACTTCACGTAATAGTTAAACACCATTCCGCTTTTAACTACTTTTTTATCCTGTAAAATTTGCCCAATTTTATTTGATGTTGCGCCCATGGGAACGTGGACTTGCACCACTTGGTTATTACTGCTGTCCATCGGCTTCAACGACGATTGAAAGTAGTGATAACCAATAACGCCAATCGCCACCGCCAAAATAACCAGTAGACTGGCTACCCCAATAATGATCCGACGACCAAACGAGCGCTTTTTTCCCGAATCTTGTCGTGATGGAATAGGATCCTTACCATTATCCAACATATTTCCTCCGTTCTATGCCATAATCTTCTCTATTATACAGAAATTTACAGTCCGCGGGAATACGTAAACGTGACTTTGATGAAATTGTAATCTTTCACTTGCATGCCTCGTAAAAACGCGGTTAGCCCTCAGGCCAATCGCGTTTTATTACCAGAATTAACGAATTTCAGCACCTAATTCATCTTGAAGCCGCTGGGTAACCTTGTCAAAAGCTTGGTTCACCGCATCGTCCACTAACGTCGCATTCTTGTCCTGATACGTTAAGGTGTAAGCTAAAGACTTCTTGCCTTTAGGAACCTTCACACCATCGTAAACATCAAACAATTTGACGGATCTCAGGTAAGCACCGCCACGTTTTTCAATCAACGCCATAATTTGTTCGTTGGTAACCTGATTGTCTACCAGCATGGCAATATCCCGTGTGATTGCTGGATAACGGGAAATGACGTCGTACTGATTTTCCTGCTTAGGCATGTCAATAATTGCCTGTAGATTCAGTTCAAAGACATACGTAGCCCCAATCTTAAACTGTTTGGCCACAGTCGGATGAATTTGCCCCATAAAGCCAATTCGATGGCCATGCACCAAAATATCTGCCGTTCTTCCGGGATGCATATCAGGCATATCCGAATTAGCCACGTAGGTAACGTCGCCGTTAACCGCCATATCTTTCAGATAAGCCGCAACGATACCCTTGACTTGATAGAAGTCAACTTCTTTTGCCGGCTGATCCCAAGCTGCTGGTAGCAGTGTCCCCGTAATTGCGCCGGCAATGTGTTCCTCTTCGCTAGGACGCTCTGTATCCGCTTCACGGTAAAAGACTCGGCCCTGTTCATACAACGCCACATCTTTAACTTTGCGGGCCGTGTTATAAGCAATGTCATCTAATAAGCCCGTAATAATATTCATCCGCAATACCGCATGATCCACACTCATTGGCCAAGCCAAATGGGTGGGTTCGCTGGCCCGCATCATGAACATATTCGCTTTATCTTCCGTTGTTAACGCGTACGAAATCGCCTGATTTAATCCCAGTCCTTCTAGTGAGCGACGAGTGGCCCGCATCAGTTTTTGTGCTGGCGTCAAGGCCCCCATGGTCATCCGTCCCGTTGGCAAAGTTGCTGGCAACTGGTCGTAACCATAGATCCGGGCAATTTCTTCCAAAAGATCAGCTGGAATATGAATATCATTGCGCCGAACCGGTACCGTCACGGTCAATGTCTCTCCGTCAATCGCCACCGTACAACCTAGGCTTTCGAGAATATGACTAACTTGTTCCATAGCCAAAGTCGTACCCAAAACAGCATTGATTCGGCTGAGTGTCAATGTAATCACAGCTGGTGCTGGAATGTTAGCAGCCGCAACCACGGTTCCACTTTGAACCTCACCATCGGCCAACTCGGTCATCATCTGTGCAGCTGCATCTAAGGCTTCTTGTACACCAGCTTGATTGACACCACGTTCAAACCGTTGTGAAGCATCCGTGTGTAAATGGTGCCGTTGCGCAGCCTTACGAATGTGGTCATGCTCGAAGACAGCCGCTTCAATGGCTACCGTGACGGTTCCCTCACTAATTGCGGTATCCAAGCCACCCATGACCCCAGCCAAGGCGATTGGCGCGTGTTCATCAGCAATGACAATATCTTGTGGATCTAACTCATGTTCACCTTCGTCTAGCGTTGTTAAACTTTCACCAGTTTGTGCCGTCCGCACGTAAACATCTTGTCCAGCAAACTTATCGTAATCGAAAGCATGCAAAGGTTGACCATACTTCAACATAATGTAGTTCGTAATATCTACAACGTTATTGATTGGTCGATAACCCGCATTCCACAGCCGGATCTGCAACCACATTGGGCTAGGCGCTAATTTAACTTGCTTAACCAAACGCATGCGATATTGCGGTGCTAACTGGTCATCAACGTGAACCGTCAATTGATCGGCAACTGCCTGACCAGCTTCTTTAACCGCTGGTTGTTCTAACTTAACGGGTTGATCGTAGATAGCTGCCAAGTCATGTAGTGTGCCATAAAGACTTAACATGTCCCCACGGTTAGGCGTCACATCCAAGTCAATTAAGCTGTCGTTCATACCTAAGTAATCGTAAATGTCATCCCCAGGCGTCGCGTCAGTTGGCAAAACATAAATACCATCAGCGTAAGCCTTAGGCACAACATCTTCGGCAAACCCAATTTCCTGTAACGCACAGATCATTCCCGCAGATGGGACTCCCCGCATCTTGGACTTCTTGATCTTAACGTTGTTGGCAATCCGTGAGCCTGGTAAGGCCACGATGACGTTCTGACCCGCGGCAACGTTCGGCGCCCCACAAACAATCTGTAAGGGCTCGTCTTCACCAACATCCACTTGGCAAATGTGCAGATGATCGGAATCGGGATGGGCTTCTAAGGACAAGACGTGTCCTACCACGATCTTCTTCAGGCCATCACTAGGGGTGGTCACGCCATCGACTTCCACGGAAGTGCGTTCGATTTTTTCCGCCAAATCAACGGGTGAAACATTTAAATCCAGGTATTCTTTAATCCAATTATATGAAATCTTCATAGTTGGCGGTTATCCTTTCTTCGTGAATTGGGTCAGGAAACGAACATCATTTAAATAGAAGTTACGGATATCATCAACCCCGTACTTCAGCATGGCAAACCGATCGGGACCAACCCCAAAGGCAAAACCACCATATACATCTGGATCAACGCCGGCCATCTTTAAGACATTAGGGTGCACCATACCAGCACCTAACACTTCAATCCAACCAGTGTTTTTGCAAACGTTACAACCCTTTCCACCACAATTAAAACAGGTAATATCGGCTTCCACAGAAGGCTCCGTAAATGGGAAATAGCTTGGCCGTAACCGCACGTCAAACTTATCACCAAATAGTTCGTGGGCCAAAACCTGGAGCGTTCCCTTTAAATCAGCCATCGTAATATGCTTATCAATCACTAAGCCTTCGACCTGATGGAATTGATGTGAATGGGTCGGATCATCCGTATCTCGCCGATAGACAACGCCTGGAGAGATCATCTTTAATGGTCCCTGACTAAAGTCATGCTTTTCCAACGTCCGGGCCTGCATTGGTGAGGTCTGCGTCCGCATCAAAATTTCCTTGGTAATGTAGAACGTATCCTGCATATCCCGTGCTGGATGGTTCTTAGGCAAGTTCATCATTTCAAAATTATACTTGTCCTCTTCAACTTCTGGACCGCTCAGCACTTGATAACCCATTCCCAAGAAGAGGTCCTCAATTTGATCAATGATTTGCTGAATAACGTGCGGCTCACCTTTAGCAACCGGCGTGCCTGGCAAGGTAACATCGATAGCTTCCTTAGCCAGACGGGCATTTAGTACGGCATTTTCCAATTTTTCTCGCCGTTTAGTCAATGCTGCCGTTAAGTCATCCCGAATTTCGTTGGCAAAAGCACCAACCTTAGGTCGTTCTTCAGCGTCTAAATCCCGCATACCACGCAACACCTCGGTAATTGGACCCTTTTTACCTAATAACGATACCCGCACTTGATTGACGTCTTTTAGGTCAGTCGATTTTTGAATCTCGGCTAACCCACGTTCATGCAGTTCGTTTAATTTATCTCTCAACGACATAACGTCATCCTCCATTTCTAACTTACTTTTTAGACAAATAAAAAAGCTCCGTCCTAAAACTAGGGACGAAGCATCGCGGTACCACCCTGATTCAGTTAGGGATTTCATCCCCAACCACACTCAGTCGTGATAACGGTCACGTACCGGAACACCTTTTCACAACAACTAAGTTGCGTCCTGGCGACAACTCAAGAACTGAATTCACCTATCGCTTTGAAGTCTGCTCACAGTCTAGGCAGACTCTTCCTGACAAACCGTTCCGGTTACTACTTTTCTATCATCGTTTTTAACTATTACTTCAATTAGCCTAGCGGATTTGGCCGCAGAAGTCAACTACTTCTGGTTCTCCTCAAGCGGACAAGACCACTTGTCAGACCAAGCATGAACCGCCGCCATCACGGGAGCAAATTCTTGGCCCTTCTTAGTTAACTCATATTCAATCAAGGAACTATCAGGAAAAGTTCGGCGTAAAATGACACCGTTATCCTCTAATTCCTTTAGTCGCTCAACCAGCACTCGATCACTGCATCGCGGCACATTTCGCGCTAAATCCCGAAACCGTTGTGGTCCTTCATGCAAGAGGACATCGATAATCAAGCCATTCCACTTCTTTCCCAAAAAGGAAAAAGTTTGTTCAAAGCGGGGGCACAATTCAAAATCGATAGCCGTGTCTGGTGCTTCTGTCGTCTTCTTTGACATCATTTGCATATTTGTCTTGCCTCCCATCCAGATTCCTTGGAAACTAGGCGTTAGGCGTTACCTTGTCCATCAAGGCTTCCATTCGCTTACGGGCTGGTCCACAGAATTCGTAAACAGCTTCATAATCATCCACCAACGATACAATCGCGCTTTCTCGATACTTCGGCATCGCCAGCGTCGCTCCCCACATGTGTTTAAGGATAATATCCTTTTCCATAGGGCTTAGATCCGTTAACTTTTCGGCATTGCGTAAGGCAACCCGAGGATGAATAAACGCATGCGAGCCTAAATTAAACTTCGTCGTTCGCCAATCATAATAAAACAAATCGTGTAATAACCCACCCCGTGCAGTGGCCCGGGTATTCAAACCAAGTTTCTTCGCAACTAAATAACTATTATACGATACCGAAATGGAGTGATCCAAACGGTTAGAGTGATGATGCTGGGTGTAATTCGCCAGGCGTTGGACCGGCTCCTTTGCCAACAAGTCAGAAACTAAAGCAAGGTACTCGGGGTCATCACGCCAAGTAAGTTTGGTCATAGAATGCTTCCTTTTCATTAAAATTATGATTTTCAGTCTCTCAATTACCCTATATCATACTGTCTTTTAGACAAAATGCAACCAAAATGGCCTATTTCTCATCGGGTTTACCTTTTCTTTATGATTAACCCACTAATCGAAACATCACAACACCGGCAGCCACGGCAACATTTAAGGACTCTGCCTGTCCTTTAATAGGGATATATAGATTTTGTGTCGTTAAACGTTGCAAGTCTGGTGCCATACCGTTGCCCTCATTGCCCATGACAATCGCACCATTCGTTAAAGCTGGCACGTCACGATAGTCTTGCGCCTGTGGATCTAAATTAGTTCCGTACACTGGCAATTGTCGGGCTGTAAAAGCGCCAATCCAATCATGTAAATCGGCCTCTACCAATTGAATGTGAAACTGACTTCCCTGCATGGCTCGTAAAACCTTGGGCAAGAAACGGCTGGCGGTTCCCTTTCCAAACACAACGCCGGTTAGGCCCGCAGCGTCGGCTGTCCGCACCATCGTTCCAATATTACCAGGGTCTTGTACGTAGTCTAGAAACAGCCAAGCCCCCGTCGCAGTTTTAGGATCAATTGCAGTCTCATCTGGCATCGGAGCCGTCGCAAAAATGCCCTGAGGCGTGCCAGTATCCCCAATTGTCTTAGCCAGACTATCCGTTAGTTCGTAAATGGGAACGTCAGTAGGCAAGCTATCTGCATGGGCACTTAACTGCTCAGCAGTCCCCATAATTGCCGTTAAAGGTTGTTGCGCCTTAATAGCCTCTTGAACAAGATGCCAACTTTCCAATAAATAAGTCCGTGTGGCCTTACGCCCTTTTTTGCTGGCTAAGGATCGCCATTCCTTGACGCGCCTATTTTGACTAGACGTAATTTTTTCTTTCACGATAGTCCCTCGCTTTAAGTTATTTCATCTAGTTTACCATATCCGATCAATAACCGGCAGTTGTATAATGAGATAAACGCATTTTTAATCGGGAGGGCATCGTCTTATGGAAACACAAAAAATTCTGGTCAGTGGTCAAGTGCAAGGCGTTGGGTTCCGCTGGTCGGCCACACGACTAGCCAAACAGCTGACGCTAACCGGTACTGTCCGCAATCTCGCTAACGGACAAGTTGAAATCATTGCCACTGGTGAATCTGCAACCCTACAACAATTCTGTCAGCAGCTCAAACATGGCTTATCCCCCTGGATTAACGTGATGACGCTGACAACCCACTCAATCCCAACCCACCAATTTGCCGACTTCCGGATTATTATTTGAAAATGGCCGGTAAATCAAGTAAGATGTTTGATGTTAACGGCGTTCGCGCCGCTGGGAGCAATTAGGCTCTACATCGTTATTTAAAGGGGTTCAAAACAACATATGAAAATCTCCAAAAAAGTTACGGTTACGACCGCCTTGGCGGCCATGGCCCTCTTCTTGAGTGGCTGTGTGCAAACCAAGAATGGTAAACCTTATGGCTTCGTTTACGATTATCTGGCCGTACCTGGACAACACGTGATGGATTGGCTCGCCCACATCTTTGGCGGTAGCTATGGTTGGGCCATTATTATCTTAACCGTGATTGTACGAATGGTCTTATTGCCAATCATGGTTCGTCAAATGCGAAGTGCTACCGTTCAGCAGGAAAAGATCTCAATGATCCGGCCACAGATGACCGCCTTACAGAAGCAACAAAAAGCTGCTAAGACACCGGAAGAACAGCAGGCTGCCAGTCAGGCTATGATGGCTTTGTATCGTAACAATGGCATTAGCATGACCGGTGGAATTGGCTGCTTACCGCTTCTGATCCAGATGCCGATCTTCGCCGCACTATATGCAGCTATCCGGTACTCACCAGAACTGTCCAACACTGTTTTCTTAGGAATTCCATTAGGAAAATCTAGCTGGATTCTTGCATTATTGTCTTTCCTCTCTTACCTACTACAAGGATACTTGTCCATGTTGGGGATGCCAGAAGATCAAAAGAAACAAATGCGCATGACATTATTGCTATCACCAGTCATGATTCTCTTCTTCACAATGAGTTCTCCAGCTGGTCTTGGCTTATACTTCTTCGTTGGTGGGTTGTTTGCCTGTCTACAAACATTGATCATCAATTTCTATCGACCACGAATTCGTCGCGAGATTAAGGAAAAGATGAAAGACCAACCGGCTCCGGTTGTTGCACCTGTCGTCAAGCCAACACCGACAGTCACAACCCCCAAACCAGTTAGTCAAAAAAATCGTAATCGTAACGCCGGAAAACAACAGCGTCATCGATAATCAAAAAAAGATCGCCGACTTTTTGTCGACGATCTTTTTTATTCTTTCTGATATGATTGTTAATAACAATAAGCCATTTCAAAGGCATTAAATCTGATCCCCAGCCATTCGCCAATACAACGATTGTTAGTAACAACAAGCTTAAACACTAGCTCATTAACAGATTTTGTCGAACACCACTTGGGACTTCTTGTCGCGCCGTTGCTGTCCAAGACTCAACATTTTGGCCTTTCGTCTTAATTTTCAAAAAACGTTGTGGTTTTAACCGCCATTGGGCATCGAACATTACAATACGGGTCTGTCCTCGATCATTATAGGTTGTTAATCGATAAGTGTATTCCTTTTCACCAGCACCCCCAGTAAACTGACGAACTGGCTTTGTCGTGGTGAGTGCATAAACCGTTTCCGGTTTAACCACCGGATTAACATTATCCAAAGCCATTACCAATTCTGAATGCTTATTCTTCGTAAATTGTGGTAACCAAAACAAACTTCCCCCAACAACGACCACGGCACCGACCAGTAACCACAAAAAGCCTTTGACTAATTTCATAGCAGTTCCCCCTATTTAGTTAGTTACTATAGTAACTAACTTGTTGTTAACAGCATACTTGAATCGTCATTACCTGTCAATCTCTTTACGATTTTATCGTATAAAAAATCCGATTTAAGTCAACTAAACTCAAACCGGATTTTTTATTTTATTCAGATTTCGTTGAATCCTCGCTGTCGTCCACTAACAATTCTGATTGGATTCCTGGAATGTCATTGGCCGCTTGCGTTTGTTCTTTTTTAGCATTAAGCGCCTGTGCCGCTTCCGGTGACAAGATTGGTAATGAAATTCGGAAAACAGACCCATGCCCCAAAGCACTCTCAATTGTGATTTGGCCATGGTAAGCTTCGATTAACCGTTTGGCAATCGCTAAGCCGAGGCCATTGCCCCCTTTGGTGCGGGAACGCGCCTTATCTACACGATAGAAACGATTAAAAACCCGCTTGCGATTCTCTTGCGAAATGCCCTCACCGAAGTCCTGAACGGCCACTTCAAGGTTTCGCAAGTCACTTTCGTACGTCAGATGAACTTCCTTACGTGTTTGTGAGTACTTAACCGCATTATCCATCAAAATAATAAGAATCTGTTCCAAATGATTCCGATAAATTTGCGCCTGTAGTGGTTGGTGAACGTCATCATCCAAGATAAACACATAATCCGGGTGGATCATCTTGAAATTATCGAAGACCTGCTCAACCACTTCGCTGACATCCGTCACTTCATTAGGGTAATTAACCTCAATTTGTTCCGCTCGTTGGAGATCCAGCATCTCTTGAACCAAACTCTTCATACGCTTGGTTTCTTGTAACGAGGCCTTGATCGACTCATCCAAAACTTCTGGATCTTCCTTACCCCAACGATCCAACATCTCCATGTGTCCCTGAATGATCGCCACTGGGGTTCGTAACTCGTGCGAGACATCTTCCACAAATTGTTGCTGCTGATCCATATAGCGCTGTGTCGTATCCAGCATGTCATTAAACAAGCTACCTAGATCACTTAGCTCATCTTGATGATGCATCTCGGGCACTCGCTTATCTGTTTGTGGATCTTCACGTACCGCGTGAATTGTCTCCCGAATTTCTTCAACTGGCCGTAGTAAAAAGGTTGCTAGACTATAGCTCAGCACTGCAGCGGCTAAGCCCGCCATCAGCCCTAAGACCACCTCAACCTGTAACAATTTGACTTGCGTGGCACGATAATCTCGCAAGTTATCTGTCACTTGAACATAGCCCAAAATGCGATTACCTTGCTTAGCTCGAATTGGTGACCGTCCCACTAAATTCTTGCGACCAGACACCGTCTGAGTAGAAATTGACTGTTTACTAGCCCGCCGGAATGAGACATCCCCTTGCCGTGTCGCAAAGAGTGACTGTCCATCGGCATCATAAACCGTTACGGCCTGACTATCACGGGCTAAACTAGCAATCACGGCATTGTTATAGGGCGTCGGCTGCTTGGTCGCTGACACAACTGCTTGGGGACGCAACAGCTGGTTAACATTAGTACTTGTCAGTTGTTTTTGACTGTTCAACTTTTCTACAACAACGTTCAGTGTGTCCGATACGTGAGTTTTTTCCTGACGCATCAACACCGTCATAAAGCTGTTAAAAATCAAAAAAACAATCGCAGCAAAAATAACCAAAACACCAAATGCTGTTGATAGCGCCCACTCCCACTTCAAAGAAAACCGAAACCCGGCCTTCTTAGGCGCAACACTATCACCAGTTAACTCAGGGGTTTTATCGGTTTGGGTCACGACCGCATCACGTACCCTGTTCCACGGACCGTTTGAATGTAGCTCTTCTGGCCAGGAACATCAATTTTATTGCGAAGATACCGCACGTAGACATCAACCACGTTGGTTTCTACTTCTGATTCATAACCCCACACTTTGGTTAACAGGACATCTCGCGCCAAAACAACATTGATATTCTCCATCAAGGCTAATAACAATTCATATTCGCGTTTAGTCAGGTTAATGACTTCGTCGCCCCGACGTACGATGCGGTTTTCCTTTTCAATTGTAAGATCCTTGAACTTAACCGTCGTCTGTTTGGTACTCTTCTGCTCACCCTCTAGGTGAATTCGCCGCAATAGCGCCCGAACACGCGCTAACAGTTCTTCAATTGCAAATGGCTTAACGATATAGTCGTCTGCGCCATGATCTAATCCAGAAACCCGATCAATCACAGAATCACGCGCCGTCATCATAATGATTGGCGTACTCTTAACCTCACGCACGCGGCGAGCAACTTCGATCCCATTCAATTCAGGCAACATTAGGTCTAGCAAAATCACATCAAAATCCTGTGACAAGGCTGCTTCCAGGCCGGTTCGACCATTAAACTGCACGTTGGTTTCGTACCCTTCATGCTTTAACTCCAGTTCAACGAACCGGGCTAGGTTTTTTTCATCTTCAATAATTAAAATTCGGCTCATTACACGTTAACTCCTCTGGCTAATTCGCGGCACCCACTGTCAGCAAAAACACTAACAATGGACGTCCGATTCTCATTTCAACATTTAATTTTATCATATTTTCTCATAATTGTATGCCAAAACTCCCTACCCACTCACATTTAACTGAAACATTACCTATTCATCACTGTTAGTCGCTGTCTTTTGAAAAATTAACAACCGGTTGCATTCGGACGATAATATTGCTTCTGAAAAAGTGATTAGTCATTTGCTTCACATTTATATACTTTTCAGATCAACCAATGACTGCTGTTATATAAGCTTTTTTCGTTCATCTTAGGAAAAACGTAATACTTTTTGTGCAAAATTTCACTTGAATATTACTTCCTTTGCAGTATACTGATTCTTGTAGACGAAAAGAAAAGGAGTTTTTTTCATGAAAGCAGCAGTTATTCGCGATTCAGTTGACGGTTACGTTGATATTAAAGATGTTACGCTCCGCCCAATTACTCACGGTGAAGCTTTAGTTAAAATGGAATATTGTGGGTTATGTCACACCGACTTACATGTGGCTGCCGGAGACTTCGGTAAGCAACCTGGTCGGATTATCGGCCATGAAGGTGTTGGTAAAGTCATTCAAGTCGCTGACGACGTCGATAACTTGAAGATTGGCGACCGGGTTTCTGTTGCCTGGTTCTTTAAGGGTTGTGGCCATTGTGAATATTGCCTAACCGGTCGCGAAACGCTTTGCCGGAATGTTCAAAACTCTGGTTTCACAGTTGATGGTGCGATGGCTGAAGAATGTATCGTTGATGCCAACTACGCCGTTAAGGTTCCAGAAGGTTTGGACCCAATTGAAGCCACTTCATTAACTTGTGCTGGTGTAACCATGTACAAAGCCTTGAAAGTCGGCGAAACTAAGCCTGGTCAATGGGTGGAAGTTGTTGGTGCCGGTGGCTTAGGTAATCTGGCTATTCAATACGCTCACAATGTCTTTGGTGCCCACGTCGTTGCCGTTGATGGTAACCCTGATAAGTTAGCTGCTGCTAAGGCTAACGGTGCTGAAGTATTAATCAACCGGCATGACGGTAATGTCGCCGAACAGATTCAAGAAAAGGTCGGTGGCGTGGACAATGCGCAAGTAACTGCTGTTAACAAGGATGCCTTTACCCAATCCGTTAACGCCTTGAAGCCAGATGGTAAATTAGTTGCCGTTGCCCTTCCTCAAGGCGACATGGAATTAAACATTGCTAAGACCGTCTTGGATGGTATTTCCGTTCGCGGTTCACTGGTTGGAACTCGTCAAGATCTTGCCGAAACTTTCCAATTTGGTGCTGAAGGCAAGGTTCACCCAATCGTTAAAACCCGTCGTTTGGACGAGGTTAACGATATCATTGATGAAATGAAGAATAACCAAATCGTTGGCCGAATGGTCGTTGATTTCACGAAGTAATTTCGACTTAAATTAATATTTGAATTAAAAAAGCAATTCTGAAAAAGTCATTTTCAGAATTGCTTTTTTTAGTTATTGGTCCTCAAAAGATAATGACATGTCGTGGCCTTTTTTACGCGGCATCCTAATACAAATACTTCAGTGCCTTTAAATCACCAGCAGACAGCTGGGTTAGCCCCTGATCAATTGGATACATCACTGATTGCCGACTCGAACTGTGATCGAGTCCTAACGCATGGCCCAATTCGTGGGTCGCCACAGATTCCTTAATGCTTTGACCATACTTCACGTTCAGTCCCGCACGCGCATGATTAGCCGTGTAACCTTGAAATCCCGTTAGTTGCTGAATCTCCGGACCACCCTTACCTAATTCCAAATAATTAACTTGTTTAGCCGTCATCGTTTTCTGATAAACAAAAATCGTAATTTCATTTTGTTCGGCAGTGGCCTGACCTGCCACTAAGTCAACAATACCGGTCTCATTATAAACAGCGATGGCCCGTTCAAATACTTGTTGAACTTTTACTGGAACATCCGCCGAAAAATGATAATAGTACGTTTTCTTTAACGTTTGCGGACGAACAATCGACTCGACTGGCGTGGCACCAGCCGCCTCTTGTCGGCCGACCAGCGGCAACTGAACCCCGATGTTTTTAGCCGCTTGGGCAACGGTCAATTGCGATTGTTTTAGAATCTTTGGAAGCTCAGTTTGTACTTGGGGTAAGAAAAAGCAGGCCCCTAGCGCCAGCAAGAACAGAAAACCCAAAAATTTGCGCATTATTTTTGCTCCTATTTTGAATGATTAGGGTTAGTTTACTGGTCCCATTCATTAGAAGCCACTAAAACGCCTGAAATTCTTGAAATGCTACGTTTTTTTAATAACTGACTGCCCAAACAGCGCTAGACTTCTTTCACTTTCGATAACTGTCAGTCATGTCATGATAGGATTTACCACGCCAATAAAAAACGGTCGCGACTAAGTTAGTCCGAACGTCTGTTTAATCGTGATGCGGTTCTCCTTTGATCTCATGAGAGACATGTCCCAGCATTGCATCAACCATCTCAAGAATGTGGGGATCATCCAAACAATAATAGACATGCTTACCGCGCTTGTGACGTGTCACTAATTGATAGTGATAGAGAATCGCCAACTGGTGAGACACAATTGGCTGTGACAACTGAACGTGATCAACAATACGCGACACGTCAGCCTCGTGATTCTCCAAGAAATAAAGAATCTTGATTCGGTTCATGTTACTCAATACTTTATAAATCTTAACGGCTTCCGCTAAGATTGCATCATTAATGGGCATTGTGGTGCTCCTCTCTAGTCTGCAACTAATAAGGTAGCAATTGTACGGAGTACCCCATCACGATCGTTGTCCCAAACGGTAACGTGCTTAGCCTGCGCCTGAATATCGACGGGTGCATTCTTCATGGCGTAGCTTTGCCCTGCATAGTTTAATAGCGGCACGTCATTGGCACCATCACCAAATGCAACAATCTCAGTAGCCGGAATCTGCCAATGCTGAGCCAACCATTGAACGGCTGGTAACTTACCGACGTGTAAACTGACGACATCAATGACACCATAACCACTGTCATGGGCCCTTAATTGACCCGCGAACCGCTGGTTTAAGTGCTGAACTAGCGCGGCGGCCTGTTCAGGCGCTGTGGAGACACTAATTTTTTTAATACGATCGGTGACGGTTTCGAGGGACATCACCTGTTGCAGATGGTCGTAGAACTTTTCCGCGGCTGCAATTAGTGGTGCTGGTGCCCCAACCCTTGTATAAGAACCTTGTGCGCCGACTAAAATCAAATAGGCATTCTGCAAAAACTCATCTTGTGCCGTGGCCGACAAGAACAGCCGGACTTGCTGGGGTGTCAGACTTCCATCAAAGACTAGCTCATCACCCAGATAAATTGAAGCCCCGTTTTCAGCAATCACCGCCAGATCTGTGGACCAGATTTCTCTAAAGACCTCTTTCAAATGGGCGTATTGGTTACCAGAAGCCAACACGAGTCTTATCCCTCGCTGCTTTAATTGCGACAGCGTTTCTTTGAGCAAAGGTTGATTAAATCCCTGATCTTGATGCAACAACGTCCCGTTCAAATCAGTCGCGATTAATTTCATTGCCACAATTTCACTCCTTCGTTAATCCTTGTCGTTTCATTATACGCGATTTTATTGGAAACACAAAAAAGCCCCTAGAAGCCGCGGACTTCATAGGAGCTTTTCATCGATTTAGTTGTTTGCGTTCTTAACCGCAACGACCTGACGGCCATCGTAGAAACCACAACTTGGGCAAACTACGTGAGACTTCCGTAATTCACCACAGTTTGGACATGGTGCTAAGTTCAGGGTAGCCAACTTAATGTGACCCCGACGCATACGCTTTTTCGTCTTAGACGTTTTCCGTGCTGGTACAGCCAAAGAAAACACCTCCTTTAAATAAATTATATCCACTAGTGAAAAAATTTTTAAGGCTCACAAAGGCGATTATTGATCATCCTGATCAGGGAAGAAATCTTTTAACTTTGCAAGACGTGGATCAACTGGTTGATTTTCTTTCTCAACGGCTTCTAAGTCAGCTTCTGCAACAACTTGCCAGTCTTGACCGGCAGGCATCGCTTCGCCTTGCTTTTCAGCGTCAGAAAGAATGTGCATCGGAATTTGTAGAATAATGTTATCCCCAACAGCTTTGTCTAAAACAACTTGGTCATCGGAAACGACCATCACAACGTCAGTTTTTTCAAACCGTTGCGTTGCGGCTGGGTCAGACACATAAAATTCCGTCATACTGAAGTTGACGGGTAAATCTACCGGTGCCAAAGATCGGCTAGATGGTACCGTCAAATCCGCAATTACCTGTGCTGTTACGACGACGTCGCCACCGTCAATGACGGACACTGTGCCCGTCACGTGAACGGGACTTAAGTCTAAGACCTCGTCGCCATAACGCGCCATTAAATCCGCCTTCAAATCGAGTGTTTCATCGAACAAAAGCGGCTCACTGCGATGGTTCTTCCGCAGCTCGGTCAACAACCATTTCATCGTAATCCCTCCAATGCAACGTGATAAATTATACCTGTCAAAAAATGTGATGTCAAGGTAATTTCCTTGATAGTCACTCAGAATCCGGTTTTTTTATGGGAATCCGGCCATAATCTTGTGGAATTCCCGTCACCAAAGTTCGGAGTGCCCCCAACCGATCGTCAAGGGACCCAACGCCCTTCTGCCAATCCCGATTTGCCCGACTAACGAGCGGTAAGGCGACGTGTTTCTTAATCTGGTGTAAGTAGGCCTGCCCTTGCTTGGAATAGCCGAGAACCCGCAAATATTGCGGCTGTGGCCGCATCTCCTCGGGCAGTGCCTGTAACAGTAGATAAGCGGCTTGCCGTTGAAGTCGCGTATACGTATACCGTTTGGTTTTTACGATACGCATAAAATCCGCAAACGTTGTTGCTTCTAAAGCTGCTCGCTTCAAGCGATATTCAACGCCCTCCGTTATTTGATAACGTTGCCGCATATCCGTAACGGGGGCACTAATCAACTGATATCGGAGTAATGGCCAAAAATCGGCCCAGCTTATTAATGATTCTTGCTGCAATAATGCCAACGTCTTGGCCGGCACAACTGGCTGAACCGTCGCCCAATCACCAGCCAAGGAGGCCGCACGAATTGCGGTTGCACTGGCGTAGTTTGTACCTTGCATGACTGCAGTGTCATTATGTTGGCTCCCCCGTCGTGCTAATGGCACTAACTGTAAAGGTTGTCCTTGCTGCTGATTAGCCACGGCGTAGAAGAAGCCGAGGATATCATTTGCCGCACTCAACGTAATCCCCGTTTGCTCCCGCAAATAACCTTGAAATAGTGATGCATACGTCTGATCAAATCGTTTAAAGATCGCTGGATCACTCGGCAAATGGGCCATCAGGCAATCATAATCCATGTCCGGATGTTCGGTGCCAAAGACGAGCCACTGACACTTCAAAGTAGCTAAAACCGCTATAGCTCCTTGGGCAAATAGGTGGGCCGGCTGTAGCGCCGCAGCACCCGACAGTTCAACAACGAGGTCAACGCCACCGGCAAGTGCCGCTTCAGTCCGCTGCCACTTATCCATAATCGCTGGCTCTCCGCGTTGAACCCAATTACCACTCATTGCGGCCACAATCACGTCAGCACCCGTTTTTTGTCGTGCTTGTGCAATCTGATAGGCATGACCATTGTGAAAGGGATTGTATTCTGTCACAATTCCCGCTGCTTGAAGTGTCATATTAAGCCTCCCGTGTTACCTCAAAGAACCACCGGGTCGTTTCGCTAGTAACTTCATTCGCACCGAAGTCGGCGCTTACCCGTTTCAACGTTAAACCAGCCTGCTTGAGGGCCGCCTGATAGTCAGCTAACGGATAGGTCCGTTCATGATGCAGTTCTGTCACCTTTCGATATTCACCCGTCTTAGGGTTTTGCGTAAAGAATGTCAAATCGTGTTCAGCCGCATGGGTCTCGTCTTCAATTCCATAACTCGTCCAAACAAAGGCTCGGGTGTCATCGACATAGTTATACATGTACCCTGGGTAGACGTCATCTGTTTGGTGGGGCGTAATCACATCAAACAGAAATTGTCCCCCAACCGCCAAATGGTCGTGCACCTGTGTAAAGGCTTGCGTCACCGCCGTCAAGTCCGGTAAATAACAGAACGAATCGGCAAAGCACGTCACCGTCTGATACTCACCCAACACACTGAGGTCCAGCATATCACCAGCCACTAACGGCAAAGCAACATCCGCTTCCTCGGCATGCTTAGCTGCCAAGGCCAACATCTCTTCACTGAGGTCCAAGCCACTGACTTGATACCCATGTTCGGCAAGTAGCACGCCCAACCGACCACTACCACAAGCCAAGTCTAATAGTTCGCCGCTAGTAGGATCAACACGGTCGGTCACAAAATCCAGCCACTGGTCATACATGGCTGGATCAAAAAGTTCATCGTAAAGTTCAGCAAATGATTGATAAATCATGCTTCAACCCACTGACCTAAATCAACCGTTGGGGCATCAGACCACAATTTTTCCAAATTGTAATGACTCCGTTGTTCTTTTTGGAAGACGTGAACCACAACGTCGCCTAAATCAATTAAAATCCAGTTGGCCTCATTCTTACCTTCAACATCGCGCATCTTAACGCCGTTAGCGGCCATCTGATCCGTAATTTCATCGGCAATCGCTTGAATTTGACGGCTAGAGTTAGCCTCCATGATTAAGAAGTAGTCGGCCATTAAACTCACCTTGGTCATATCTAAGGCAGTTAAGTCCTCTGCTCGCTTGTTTTCAGCTGCCTTTACGGCAATTTCTAAAATCTCTTTGCTTTCCATGCATTTTCTCCTCTCGCACTTACAACTAACGGGAAATCCACGCGTTATAAGTGTCAATCGACTTCGGATAAACCGGCTTGCCATTAGTCACCAAATACTGCAACGTCTGTTTTGCTTGAAACGCCACACCTTTAGCTAAATCAGCCGCTGTGACTTTCCGAGCTTCGTCAACGCCAGGAAAGTCACGTTTAGGTTCAATATAGTCTGCCATATAGATAACTTGTTCTAATGGCGACATGTAAACCGCACCGGTTGTATGATGGCGCACCGCATTCAAAATATCCTCATCAAAAATTTGTAGTTCATGTTTAATTAATTCAGCACCAACAACGCCATGCCAAATGGCATTTCCATAGTCCAACAGCATGGGATCTAAATGATAACGTTGAATGGCGGCAATAAAATCTTCATCTGGCCGTTGTTTGGCATAATCATGGACTAAACCGGCAATACTGGCTTTTTCCACATCCACTTGGTTAGCTGTAGCCAATTGAATAGCCGTTTGTTCGACCCGCAAAACATGCCGAAACCGATGTGGCTTCAACGCTTGCTCCAGCTTGGCCACTAGTTGCTCGCGGGTACCCGGAAAAATATGTTCTTGATAATTCAGTTCAGTCACGATATAACAGATGCTCCTTTATATAAAGATCAACCATGGTTGGAACCAGATAACGAATGGACTGCCCACGGCGAACTTGATCGCGAATCATCGTGGAACTAATTCCAATCTGTGGGACGTCCACCCACAAAACAGGATACGGCGACGCGTGGGTAAATCCTTGACGGCAAACCCCAACGAATTGAACCAGCTTTACCAGTTCATCAATTCGGTACCATTTTGGTAAATAGGCAACCATGTCCCCACCAATAATGAAATAATATTGATTTTCGGGGTGGGCTTGTGTCAATTGCAACATCGTATCGTAACTATAGCTTCGACCACCACGTTCAACCTCCGTTAACTCCAAGTCAAAACGTGGATTGTCTTTAATCGCTGCTTTAACCATGGCTACCCGGTCTGCGGCAGGAATGGTCAATTTTCGATTGACATGTGGGGGTTCCGCATCCGGCATAAATAAGACACGGTCCAACCCTAGCTGGGTGGCGACTTGATCTGCAATCACGAGATGACCCAGATGTGGTGGATTAAAGGTGCCACCAAGAATACCAATCCGCCGTTTTTTGGCCGTCGCGGCCATCTCCGTTGCGACTTGCGTACTCGTTCGTTCCAGAATTTTTACCACGACTTAGACCTCCCTACATGTTTTCCACAATTGGTGAAATCTTTTGATTATCTTCGTCAGTTGCGACCCGGTACAAAACCAGCACGCGACCAATCGTTTGAACCACTTGAATATCCGTATTATCTTCAATGAACGTCTTTGTCTCAGCAACTGTGACGTCAGCACTTTGTTGCAAATTAATTTTAATCAGTTCGCGCTTTTCTAGCGCGCCGGTTAATTGGTCCAACCAAACCGTGGTTAAACCATTCTTACCGACTGAAAATAATGGACGCATCACGTGCGCATGAGCGCGTAAATAGCGCTTTTGTTTCCCTCGTAACAAATTGTTATCCTCCAATTTAAATCATTGCGTGACGAATTAAAACACCAACACCAGCAGGTGTCCAACCGGTCACATTAATCCCAGCAGGAACCGTAATCCAACCCAAGCCTTCAAAGACCAAATCGCTCTTCGCGGTCGTCTTGAATTCATGAGCAACTAATGGTGGAAAATCATCTTTGTCCACTGCTTGTGGTGGCGTCAATAACTGTCCCAACTGACGCGCATAAAAATCATCAGCGTTTTCTAACTTCGTCCGATGAATGTACAGATTGTTTTCAAAGTATGCCGTAAACCCTGACTTAGGACCCTTATTAAAATCAAATCGGGCAACCCCGCCTAAAAACAACGTCTGCTGGTCATTTAGCTGGTAATTTTTCGGCTTAACCTGCTTTTGTGGCGTCACGATCTTTAAGTCTTTCCCGGTTAAGAAGTGGGCCATCTGCTGATTTTGAATGATCCCTGGTGTATCCACCAAAACATGGTCATCGTCTAACGGCAATTCAATCTTATCTAGCGTGGTTCCAGGGAACTTAGAAGTGGTGATCAAATCTTTTACCCCAGTATTTTGCCGAATAATTTGATTAATCAGCGTGGATTTACCGACGTTCGTCACACCAACTACGTAGACATCTCGGTCTCCGCGATACTTATCAATCAATTGTAATAAGCCATCGACAGACTGGTTGGTCTTAGCACTTAATAATGTCACATCAATTGGCCGCAACCCAGCTTCATTTGCCCGTTGACGTAACCAGTCACGTAGCTTACTACGCTTCAGTGAGCGTGGTAGCAAATCTTCTTTGTTACCCACCAGTAAAATCGGATTGTCACCCACAAATCGGTGCAAACCGGGAATCACACTACCGTTAAAATCAAAGATATCAACGACATAAACAATCAAGGCGTTAGCATCTTGAATTTGGGTTAACAAATTCAAAAAATCGTCATCCGTTAAACCAACGGGCACAATTTCATTGTAGTGCCGCAATCGGAAACAGCGTTGACAATAGACCTCTTGCTTTTCAATTCCCTTATCCAACGCCGACTGTGGCGTATACCCTGGTGCTGTTGGATCAGTCGTCTGAATGGTGGCGCCACAGCCAATACAATGAAGTGGTTCACCATCAATCAAAACAGGTTCAATGTGCTTTTCGTTCATCAAGATCCTCCTGCCAAGTTAATTCTGGATAGTTGTGACGCAACCGCCACATGACTACCTTTTCCATTAAACGATTACCCTTGGTCACCCACGCATCCGACTTTAAAATCGGCTTGACTAAGACACTGCGTACGCCACTGTGGTGAGCCGCCCAAACATCCGTCAAAAGCTGATCACCAACCATGACGACTTCATCACGGTTCAGATGCCAACGCCGTAACGCCCGCAAAATCCCCCATGATAATGGCTTTAGTGCCCGGTGAATATAATCCAAGTTAAAAGGTGCCACCGCACGATCAACCCGCTTACGGTTGTTATTTGACACGACAATTACTCGAATCCCTGCCAACTCCAATAAGGTTAGCCAATGCCGTAGCTCCGGTGTCCCATCAGAATTGTTCCACGCAATTAACGTATTATCGAGATCCGTTAAAATCACTTTGATGCCGTTGGCACGCAGTTGTGCCGGAGTCAAATCATAAATATTTTTAACCATCCACGTTGGTTTGAATTGAGAAACCATGCGGGTGACAGCCCCCCTTCGTTTTTTTGCCATCCTTGGCATGTCTAGCATACTATTATACGCAATTCTGCGTAATTTTACCACTCGGAAGACCGATAAAGATTGGCCTTATCCAAAACATCCTAGCAGTTTACAACGCTTAGTCATAAAACAGCTTTCTATTTTTTCAGCAGATTAGCCCCATTCGACCTGCAGAATTTGATCACTTACAAATAAAAAACTATGTAAAAAAACGAGCAGAACCCTAGAATCGGCATGCTCGTTTTTATCCTGCAGAGAACAAGCTCCACAATTAATTTAAAATTAAGCAGCTAAAGCCGTCTTAGCTTGTTCAGCTAAAGCAGCAAATGCAGCAGCATCGTTAACTGCTAAATCAGCTAACATCTTCCGGTTAACGTCAATGTTAGCCAACTTCAAGCCGTGCATCAACTTGCTGTAGCTCAGACCATTCATCCGGGCTGCGGCGTTGATCCGGGCAATCCATAACTTACGGAAGTTACGCTTAGTCGCTTTCCGGTCACGGAATGCGTATTGACGCCCCTTCATAACTTGATCCTTAGCAACCTTGAATAAACGGTGCTTAGAACCACGGTAACCCTTAGCTAACTTTAAAACCTTTTTACGACGTGCGCGTGTAACAGTACCGCCTTTAACTCGTGGCATAATCTTTTCCTCCTAAATCAATTCAAACATTATGTCGACATTTCGTCGACCCGAAAAATTAGTGACTAGCTTACTTTTGTAATAATTCGTGGTAAGTCTTAATAGTCGTTTCGTTCATCATCCGGGTACCACGAAGGTTCCGGCGTTGCTTCTTGGTCTTACCGTGGAAACGGTGAGACGTGTATGCGTTGGCACTCTTGATACCGCCCTTAGCAGTTACTTTGAAACGCTTAGCTGCAGCGCGGTTAGTCTTCATCTTTGGCATAATACGAAATATCCTCCTTAAATCGGTAGCTTAAGCTACCCAATCAATTCTACTTATTCTCAGCGATAGGCGAGAGCATCAGGAACATGCTACGACCGTCCATCTTTGGTCGTTGTTCAACCGTGGCAACATCAGCTGTTTCAGCTGCCATCCGATTAAGCACCTCGCGACCAATGTCTTTATGGGTAATGGCCCGTCCCTTAAACCGGATTGAAACCCGAACCTTTTCACCCTTAGCCAAGAACTTCTTAGCGTTCTTCAGCTTGGTGTTAAAGTCATTGGTATCAATGGTTGGGCTCAAGCGCACTTCCTTAACACTGACCACTTTTTGCTTTTTCCGAGCTTCGCGTTGCTTCTTTTGCAACTCGAACCGGTACTTCCCGTAGTCCATGATCCGGGCTACTGGTGGCTTAGCTTTCGGTGCAACCAAAACTACATCGAGGTTAGCGTCTTCAGCAATCTGCAAAGCTTCTTGCTTACTCTTGATGCCCAATTGTTCACCATCACTGGCAATCAATCGAACTTCGCGTGCGCGAATCCCCTCGTTGACAATCGTGTCATTTGCTATGGTAATCCACCTCCAAAATAATCTCGAGAACTGCAGAAATCTCACTCACAAAAAATGCGGGAACCTTTGATCAGAATCAAACGGCTCCCGCAAGAAATGTCATCACGAAGACGACATTAACGTGCATATCCAGCCCAATAACGTTAGTCATAAGGCGAGAAGCGGAAGCCTCTGCTTAATTTCTCAACTTAACCATCATACCAGCCAAGCACTGCCTTGTCAATGCTATTTAGCAAATACTCGTATTAGTCGTTTTCGCGACTGTAAGACGCAATATCCGCTAAGATCTCCTTAACAAAGGCATCGCTACTCATTGACGTTGTTTGGTCTTCGCCGTACTTCCGAACGGAAACACTACCGTTACTCATTTCATCTTCACCAACAACTAAGGTGTATGGAATCTTGTGAGTTTGCGCATCGCGAATCAGATAACCCATCTTTTCGCCCCGCTTGTCAACATTAACCCGAATATCAGCAGCTTTTAACTCAGCAGCTAACTTATCAGCATAAGCGCCATGCTTTTCTTCAGAAACTGGGATAATCGTCACTTGCTTAGGTGCTAACCAAGTTGGGAAAGCGCCCTTGTAAATTTCTGTCAGGTAAGCCGTGAAACGTTCCATCGTGGAAACCAAGCCACGGTGAATCATCACTGGACGGTGTTCTTCACCATCAGCACCGACATAATGTAAGTCAAACCGTTCTGGTAACATGAAGTCCAATTGAATGGTTGATAACGTTTCTTCGTTACCCAGTGCCGTCTTAGTTTGCACATCCAGTTTAGGACCGTAGAAGGCAGCTTCCCCTTCAGCTTCAACATATGGTAAGCCTAGGTCATCCATAGCACCTTTCAACATAGCTTGGGCGTTGTTCCACATTTCGTCATCATCAAAGTACTTTTCCGTGTTCTTAGGATCACGGTAGCTCAAACGGAACGTGTAGTCCTTGATGTCAAAGTCAGCGTAAACCTTAACCATCAAGTCCAAGATACTCTTAAATTCATCTTGAATTTGTTCTGGGGCTACGAACGTGTGACCATCATTTAAGGTCATTTCCCGAACCCGTTGCAATCCACTCAAAGCACCTGATTTTTCGTAACGGTGCATCATCCCTAATTCAGCAATCCGTAGAGGTAATTCACGGTAAGACCGAATGTGGTGATTATAAACTTGAATATGACTTGGGCAGTTCATTGGCCGTAATTCAAGCATTTCACCATCACCCATGTCCATTGGTGGGAACATGTCTTCTCGGTAGTGTGCCCAGTGACCAGATTGCTTGTACAGATCCAAGTTAGCTAAGACTGGTGTGTAAACGTGTTGGTACCCATTGGAAACTTCCTTATCAATGATGTAACGTTCAATCGTCCGCCGAATCGTGGCCCCGTTTGGCATCCAGTATGGCAAACCAGCACCAACCTTGGGATCAACAAAGAACAAGTCTAATTGATTCCCGATTACTCGGTGATCACGTTCACGCGCTTCTTGGCGACGAGCAAGATCGGCATCCAAGTCAGCTTGCTTGTAGAAGGCTGTCCCATAGATCCGTTGTAGCATTGGATTTGAAGACTTACCTTGCCAGTAAGCACCGGCAACTGATAACAACTTAAACTTCTTAACATCACCGGTATTGGTCAATTGTGCCCCATCACTAAGGATTTGGTAGTCACCAATCTTTAAGAACGGTACACTATCGCCATCAACCGCATTAATCAACGCTGTTGTGAACTGATCGTCCTTCGCATCAGCTAAGGCATCGGCTTTGCTAACCGCGATACGTTCGATGTCTAATTTATCACTGACTAATTTTTCAACGATTACTGCTAAGGCATCTAACTCATCAACACTGACTTGTTGGTCATCTTTATCGGTATCCACAAAGAAGCCATCTTCATCAGCACTGACTTTGCCTAAGCGAATAGCCGGAAATTCCTTCTTTAAGGCAATCCGCAGTAAAGCAGCCGTTGTGTTCCGCAATACAGCCAGTCCATCATCACTATCTTTCGTAACAATTTCGATGCTGCCATCGCTTGCTAATGGCGTTAAGTAGTCGACCAATTGGCCATCTAACTTAGCGGCAACCGCCTTCTTGGCTAAACTAATCGAAATGGACTTTGCAACGTCTGCTGGTGTGGTTCCGGCTGGAAAGGCCTTAACAGCACCATCAGGGAACTTAATTGAAATATCTGCCATAATTCTCGATCTCCCTTATTTTTTTAGGCGAAAAACACAAAAAGTCCCCAGCACCTCTAAAAGGCACTGGGGACGTCAATAACGTGGTTCCACCCGATATTTTTCACGAGACTACTCCCGTGAACTCTAGTCGTCGTTAACGGAACGAACCGGTCGGAAATTTCCTTCCAACAGCTAAGAAAGTGGTAATGCTTCCGGGCGCTAAGTGGCTTCCAAGCTAGGCCAACTCTTCCTGTAAACGAACTCCGGTAACACCATGTCTTTCGTCATAGCTCTTTTGGTTTCAAAGACTATTAAACACTCGTAACGCGAGCTTGTCAAGCATGACCCTAAATTATTGTGGTCGACGATTGACCCCAACCATCGTAACTTCCCGGGCTAAAAACCGAATTCGTTGCATCAATCGTTGTGCTTTCAACGGCTCATCGTCGCCCCGAGTCGAGATTCGCAAATGTTCCTTTTCCAGTTGGGCCATTGAAAAGTTCGAACTGAAAAATGTGGGAAGTTCCTCTTGCATACGATATTCGAGAATCACACCCAGCACATCATCACGTACCCAAGCAGACATGGCATCCGCACCAATATCGTCAATCATCAGAACTTTAGCCTTTTTCAGTGCATCCAGCTTTTCTGCCACCCCATTTTGGGCAATCGCATTTTTCATTTCAACGGCAAAACTAGGAAAATGAACCAGAGTCGTTGAAAAACCATCGGCGGCTAACTGATTGGCCACAGCCGCCAGCAAGTATGTTTTTCCAACACCAAAGCTCCCTGACAAATACAGAGCTTGATGACGGCGTTTGGGACTAGCCTCATAGGCATCAATGAAATCCAGAGCAGCCATCAGGGCCTCTGCCCGATCCGAGTCCTGATCGAACGCCTTCAATGTCGCCTCACGAATGCTTTTGGGCATAGCAATTGATTTGACCCGCTGTCGCAATCGTTGCTCAGCTTGTTTCTCCTGTGTTTCTGCAGTTGGCACATAAGCTACGTCAATCAAGTGATTGGACACAACCAATTGTGGCTCGTAACCAGTGGCAAACGTCGCACCGCCCTTAGCCAATTTTTCCCGTTCAGAAACAAACTCATAAAGCTTAGCTGCTGAACGGGTCAAAACATCATCCGCCAATTCTGCCTGATGGGCCTCATAAAATTGCCGCACTAACGGATCATCATAGACTTCAGCCATCAGCTGGCGATAATTATCATTAAGGTGCTGCTGACTCATCAATTGCTGCATCGTCTTACCTAAATCTTCCATCGGTTAGTCCTCCTTTCCTGTTGACGGCCGATCTTGCAATTTAGCAATTCGGTCTTGTAATTGTTTTTGTTTTTCTGCTGACAGCTTCGTCCGTGAGGCCTGCTGATTGGTTGTCGATGTCTTTGCCCACTCTGGTAACGTCTCCTTGACTGTCGATGATTGCCGGGCTCGTGACCGGCGAGGCTGCTTAGCTGCCTGCTGACGCTCCCGGATTTTTTGGATAGCCTGCTCCGGAGTCGTAATTTTAGCCTTGCTCCAGTCATTAGCAATAGTGTCTAACAGATTCTTATTCAGGGTTGGTCGATCCTCATCAACCAAGACGTGATAGACCATCAGATTTAAAACGGCTTCTGGAAATAATTGTCGACTCACTAAATCACGAACAATTCGCTGTTCACCGTCCGTTACAAAGCCACCACTCTTTTGTTTAATGGCCTGTAAGAAAACAGCCGGTGCCGTATTAGTTGCCACTTTAATCAAGGCCTGTTCGGCCGAATTAACCGACTGATTAGCTGGTGTCGTTGCTGTCTTCTGCGGTTGTGCTACCGATTTCGCTGACTGCGGTCGCCCAAAGTTTTGGGCAATGACCCGTTTAAACGTTTCGGCATTGAATTGATTAGTAGCCAGATCAGTTGCTTCGCCAATATAGCGGGCCATCGTCACTTCATCCAAACCATAGGTGGCATGCTCCGTTAATAATAACTGACGCTCACTTCGCAAGGCCCGCGTATCAATAAATGAATGCTCTAAAATTTCTCCTAGTAATTTAAAATCAAAGTCCGCTGGTGTCGCCTGCAATGCCGGTGCCGTCGCTTGTGTTTCAGCATCTAAGTGCTGACGACCTGCTGTTATCGCTGTTGGTAGTTCCGCGAGCTCCTGACCATCCACATGAAAGACTTCTAAAAAGTTCTTCGTAATGTTTTCTTCATCAGTTGACCGTTCAGTGGTCGACGTATTGACACGGACCAGTGATTGATAAAGATCCTCACCCACAACCCCCAACAGTTGAACGCTTAAGAGGTCGTCTTTAAAAAAGGCTGCGGGGAGTAACGGTGCGTGCAAATCATAATTAAAACTCGTCAAATCATCTTTGGTGGACACCGTCGTGGTTAACAGTCCGGTTGCTTCTAACCGTAAACGCGCGTCATATAGGTGTGCCAAATCCATCCCCAATATCGCCAACAATGTCGCGTGCCGGTGATACTGTCCCGTCTTGGGTAGCCAAAAAAGGGCCGAGTAGAGCCCCGCGGCACTCGGTCCGATGATCGGCTGATACAGCTGCGTTAGCGTTTGCCAACTCTGATCGGTCAGCCGGTCGGCCAATCGAACCAAAAAACTGGTCTTTGGCTGCAATTGGTGCCAGGAATCCTCCATGCCTTACTTCGCCTCGCTTTTCCCATTTGTTTCTTTTTTGGCTTTCAATTTATCTTTATCAAGCATATCTTTTAATTCATTGAAGAAAACACCGGTATCCTTAAACTGCCGGTAGACACTGGCAAAACGGATATAAGCGATCTCATCAACATCGACTAATCGATTCATCACATATTCACCAATCAGTTGGCTAGAGATTTCACTAACACCTAGCGCCCTAATCTTATTCTCAACTTCATCAACAATCTGCGTCATGACATCCATCCCCACCGGTCGTTTCTCGGCAGAGCGAATAATACCACGCAGAACTTTTTCACGATTGAATTCTTCACGCGTTCCGTTCTTCTTAATTACTAACAGCGGTGTGACTTCAACTCGCTCAAACGTCGTGAACCGAAAGCCGCAGCTCTCACACTCACGACGACGGCGAATAACACGACCGTCGTCTGTGGGCCGACTGTCCACGACCCGCGATCCATTATGATGACAGTGTGGACACTGCATTACTGGTCACCTCGTTTTAAATGGTTACTTGTTCCAAAGTTATTCATGTCAAGCCATTTTACCACTTGTTGCCGTGTTTCGGCAATTGTCCGTCCATTATCAATCACCACATCAGCCTGTGCGATCTTTTGGTCGATTGGCCATTGCCGATCAATCCGATTTTGCGCATCGCTAGCCGATAAGTTATCCCGCGCCATTAACCGGGCCTTTTGTGTCGGCGCATCTGTTGCAACAACCATAATCCGATCAACCAAGGTCGTCGCATAGCCAGCTTCAAATAGCGTTGGTGCATCAATAACCACGACTGGAACGGCTTGCTGACGGTAATTCGCGACTTGTCGGCTAATTTCAGCACGAATTAACGGTGTTGTAATCGCTTCTAAACGCTTAAGCTCGGCCGGTCGCGAAAAGACCCACTGGCCCAACTTCTTGCGATCTAGCTGACCATCACGTAAATAGTCTGCCCCAAAAGTCGTTACAACTTGTTTAAGCCCCGCGGTTCCCGGTGCAACAACTTGTCGCGCAATCTGGTCGGCGTCAATCACCGGTACCCCGGCTGCGCGTAACCACGCGCTAACCGTCGACTTCCCCGTGGCAATGCCGCCCGTTAATCCCCATACCTCAGTCATGAATCAACGCCACCTTTGCTTCTGGTGGTAATGGCTGGCAGTGCGGGCAGAAATGCGTGCCACGCTGGGCCACCTTAATCTTAACCAATTCTGTTCCACACCGTTCGCACGGTTCACCTTCTCGGCCATAGACATGCAACTGATTTTGAAACTGACCAGCCTCACCAAACGCTGTCGAAAATGAATGGACTGTCGTGCCATGCCCCCCAATGGCTAAAGCCATCTCATCAATAATATTTTGGCGTAGCTCCGACAATTGAGACGGCGTTAACGTATCTACTGGCGTTAGTGGATTAATCTTAGATAACCACAGGACCTCGTCTGCATAGATATTCCCCAATCCAGCAATTCGCGTCTGATCTAATAAGAAAGGCTTCACCACTTTATGTGACTTACCAAAGATTTTGACCATATACGCTAACGTTAAGGTCTCCGCCGTTGGTTCCGGTCCCAATTTGCCCAATGAGGGGGCCAGCGTTGTTTCTTCGCCCGTCGGCACTAATTGCATTCGGCCAAACTTCCGGGTATCGGTATAACGCAACTCCCGATTATCAGTTAAATGAAAGATCACATGCGTATGCTTGGAAACGGGGCTACCTTCTGGCTGGACGTCATACTTTCCTTCCATACGCAAGTGTGACACCATCGTTAAGTCACCACTAAATCGGAATAACAGGTATTTTCCTCGCCGATCAATCCGCTCAATTTTCCGGCTGATTAATTCCGCGGTAAAGACATCCGCGTCAGGTGTGACCATTTTTGGATAACGAACCTCAACGTGAGCAATAGTGGCCCCTTGAACCAATCGCGTCAACCCGCGTCGAACCGTTTCAACTTCAGGTAATTCTGGCATCCCTGTTCTCTCCTCCTACCACTTACTTGGCATCATACCAAGTTGGTCCATAGTGACTCTCAACTTTCAACGGAATTTCTAGCTCAATGGCCGAATCCATCACACTCGGAACCAGCTTTGCCAAGGTGTCAATCTCACTTGCGGGGGCTTCAAAGATCAGTTCATCATGAACCTGCAGTAGCATTGTGGCCTGCATGTCCTTTAGTGCCTGTTCCATTCGAATCATGGCAATTTTGATAATATCTGCCGCGCTCCCCTGAATTGGTGTATTCATCGCTGTCCGCTCAGCAAATGACCGCTGATTGAAGTTACGTGAGTTGATGTCTGGCAAATACCGCCGCCGATGAGCAATCGTTTCGACATACCCCAATTCATGAGCCTGTTGGACCATCCGCTCTGTGTAGGCCTTAACCCCCGGATACTCCTCAAAGTACGTATCGATAAAAGCCTTAGCCTGTTTGCGAGAAATACCGATATTTTGTGACAAGCCAAAGTCACTGATTCCATATACAATACCAAAGTTAACCGCCTTGGCTTGTCGCCGGATATTCGGGGTAACTTCTTCGTCAGGCCCCATCTTGAAAATTCGTCGCGCCGTCGCCGCATGAATATCCTGTCCCTCACGAAAGGCTTCTTGCATTTGCTTATCATGACTCATATGAGCCAACACGCGCAGTTCAATTTGTGAGTAGTCAGATGAAAAGATTTCCCAGCCTGGATGACTTGGTACAAAGGCTTTACGAATCGCTCGTCCTTCTTCGTTACGGACCGGAATATTTTGCAAGTTTGGATCAACCGAAGATAATCGACCGGTTTGAGTTAACGTCTGCAAATAACGTGTATGCACTTTGTGGTCGTCCGGATGAATGACCTTCAATAAGCCTTCAACGTAGGTCGACTGAATCTTGGCAATCTTACGATACTTCAAGATATTCTCAGCAATCGGTGCTTCAGCGGCTAACTTCTCAAGCACCCCTACTGCCGTTGAGTACCCAGTCTTTGTCTTCTTGATTACGGGTAGACCCATCTTTTCAAATAAAATATGACCTAATTGCTTGGGTGAACCAATGTTAAACTCTTCGCCCGCCTCGTTATAAATAGTCTGTTCGATCTCCGCCAACTGTTCGGTGAACTTGCTGCCCATAGCCTCTAATTCACTGGCCTCAACCGTAATACCAGCTACTTCCATTCGTGCCAACACAAATGCCATTGGCAACTCAATATCACGGTAAAGATCTGTTTGCTCATTGTCAGCAAGATCTTTAAAAATCTGTGGTCGAAGTTGTTCAATGGCCCGGGCTTTACGGGCTAAATGACTAAAGAACACGTCATCATCATCTGGGATTGCCGCCTTGGCGCCTTTACCATAAACATCTTCGTCGGTTGCGACCTGATGGTACCCGTGTTCCATGGCAAGTCGACCTAAATCATTGCTGTTGTCATACGTATTTAACAAGTATGACCCCAGCAACAAATCACAATCCACACCCGTTAAAGTCACGGCTAAGCGTTGCAACGCAACAAAAGTTCGTTTCGCATCAAAGACTTGTTTGGCAATGTCCACATTTTCCAATAAGCCTTTTAAGGGGGCTTGCTGAAGGAGTGCCGTGTCGCGACTCACCCACCATTGATCGTTATGTCCAATCACAAAACCAACTAACTCAGCTGTATGATAATTGTCATCAAGCATCTCTAGATAAAATTCACAGCCATCGGTAAAAGATGGCAATTCAGTCACATTGTCTGCCGTCAAAACAGTATAAGTGACTTCTTCTAACCCTGGTGTTGCCGTGGGAGCCTCACCATCAATGCTCATCTTACTTAGAAATTGATTAAAGTTCATCTTTTGATAAAACGGCACCAGTTGATCATAGTCGTCGCCCTTGTAAACCAATTCAGAAACTGTTTTTTCGACTGGTGCATCGCGCTTGATGGTCGCTAATTGCTTAGCTAGCAGCGCTTGGTCGTGATCTGCAATCAAATGCTCTTTTAATTTCTTAGCTGTGATGTCAGCCAAATGATCGTAGATACCATCGATACTGCCGTAGGTGCTAACCAATTCAACTGCTCGCTTAGGCCCAACCCCTGTAACTCCGGGATAATTATCGGAATTGTCGCCTTGAAGGCCCTTAATATCAATAATCTGAGCCGGCGTAACCCCCATTTTTTCTTTTACATAGGCGGGCGTGTAGTGTTCAATTTCGCTAACCCCTTTTTTAGAAATTGAAACTGTCGTATGATCATCAGCCAACTGGGTCAAATCCCGGTCACCCGTCACAATAGTCGTGGTAAATCCCTGTTCCTCTGCCTGTTTAGCCAAGGTACCGATGATATCATCAGCTTCATAATTGGCTAACTCATAAGTTTGAATCCCACGTGCCGCCAAAAGCTCTTTCACGTACGGAAATTGTTCGGAAAGTTCCGGTGCCGTCTTTGCCCGGCCACCTTTATAATTGTCATACATTTTAGTCCGAAAAGTTGTTTTACCAGCATCAAAAGCCACTAAAGCATGGGTTGGTTGTACCACTTTTAACATCGTTTCCAACATGGTATTGAACCCATAAATAGCGTTCGTATGCAGTCCTTCGCTATTGGTAAACTTTCCCAATGCGGTATATAACGCGAAAAAGGCCTTAAAAGTCACACTGTTTCCATCAATCAATAATAAACGTTTTTCCGCCATGTTTCGCTCCTTTCGAACGCAGCTAGCTGTATTCGAGTATTCTATTTCTATTTTACCAAAAAAACTGGAAAATCCGAAATAGTAAATCGCTAATTGCTCGATTATTCCGTTTTTCTACGATTGATTAGTCTACATAAACATCAGAACCTTTTCCGGCCTTGTTCGCTATTTATCTATAAATAAACCGATTTACCGTTATTGTAATTTATCTTAAAATAAAAAGGCGAACTATTTTTAACTTTAAAATCAATTTATTTCGTGTTATTCTATTTTTATTCAAAGAGAAAGTGAGTTGAGTTGTCATCACTATCCAGATGGTTTTTCAAGGCGCCAGCTTTTCACCTCAAGATGCCTACCACGTTCATTTCGAGTCCAATGCGCTACTAACCGTGGACCATACCGGTCTAATCGACCGCTTAATTCGTCCGAGCGACGCCGATTACACCTCTGTTCGACAAGCAGCCCAGGCGGCTGATATTTTACAAATTTTACCCGCCCATACGTATTTACTGCCCGGATTTATCGACCTACACGTGCATGCCCCACAATGGCCACAAGCGGGATTAGCGCTCGACCGACCACTAAATGACTGGCTAAATACCTATACATTTCCGCTTGAAGCCCGGTACGCCGATTCGCAATTTGCTCATCGTGTTTACCAACACCTCATCCCCGAGCTGTTAGCTAATGGCACCACAACTGCCCTGTACTTTGGAACCATTCACCACGATGCCAATCTCGAACTCGCTCGTGCCTGCGCAGACTATGGTCAACGCGGTTATATTGGTCAAGTTGTGATGGACAATCCCGATCAAACCCCTGCGACTTATCGGACCCCATCGGCGACGGATGCCATTAACGGAACCGAGAAGTTTGTCATGGCAGTTCAGGCCTTAGCCAAACAACGACATGCAGCGGTGACACCGGTGATTACCCCCCGGTTTGTCCCTAGTTGCACCCCAGCGGCCTTAACCGGCCTGGGTCAACTCGCACAACGCTATGATCTGCCCATTCAGTCACACTGTAGTGAAAGTACTTGGGAAGATCAATACGCTCAAGACCACTTCCACCGCCGTGACGCCGAAGTTCTCGATCACTTTGGGTTACTAACCTCACGATCCGTCGTGGCTCACGGTACCCAGCTATCAACTCGTGACCTTGACTTGTTCCATCAACGACAAACTGCCGTAGCCCATTGCCCGATTTCCAATGCTTATTTTGGAAATGCTGTCTTTCCGGTAAACCAGGCGCTACATCGTGACGTTAAAGTTGGCCTAGGCAGCGACTTGTCCGGTGGGTTCACGCCTAGTCTTTATCGCAACTTACAGCAAGCCGTTATGGCATCGCAGATGCGCCAAGATGGCGTCGATGCTTCCCGGATTGCTGAAAAACGCGGTGTTAAAGACAGTCGTATTTCAGCCACAACCGCGTTTTATTTAGCCACCAAGGGTGGTGCTACCAGTTTACACCTGCAAGCTGGTCAGTTAATTCCCAGCTATACCGCCGATTTTCAAGTTGTTCACGACCGCTATGCTACCTTAATGCCAAATGATGCTGACAGTATCTTTGAACGTCTGATGTATCATACAACCCCCGCTGACATCCAAGCCGTCTATGTTCGTGGTCAACGGGTTCATCATCTAAAAGGAGACCACAATTAATGAAAACTTCTAATCGTTTACTCGTTGGACCAGATGACGCCGTTAACCCCCGGACCGCCGGATTTTTAGGCCTGCAACATGTCCTCGCTATGGACGTTTACGTGCCGCCCATCATCCTGGCTGGTTTACTAGCGATGTCAGCAGCCCAACAAATGAGCCTATTACAGGCCACCTTTCTTGCTGCTGGGATTGGAACCATCATTCAGACCTGTTGGTTCATGAAGATGCCCATCTCCCAAGGGCCGTCATTTGTCCCGCTGGGCGCTGCTGCCGGAATTGTTCTCGCTAGCGGTGGCGTCAATCATGGTGGTATGGGCACGTTGATTGGTGCCATGTTAGTCGGATCCCTCGTACTGATTGCACTCGGTTTAACCGGTGTCTTTCACCGAATCATCGCTAAACTGGTACCGGCGATTGTCGGTGGGACTATCATCACCTGTGTTGGTTTGTCACTAATTCCTTCTGCATTGAATAGTAATATTTTTGAAGCCAGCGGTAATATCAATCAGAATATTATTTTAGCCAGCATCACAGCCGTAACACTTCTAGTTGCCATTTCAATTAGTATTCGGTTTCCTCGCGTTCAACGTCTCTTCCGAACCGGTGCCATTATCTTATCGTTACTGACGGGGACTTTGGTCGCCACTGCCATGGGCCGGTTCGACTGGAAGACGGTCATTCAAGCACCCTGGTTCAGTTTTCCTCAAGGAACCGCGCTTGACTTTGGTATTACCTTCTCACCTTCGGCTATTATTACATTCATCGTCATCTATGCCGTTTTGACAACGGAAACAACCGGTACCTGGTTTGCCATGGGTGCCGTTATCAACCATCAACTAACCAAAACCCAATGGAATCGCGGCCTCATTGGCGAAGGCTTAAGCTGCTTTGTTTCCTCCATCTTGGGCGCCACGCCGGTAACCGGATATTCAACCAATGCCGGCGTGATCTCAATTACTGGCGTGGCTAGTAAACGGGTCTTCATTGCAGCCGGTATCTGGTTCATGATTCTTGGCTTTTTCAGTAAGCTATCTGCCTTTCTAGCTGCTATCCCAGCTCCGGTCATCGGCGGAGTTTTCGCCATTATCTGTGTCACCATTATGTTAAATGGACTAAATGTCATTCGTCGCCTAGATTTAGGTGAAAGCAGTCTCTACGTCATCGGACTCCCCATCGTCCTCACTTTAGCGTTGGTTCTATTACCTGCAACGGTGACGAAAGAATCACCCCAATTGGTGCAATACTTATTGGGCTCGCCAATTGCAGTAGCGGCAATCGCCGCTATCCTGCTCAATCTATGTATGCCATCTGACCAACAGCATTCGGCAGCACTGTCGTCACTTGACTAGATGGGCAACGTGTTTTAACAATTATCAGTATTAATGAGGTGGTTCGGCAGCAAGTCAGTTGCCGAACCACCTTTTAATAACACACTCTATTTTTCAAAAGAAAAAGCTCTGTCGAGCCATTGTGGCTTAACAGAGCTTAGCTTAATCTATTTTATGAGTTTTAACGGTTGTCGCCGCCAAAAATTCCAAAGATTTGTAAGAGTTGTAAGAACAAGTTAACAAAGTCCAAGTACAATTGCAAGGCACCATTAACGGCTAACCCTGTCGTTGACACTTGATCGCCGTACTGTAAATACATTTTCTGCATCCGTTGCGTATCCCAAGCCGTTAATACGGCAAAGATAATCACGGCAACGAAGGAGAAGATTAAAGCAATTAGCGCGCTGCGTAAAAACATATTCACAATCATTGCGACAATCAAACCGATTAAAGCGGCTGTCGCTTGTGTCCCAATTTTACTTAAATCTCGCTTGGTAAAGACCCCAATTCCAGCCATGGTGATAAAGATCGCCGCACTTGAAACAAAGGCCGCCACCATTGACGTTTGTGTATAAACCAGTGAATACAAGGAAATAACGCCACCGGTAATCACTGCATACACGAAGAGTCCAACCAAGGCCACGGTTGGTCGTTTCATCGACTGTCCGCTAATCACAAACGGTAAGATAAACCAAACAATAATTGGGATCAACAGACCGCCACCCTTTAAGGTTTGTAAAAAGGCCATCTGAGTTGACATCCAATAGGCGACTACAGCTGAGACCAACACGGCCGCACCCATCCAGCCAAACATTTTGGTCAGAAAGCTGTTGAGGCCGACCTCAGTGTTAATCGTCGTACGGGGTTGCTGATCATAGTTGTTCATTGAAACGCTCCTTCTTTCAATCAATTCCCGACTTAGTCACCACCATTGGTCAAACCAGTCTCGGGGTTTATTAAAATAATTTTACCAAAAACGACACTAAACACAAGTAATCTGTCGTTTAAATGATTTGAAAGAAGGAATTTTTAACCTATTGACCCGCACCACCCTCGTGGTCTGCTGCGCCACTGGCCCATACCTTGGTCGCATAAACGGCATTAAACAACAAGGCTCCTTGCAGTGCGACCTGTGATAGATTAGCTCCCAGAGTCCCAACTGCCGTCATCCCCAACAAGGTCTGTCCTGTCAACGCGCCCCAGTAAACAACGTTGGCAATATTAACCACAATCCACAACGACCAATTCTCACGGAATTTAAGGATATACAGGACCTGGGCAATCAAACTGACCACAAAGTTAATTGCATCGAAATAGGGCAACTGCCCACCCAGCTGGGATAAAATACCCCAACCAACTAACCAGGCGATAAATGCACCAATGAATAGCCAACGACGCGTCTGGCGTGTAAAGGCCCGGGTTACCTCATCACGTCCCCATAAGTACCAGCCAATCGGCTGTGAAATCACGTAGATGAGGTCCATTGCAAATGATCCGTAGGCATGGCTAATCCAAGCAACGTAAGCCATGGCCACACACTGAATGAACCCGAAAATAAATGAAATTTTTCGCCCTTTCATGCCATAAACTAAGCATAATACGCCACCGATCCCTGAAACCATCCCAATAAGACTATCAGGTGCGATTAAATAAACCACTAACTGTAACAAAATCAACAGCACCACATAAACCAGCTCAAACCGTTTCCAATTAGTGAAAAGTTGTTGATACCACCAATTTCGGTGTGTTAGCCCATTTTCCATTTTCCAAACGACTCCCCAAAATAATTTTCGACTTCCCCCGAAGTCATAATTCCAGAATACGCGTCCGGCCGAAAAAGACAATTGATATTCCCTTAAGACATCAACCGGCTACATCGCCTACTGGATAAAATAAAAAACGGTCGTGGTAAAACTACCAACGCCCGTTTAGATTACTTAGGCTCTTTGTCAACGGGTGTTGATGGAGGATTTATGTGGAACTTCGTTCACTTGCGAACGGGGTTCCTTTTCTTTACTCTGATTTTAAATTCAATCTGAATACGAAAAACAAAGTTTTTCCAATTCCGGTATCCGTATGCTGTCCGCTTAATCTGTTTAATCTTTCGATTGACGCCTTCAATGGGACCGTTGGAAAGTGTACTATTGGTCATATTTTGGATGAGCTTTCTATTTTTAATAAACGTTTTGATAGTCGTAAAGAGTTGAGGACTAACGTTCTCAACCTCATCAAGCGTCGAAGTAAAAGCTGCATAGTCTCGGTTGCGAAAAGCTTCGACGAGTTTATGAGCGGTGAAGTAAGTATTTTCAAACTCACGGCTGAGATTTAAACCAGACCAGATAAGTTGTTCTTGGGTCAGTCTGTTTCGTAAATGTGAAAACCATTGTGGTTGACTTTTCTCAAGAGCCCCATAGTTCATAAGATACAGGCGCCAATACGGC
>NZ_JBNIIX010000010.1:0-105476 GCF_050106635.1 Levilactobacillus sp. LN180102
TCACTCGCTTTCAATTGGTTTTCGTCGACTTGATTGTAGCACAGGGCAGTATGCCCTTTTTAGTTTGTTTTACAAAAAAGGCGTCGATGGATTTTATCCATCAACACCAAATATCATAGAGCCCATTTAAGTAGATATTCGTAGATACAAAACGCCCGGGACGTTGATCCGGGCGTTTTTTTTACAAAAAAAACCAGCCACAGATGAGTGTGACTGGTTTAGAAGTCGTTCGTTTATGAAGACGCTAATTAAGCAACTGTACCGACGCGCGCATAACCAACAGCGTGCCACCAAGGGGCGTGAACGGCTTCCGTCACGACACCGCGGTTTTGAGAATCGATCATCTTGCCGCCGCCAACGTACAGGCCAACGTGAGAGATAGAGTGCTTGGAACCGCCGAAGAAGACCAAATCACCCTTCTTAATGTTCTTGTAGCTCACATGCTTGTACTTGTTGTATTGTGCTTGAGCGGTCCGGGGGATCTTCTTGGAAGCGCCCTTTTTGTAGACGTAGCTGGTAAAACCAGAGCAGTCAAAGCGGGAAGGACCAGTAGAGCCCCAACCATAAGGCTTACCCAATTGGGCTTTAGCGACCTTGTGGATCTTGTCGTAAGACATCGTTGCCGCATTGGCATCGACAGGTTCAGTGATGGCAAACCCAGCAATTGCAAAAGCAACAGTGGCAACCAAAGTCAAGATAATATCAGTCAGCGTCTTCTTCATAAATGTAAACAAACTCCTTAATTTTTTTAATGTCTTGGTGTATTAAATATTTTCCGTTTCGAATCAACGTGTTTAATACTATCAGGGAGTTGTTACAGAATTGTCTCAAACCATTATCAATCGGATTAAAGGTGTTGGGGGGATTGCAACATTTGCGGTTAGTTAGCCGGGAAAGCGTGAGGGAAATGCCGACCTGCCGCCATTTCAGGGGTTAAGGTGATTTGTTGCAAACGACCCGTTGTTCGGGGAATAAAGAGGTACGACTTCGTATCAAGGTCGCAAATTCCCCGGTAGTGCGTGTAATTATGATTCCGATCGTGGCGTCGTTCGGGCTGATAAGGGAGCTGAACTTCGGCTAACCACTGAAAAAGGTGGGTAACAGCCGCTGTTGTGGTGGTTGCTGGCGGATTGCCCCAACGCCGGATAGCCGTGTGAATGAAGCGGTGGGTCGGCACGGGACCGCTGGGTAACGGTTGGCCGCTAACCAGATACGATCGAGCAGCGGCAACGGTTGTTGATGAAAAGTCCGGGGTGTCAACGTTCAAGAAGTCATTGAGATTTCGTAGGTGAGTGGCCAAAATCGGCGTATTAGTGAGGACACCGGCCGGATTTAATTGGGCTGTTAGTGGGCCACCGGTGGGTTCGATGACCAGTGTTTGCCCGGAACGGTCGCTGAGAATCCAATGAAATGGGTAAACGTAGTGGTCGGTCCCCCAAGGCTGATCCACCAACGTGACGTGCGGCAGATCGGCCGCAATTGCGGCTAAAGTGGCGTGTTCGCCGAGGGCCCAGTTGATGAAATCCTGGGGAGTTAGGTTTAATTGACCGGCTACAGGAGCGGGCGCGTAGTCGACCACCCCGGGTAAATAAAGTTCAGCACAACTGATACCGTTTTCATTAAAACCGTCCGCTAACAGGTAGGCCGAAAAATCGGCGGCCATTCGCCCGCCACCGAGAATGGCATACTGGGTGGCCCGGGTGACATGTAAGGCCGTTTCCCAGTGATAGTGACGGGGTAAGAAGACGGGCCGCCAAGGAGTCGTAGTGGGAAAATCCATCGTCCGGGCGAAAAAATGGTGGCCCGTGGCGGAGGTGTAGGTTAAACTAGTACACACGGGGGATTCCTCCTTTAAAGTAATAATTAGGCTAAGTATACGCCAAACTTGTTGGGAATGACGCTTGTATTCCCAGATTGAATCTCGTAAGCTTAATTGATAAGGCTGATTTTTGGAAGGGAACTGGGAAAATGAAATCGACTTGGAACTTAGTGGGAATGGCGCTGTGGGTGCTGGTCCTCGTAACGTTAATCTGGATGGTGCATGACATGCGGGTTCGCCGCATTCGGCTCATCGTGAAGGAACACCATAGTTTCTCGTGGCGCAACTTGGCTATTTCGACGATTGAACTGGTCGTTTGGCTACTGTTTTTTGGGGGGATGAGCTACACGACGTTCTTTCAAAATGTGAATCAGTTAGGCGACCGGGTGACCCAAACAACACGCTATGAGCCATTGGTCATTAACACGGGCAGTGGGAGTGGCTCAGCTTACTACGTGACGGTCGATAACAGTACGGGCAAGCAACCCGTGCAGACCTATACGTACCTGACTGAGGGCGAAAAGTACGAGGTCAGCAGTACGGATTCGACGGTTTCGGATGGTAAGAAGGCCATTAACCTGCCAGCATCTGCATACAAATGGGACGCTAAAAAGGTTGCGAAATACGATCAACGTCATCAAAAGGCGTGGGTGGGCGTCGTCGAGACAACGTATAAGAAGACGTTTGTTAATGGCATCGGTTTGCACGCGGGGCGCTTGGCTAGTCGCTTTACGTTGATTCGAATTCCCGATCACTCCTTTATGTTACGTAAATAAAAACGAAATTTTGGATGATAAATTAAAAAAGCGGTTCTTGCAGAACGTTAACTTCTGTAAGAATCGCTTTTTTAGCAATGGTATCGCTGATTAAAGTTGTTTTAGTGTTACCTGATTCAAGGTAGGGCGTAGTCATCTGGATTGGCAGTCGCTGGACCATAAGCGTCCATTTGACTGTCCCGATAGTCCCACCACTCATTTTCGTAGCCGACGAATCCGGCCGCTCGCATTGCTTGGTCTAGGATTTGGTAGTGGTGTTCTTGAATGGCCGTTCGTGAGGCATCCCGGTGAGCAGCGGCTGTAAAGTCGTCAAAGGCCGTTTGCATCTCAAGTTCGTTACCGTCTAGGTCACATAGTGTGAGATCAAACGTGACACCTTTTTGGTGTGAGAAGTTCGGATCGGGTTCCGCAACAAAGCTGGGATCGGGATAGACGTCAAAGAGCCGGCGTTGGGCGGTCACGGGTCGGTAAGCATCCCAGATTTTTAGCCGATAGCCTTGTTGCCGGAGGGCAGCACTGGCAGCGGCCAACTTTTTAGCTGTGCCGGTACGGGCGATGGCCGTTGTGAAATCATAGACCACCTGGTGAGTGAAATTATTCGTAGTGGCGTAGCGCAGGTCGACCAAAATGCCGGGGTCCAGCGCTTGAACGTTGGTAAAACCAGTTTCTAGTTCTGACATGGGGCACCTCCAATAAGAAATTACCCTCAGTATACCGGCTTGTGGCGAGAAAAGCTTGAATTGTGGTTTGCTTAAAAAGTGGGTAAAGTTGAATAACGAAAAAGCCCCCCAGCAATTAGCTCGGGGGACTTTTAGGGTAGTCGGAAAGCGCAGAAAACTTGATGCAACTTTCACACTCCTTAGTTTACACGTTTCACTAGTGAATTTCGAGTGAAATTTGGACTTGGTAAGGTGACCTCCCAATTAGCGGGCATGTTCGACTCGGTCTTGGGCGTAAATACCAATATCGGCCACGTGAATGGTACCCGCGTGTTGCTTGCCAACGGTGGTTAATAGGCCAATTTTGTTGTAAGCCATGGTGGTCGTACTATCGGCAACAACGGCAACACCCATGACGGCACCGGTATCAGCATTAATACCTGACGGTACGTCAATGGCAACGGTTTTGGCATCGGCAGCGTTGATGGCGTTAATCGCATCAGCAAATTTGCCGGTAACGTCGCGGGTCAGTCCAACACCAAAGATGGCATCTACAATTAGAGTGGCGTTAACGATCTGATTGAGATCAGCTGTGACCGGGATATTGTAGTAATTGGCAATCTTTAATTGTTGGCTAGTTTGGGGCGTCGCGTTTTCGGGATCACCTAAGAGATAGATGGTGACGTCAATTCCGCGAATTTTGAGGAGGCGTGCCACGGCGATTCCATCGCCACCATTGTTACCCGTAGCAGCAACAACGACGACACGGTCAAGGTCAAAATCATCATTTAAGAGGTTGTTGAAAGTTGCTAAAGCCGCCCGTTCCATGAGGACCATGGCGGGGATGCCAATCACGTTGGTCGCGTGGGCATCGTAGCGTTGTGCTTCGGCAATCGTAATCGCTTTACTCATTGAAATCCCTCCTTAGAGTCAAATAACTAATGGTTGTTGGCCTGTTGCTTTTGTAAGACACGCGATGATAACCGCTGAAGCTGAGCCGTAATGACGGCGTAGTCGAAATCAGATTGATTGGGAGTCGCCTGTTGCCACCAATCGTGTAAGACGGTGATGGCTTGTTGAACGAGTTCTTGCCCAGATGGTGTGAGTTGTAGGCGCCGGTTGCGGCGGTCGCGGGGATCCGTTTCTTTTTGAATCAGGTCGAGTTCGACTAGATGGTGGACCATGCGGGCCATTAATCCCTCATCGACGGCCATCGTCCAAGCCGCCCGGCGCTGATTTAACTGACGCGTTTCGGAGATTAAGACCAGTAAATAAAATTCAGTGATGTTAACGGGCATTTTGTCGGCTTCAAGAAGCTGGTTCATCGCTCGCTGAAACTGCCGGTGGAGGATGGCCAAATTCGTGGTAAAGTCTAATATTGAGTCTTCCATGAGTTGCCCCACCTCCTTGGCAAAAAAAGTTATTTTGACTATGCCCTTAGTTTACACCAGATGGGGGTCAACGATAAACGCTTTAGCTCTAATCTGCCGCTGGAAGTGATAGAATAGTAGCAAAACTAATTTATGGGAGGCAACACTGTGTTTATTCAAATACCGATGGATATGGATGAGGTGCAAATGCGCCAGTTACAGTTAAAGCAACACGGAGAGGTCGCCAGCGAAGACGAGATTATTCGCCAGGCAGTTTTGGATATTTGCCAGAACTTCTTGGATCAGATTGAAGATGGACACTATGATTCGGTGGCTTGGCAAGGAGAAAACTTGACGGTAACGGACATCAATGGCGACCAAATGGCCGTGATTAAGCCGCAAGGGTCATCGTTCGTGGCTGATTTTCGGCAGAATGCGGATGTTACGCTACAGCGGTTAGAAAAGGCCGCGATTCAAGCGTCTGGTGCACGGTAAAAAATGGGGTAGCGCTTTCTGTGATTTTGGATTACACTAGAGGAGATCAAGCGCCCTTAGTGTAATGGATAGCACATGAGATTTCGGTCCTCATGATCCGAGTTCGACTCTCGGGGGGCGCATTTAATTTGAGATGAGACGTTGGAAACGTTGATGGGACGCTAGTTGTGGCTAGCGTCTTTTTTGTTATGATCGGAAACATAATGGAACAGGTTACTGGTTAAAACTCGGTCGGGGTTCAATTATAATGAAGTCAGTTATTGGTTAAGAAAATATAGAAATGTTTCTAACGCACGTTCCTGTTTGGAAATAATTAGAGACCCCTTTGGAGAGAGGCGATCAGAGATAATATTTGAGCGTGCGCCTTACGTGAACGTATTGAACGTCATTTTTTGATTTTGGGGAGTTAGACTTACAGGTAAAACAGTAAAGTCTAAGGGCGTGGGGGTAATGGCATACTTTGCGCTGGATTGCATAAACCGTTCAGGTAGCAAATGGCATCAATAAGTGAACCTGAGGTACATCATTGATTACTAAGTGAAGACGGGCCGCATAGTCGTGATGTGGACGTGAATTACCAGTTAAACGAATTACGCCAAGCGACCTGTTTCATTCCATGAATTAGTGGGTTGTCGGTTGTAATTCAATGAATATTCACTCATAATTAAACGGTTGCCTACCTATGCTAGCAATAGTGAGGAGGTGTAGTAATGTTCACATCTTTTTTCGCCCCGCTTGCGGTTGGACTCTTAGTAGCCCTGTTTACGGACTGGTTAGACCGTAGACACCACAAGTAAAACGCCATAGGCAACACCTAACCCACCCGTTTAGTTACATAGACGTATAAAAAAGGCCTCGACTACTCCACATAGTCGGGGCCTTTGGTGTAGCAATGCTACATCTTTCTTCGCAAAGTCATTATAGCATGAATGGAAAATTGATACATGCTTATGATACTTATATGAGAACAAAAATAAAAACTGCTAGCCGTTAAGCTAACAGTTCCATGGTGCTTGCCGTGTGACACATAATCATAATGGAGTCAGTTGTTGGCTTGGATTCACTGGCTACTGGCGTTAAGGACGTGCGTACTGATTCCCACGAGATGCTCGCGTGGCTCCGCTGGATTGGGCCGCTGACTCACTTTCGTAAGTATAGTTGTCGGGGTTCGTAACCCGTGAATAATACTTATGGCTGTCAGAAACGTATACCATGCCGGCTGCGGCGACGTTCCACTGACCTGATTTCGTGCCCGAATGAGTGGTTGACCGGGCTGTGGCGTTTGTTTTATGGCTTGCACTGCCGGTACTGCTCCTGTAACCGTGGTCAGAGTTGGTACTGGTTGCCTGACTGGACCGGCGGCTGGTCGATTTAATTGGCTTGGCATTGTTGCTGCCGGTATTGTAGTTAATCTTGATACCTTCAGCTGAGTTGATCACAGCGACCGCCGTGTTGATTTGTCCATCTGATGACTTAATGTCTACGATGGAACCGCGGGGGATGGTTTCACTGTGATAATAGAGTGGTGTCGTTTCGTACTTGATGGTATCACTGGTGTTCGGGTTGGACGCCCAATAAGCTTCCGCGGTCTCTTCGGCGTAACGCATGCCACCGTCCTGGTCCGCGCCAACATTTTGTGGTCGGGTACCAGTGGTGAAGTTGTTTTCTGACGTGTAAGATTTGGCGCCCAGTAAGCTATCACCGATGGAATGGCTGCGATTATAGAGATAACCGTGGTAGGTACGACCGGTGAAGGCATAGCTGATAGCGACTTTGGGATTGGTCGTTGGCCAACTACTTGGTTCTAGTGGGGAACCTTGGCGGGAACCCCGTGAATCGGCGTATTCGCCGTAAGTCAAAACTGCGCGGGCGGTGCCGGCACGCCCTTGAGAATCACTAGCAAAATGGTAATCACCAGATTTGAGATGTTTGAATCCGGTGGTGTGGGACTTACCTAACTGCCAATAATAGTCCTGAGTCGGGCCAGCCGATTCGTGATTGGTATAGCTGACAAGTTTTTTAAGCACCTGACTATTTCGAGACGTGGTTGTCGTGACTGTTGGGGTTACCTTGTGCTTAGCTGTGGGATGTTTGGCCGATTTATGTGTCGTAGCCGCATGCTTGGTTGCCGTGACAGAGGCGTCGCTTGACGAGTTAGACATGCTGGCCTTGTCTGAGTTGGTCTTGGTAGTTGAATCACCGCCGCCTCCTATGCCGATGAAGATGAAGGCGACTACTAAGGCGATTAACACATTGCGTCCCTGGTGGTTAGTGTTGCGATGACCGATTTTATTGACAACCCAGAGTACGCCTAAAATAATGGCGATGAGCAGACTGAGCCCGCCAATGAATGATGCGAATGATGACATGAAAAGTTCCTCCTCGGGAATTTAAGTATTTTGACAAAATGGGTATGTAAACAAGCTTAGTGGCCATTTTACTAAGATAAACCAGCGCCATTAAGGTTACCAATTTGTATAATTAAGCATACCAGAAATTAAGCAGCAAAAGGAAGATGTCGAGAAATAGTGCAGATTAACAATATAGAAGGTGATAGCATACTCATGCATTGATTTTTGAGGGTCCTTAACCGATACAAGTAACTACGATGTATTGGAGTTGCTGTCGACAGAATGACTGATATAATAAGTTTCATGAGTAAGGTTAGCTTGTAGTTTTATCTACGATACATAGGTTTTTTGGAATAATTTAATCATTTAGGAGACGTTTATTAATGTTTATCAATGTGATACAGAAAGGCCGATCACTTTTTCAAGATTTCTCCCAGGTAAGCTCCCCAGACGCCGCGAAGCGAGAAGCACTTGCCAACCCATTATTTTCTTGGCAGGCGACTTATGTGACCTATCAGCGAAAAAGACGGTTGTCTTAACGCATGATGAAAGTACGTTAGTCGTGGCGCTAGTTGATATTAATGCGAAGAACCGGCAGACGATGGAGACACGGTTTTGGGACCAGTTGCGGCTGCTCTATCATGACTTAGGATTATCAACGGCTGATTTTCAAGCTTACCAACGCGTATCCAAGCTGTGGCAAATTAACCAAACGGTGAGTCGCCAGCAGGTGGGGCGGCTGAATCTCATAACGCCGGCCGTGAAAGCCTTTTTGGCAGAGCGGCTGATGGATGATCATAAGTTATCACGGAAATTATCTCACATTATGCGAAAGACGGTCACGGGGGACACCGTTTTCTGGGAGGATACACCGGCCATGTTAGCAACAGATCAGCTGGTTTGGCATCCCGCGGAGATTCCTGCCTTGACGGATCAGTCGGCTCTCCAACAGACTTGGGTAACACTTCAGAAGACTGCTAAAGTCGCGACGGCTGCCTTAGAAAGTGAAGACAACCGTCAATTTGAAAAGGTAGCCCACCAGATTCAACGGGTCAATCGCGAGTTAATTGCGGCGTTTATCCAATTTGCTCAAACCAAATATGCAGCCAAGACTGTCAAATCATATCAGCAAGCACTGGACTTTTACCTAAATGAGTATCTGGCCAATCGACTCGTGACAGTATTAGATGATGATGCAGCCGAAGTAGGTGACTTATACCTGCACGGCGGCAGTCTGACGGAGTGTAAACGGGTTCAGCGAACAATGAAAAAATTCTATCAGTTTCTGGTTCAACAGCAGTTAATGACCAAATCGGCCTATCAAACGATTAGGAGTAACCTGGATGAGAGTGTTGAACTCGTCTTATTTGAATTAGATGAATACGATGATTTTTACGATTAATAAAAAATGAAATTTATCATTGATTTTTAATTAATTATCAGCTATACTACTTATCAATATTTATAAAACGTTGAAGAAAAAAGTAGCGTGGATAGCGATGTCTAGTGAGTCACGTTGAGTGAGAAGTGACCATCTCGTCCTAGTGAAAATCATTTCTGAGTTCGGTGCTGATTTTGTAGGTTACCGTGGCAGCCACCATTACTAGGCTAGCGGATGTTGGTCCGTGATGAGTGTGGCATTTTTGGAGGCCACAAAAAGGTGGTACCGTTCTACTGAATTAGAGCCCTTTTCCCGTTGATGGGAGAAGGGCTCTTTTAACGTTTAGTAATCATGATGAGGAGGAATCGAGATGGAACAAGCAGAACATACGCAACATAACTTTTGGCAATTATTAGTGGTGAGTTCATTAATTTTCGGCATGTTCTTTGGCTCGGGCAACTTGATTTTCCCGGTACATCTGGGACAAATGGCCGGACAACACTGGTTTTCAGCAGCATTAGGCTTTGCGGTATCTGGGTCGCTGTTTCCACTGCTCGCAATTCTCGCCGTGGTTGTCACTAAGAGCGATGGTCTGTATGATTTAGCCAAACCGGTGGGGCGCCACTATGCGGCGTTCTTTTTGGTTATGGTTCACCTGACAATTGGTCCCTTCTTTGGTACGCCACGAACTGCAGCAACAGCTTTTCAAATGGCGGCGGAACCATTTTTACCGCAACGGTGGACAACAGTTGGTCAGTGGCTCTTTACCGCTGGATTTTTCGGATTGGCGTATTTGATTGCCATCCACCAAAATAGTTTAATCAAGTGGATTGGTAAGTATCTCAATGCCCTCTTCTTGGCGCTCCTAGCGGTGATCTTCGTGGTGGCCTTTTGTAAGCCGATGGGGAGCTTGAACCATACACCAAGTGTGGCTTACCAGAGTGGTGCAACTATCAGTGGCCTGTTGGAAGGTTATAATACGATTGATGCTGTGGCGCTGTTGGCATTAAGTGTGACCTTTGTTCACGCAGTTCGGGCGTTAGGTTATCACGATCGCGAATTGACTAAATTGACTGCTAAGGCGGGGACACTGGCTATCGTGGTTGAGGTCTTAGTTTATTTTGGACTAGTCTTGTTGGGGGCCTTTAGCCTGGGGGAATTAGCCCTATCGGCTAACGGTGGGGTGGCGTTGTCGCAAATCGTGGGTCACTACTTTAGCAATCTAGGAACCGCCTTTTTGGGGATCTTAGTGACGTTAGGAGTTTTCACCACGGCGTTGGGCCTAGTGACGTCATTTGCCCAAGACTTTCACAAATTATTTCCCAAGGTTAGCTATTTAACGTGGCTACGAACGACCACTATCGCTTCATTTCTGGTTGCCAATGTCGGGTTGGATAACATCATTGCTTGGTCATTGCCAGTGTTAATGTTGCTGTATCCGCTATCGCTGGCCTTGATTCTGGTTTCACTAACGGTTGCCAAATGGGCACATGCTGGTTTAATCTACAAGTTAACAATCGTTTTCACGGCGGTGCCAGCAGTTTTAGATATGTTAGCAAACTCACCAGCTGTCGTTACTAATTGGGCACCAATTGCTAATCTATTACGCGTCTATCACACTTATGTGCCGTTCGCGAGCCTGGGGTTGGGATGGCTGGTGCCAACCTTAGCCGGCTTTACCCTAGGGATTGTTTGGGGGCACTGGCGATTAGTTGCGGAACGGATGACGGAAGACGTTTAAGGGCCATGGATGATCTGGCGGGGATCACACGGATTCGGCACCGGGTTAAAATTAGCGTTTGTACCTATCAGGCCGTATACGCAATCCGGTATAGGCGGCAAAGAGTCCGAGACAAAAGTTTCGGACTCTTTGTGTCTCGCCACCTGATACAAAAGCATGCCAAAGGAACGGGGAACTTTGTCTAACTTTAGGACTATACCGATTTTAATTTCAAGACGATAATGATTTGTGAAAAAATACCAGAAAACTATTTACAACCCGTTTTCATAAGTCTATCTTAATAACTATATTAAGAGAAAAGGGAGCATACCTATGAAAGAATCTGGGGGATTAGAGCGTCGGATTGGGACGTTTCAGGCCATCACGATTAACATGTCACAGATGATGGGGGCCGGCCCATTTATCACGATTCCACTTGTTTTAACAACAATGGGTGGGCCACAGGCCATGTTTGGCTGGATTGCGGGCGCCGTACTAGCCTTGTTGGACGGTCAAATTTGGAGTGAACTTGGAAGTTCATTGCCGGGTGAAGGGGGGACTTATAATTACCTCAAGGCCGCTTTCCATGACCGAACGGGCAATCTAATGCCGTTTTTGTTTATTTGGTCAGTTCTGCTAGCTACACCACTAACGCTTTCCAGTGGTGCCATTGGTTTGGCCAATTACATGACCTATTTCTTTCCAGCGTTAACGGGTCTACAAACGAAGCTAATTGCCGTGGCCGTTACGTTATTAGCGATGGTGCTGCTTTATCGGCGCGTCACGAGTGTTGCTAAAATTTCGTTGGTACTATGGTTGGGGATGATTTTAACAGTTATCCTGATTGTGATTACCGGCTTGCTACATTTTGACCCCCAATTAGCATTTGACTTTCCTCAGGGGGCATTTGCACCAAATAAATTTTTACTAGGATTGGGTGCTGGAATGTTACTGTCGATCTATGACTATCTCGGGTACTATACGTCAGCGTACATGGGTGATGAGTTGCGTGAGCCTGGAAAGACATTGCCCCGTTCGATTACGCTATCAATTATCTTGGTCGCACTCATTGATCTTTCCATGAATATTGGCATTATCGGTTACGTTCCGTGGCGAGAAGCCGCGCATAGCGCTAACGTGGGTTCCTTATTCATGACCCGTGCATGGGGACCTTGGGGTGGTGCTATTATTACCGTCTTAATTATTTGGACGTGTTTTGCCTCAGTATACACGGGGCTCTTGGGCGCTTCACGGATTCCTTATAACGCCGCCAAGGATGGCGTGTTTTTCAAAAAATTTGCGCATCTTCATCCTAAGATGAAGTTTCCCAATTACTCACTCGTTGTGATTGGATTGATTATGGTTATTTGCTGTTTCTTTGACTTGACGACGGTGATTAACGCGTTAATGGCCGTTCAAATTGTGGTGCAATTTATGATGCAGATTATTGCCCTATCAGTCTTGCGCCGAAAACACCCCCATTTAAACCGACCATATAAGGAGTGGCTCTATCCTATTCCCAGCATCATTGCCTTCTTGGGTTGGGGCTTTGTCTTCTTCTCCTCAGGGGCCAGTGCGATTAGCCTTGCCGTTACCTGGACGATCATAGGTATTCTCGTCTTTTGGGGCCGGACTTGGTATGTTAACCATGTCAAACCAGCAATGACGACAGGAGGACAAGACGTTGACAACTAAAGGTGTCTTAGCAATCGATATTGGTGGAACTAAAATTGCTTTGGCCACCATTGACTTGGCCGGCCATTGGTTAGCTCAAACAAGATTTGTGATTGCTGGTTTAGATGGTGCCGCTATTGTTACGCAGCTATTGGCCGCGAGTCAGCAACTGGTGTCGCAGGCGCAATTAACGGTTACGGGGATTGGTGTCAGTACAATCGGCGTAGTTGATGGTGAGCATTTAAAGCTAGTACCGACAATTAAGGGGTGGGATCACGTTAACCTCAAGGCGGCATTGCAACGTCAATTTACCCAAATTCCAGTTTGGATTGAAAATGACGTAAAGGCAGCTACCTATGCCGAGGTCCTAAATGGTGCTTTAAAGGGGACGACGGCTGGCCTTTATTTAAACCTGGGAACCGGAATTGCCACCGGCCTATCTTTGGGGGATCGGGTTATTCGGGGGAGCCACGGCGCTGCTGGTGAAGTCGGTTACTTATTGACGGCTAGCAGTGATGCGGGGTTTGCTGCCGGTCACGCGCCGTTTGAAGAAGCTACGGGTGGGCAAGCCATCGGTCGGCAACTGGCCGCACTGGTTGGGTCTCCATATTCGGCCAAGGATATGTGGTCTAACAGCGAGTTGCCTCAGGTTGTGCAACGGTTTAAAACTCAACTGTTAGCCTCATGGGCCTTTAATTTGGCGAACCTCTGCATTACTTGGGACCCGGCCGTCGTGGCCATCGGTGGTGGCATGGAAGCAGCCTATGACCAAATTGCCCCAACCCTAACAGCCCAGTTAGCGCAGAGTGTTCCATTTCCACCAGTTTTAAAGCGCGCTTATTACCAGCAAAATGCGTCCCTAAACGGTATTGCTTTATTAGCCGTACAGTCAGTTACATCATAAGATAACAAAAAGGTGAAATTTATCATTGATTTTTAATCATCCATCGACTATACTACTCATCAATACTTATAAAACGTTGAAGAAAGTAGTAGCAAAGCGGTTGATGTTTAGCGAGTCACGGTCGATGCAAGGTGACCATCAGCGGTTTGTGAAGGTTAATTCTGAGTTCGGTAGTTGCTAAGGCTATCGTGGTGGCCACCATTACCTGGCTAGCGGATGTTGGTCCGTGAAGTGCGGTGATGATGTCGTCGCAAAAAGGTGGTACCGTTCTACTCGTAGAGCCCTTTTCCCATAGTGGGAGAAGGGCTCTTTTTGACGTTTGTGAGTTAAAAATGATGCAGTAGGAGGACTTAAAGATGACAGATGAACAAGTAACACCGAGAAAAAGTTGGGGACAGTTGTTGGTCGTTAGTTCTTTGATATTTGGCATGTTCTTCGGCTCTGGTAATTTGATTTTTCCGGTTCATTTAGGGCAACTAGCTGGTGCGCATTGGTGGTTAGCGGCAATCGGCTTTGCTATTTCGGGCTCGCTTTTTCCGCTGCTAGCGATTATGGCCGTTGTTGTGACACGTAGTGATGGCTTGTTAGACCTAGCGCGGCCACTGGGACGACCAGTAGCGGCAATCTTTTTGATTTTGGTTCACCTGACGATTGGCCCATTCTTTGCCACACCCAGAACAGCGGCAACGGCATACCAAATGGCGCTCAGTCCGTTTATGCCACAGCGGTGGACTACGGTGGGGATGTTAGGATTCACCGGCGCGTTCTTTATAGTGACTTATTTAGCCGCTACGCATCAAGGGGCGCTGTTAAAAATTGTGGGAAAGTACCTCAATGTGGGGTTCTTGGCGCTCTTGGCACTGGTCTTTCTGGTTGCCTTTTTACGGCCAATGGGGAGTGCCACGCATACGCCGACCTTAACCTATCAGACGCATGCGATGATTGGTGGGGTATTAGAGGGTTATAATACGTTGGACGCGGTGGCGCTTCTGGCGTTGAGTGTGACGTTGATTCATGCGATTCGGGGGTTAGGCTATCGTGGTCAAGCACTGACCAAGCTGACAGCGCAGGCGGGGATCATTAGTATCTCGCTAGAAGTGCTCATTTATTTTGGCCTCGTGCTATTAGGGGCCCTGAGTATGAGTCAACTGACATTGTCGGCTAATGGCGGTGTTGCCTTGTCCCAGATTGTGGGCTACTACTTTAACAACGTTGGTACGCTATTACTGGGCGTCCTCGTCACACTGGGCGTGCTAACAACGGCAATTGGATTGGTCTCTTCCTTTGCACAGGACTTTCACAAGCTATTTCCTAAAGTCAGTTACCGCTTTTGGTTACGAGTAACCACGGGTTTGTCGTTTTTGGTTGCAAACGCGGGGTTAAATGCCATCATTACGTGGTCGTTACCCGTTTTAATGTTGATGTATCCGTTAGCCTTAGCCCTCATCTTTCTCTCTCTGACGGTTGCCCATCAGAGACATGCAGCTGTCATTTACAGAACGACCATGGCTTTTACGATTTTACCAGCCCTGTTAGATATGTTGAACAGTGCACCAGCAGTCATTAATGAGTGGGGGCCTATTCAGACGGTTTTGGCAGGTTACCATCACCTTCTGCCGTTTGCTAGTTTGGAACTCGGCTGGCTGGTACCTGCGCTGGTCGGCTTCTTAGGGAGCTGGGGCTGGTGTACCTTGCGGATGCGTCGTCATGTGGTTGTACCAACAAACGAAGAGCGCTAAAAATAAAGACCAGTAAGCAGTTTTCACGTGTCGCATATAGTAAATGTGCTATCCTAAAATTATCAAAGAATAAGTTTAGGGGAGTTGCACCATGAACGATAATTTATTTAATATTCCAATCGTGGCTTACTGGGTGTGGGCCATACCAGTCTTTTTTGGCTTAGGTTTTACGATTAGTTACCGGATTGAAAAACGTCGATTAAGCAACGGCTTGTGGTTTTCGTTATTTTTCTATTCGTTTTTAGCAGCGCTGGCGATGACCATTTTGGGGACCAATAATAAGTGGTTGATTGTGATCAGTGTGGCGCTATTTGTCATCTTCTTTCTAATCGTGGTGGTGATTTTCGTGTTACAAGCCTTTCTGCTATTGTGGAATGCGTGGATCGTCTGGCGGCGCGAGAGTCATACGTTAGCCAACATGTTGACTTTATTTTTGGGCCTGGCCATTTTACTGGCGCCGTTCTTTTCTCGATGGGCTGCACTGAATTTGTCAAAACCCGTGGATACCTTTATTAATTTATTTCCATCGTTGGTGATTACGTATGTCCTGTTTTGGTTCTATAATTATTTGACGATGCTGGTCTTGTATCAATTTAATCGACCACGTTACAATCAAGATTTTCTAATTGTTTTAGGCGCAGGATTACTAAATGGCAATGAAGTATCTCCTTTATTGGGGCGACGGATCGACCGCGCATTGACGTTTTATCGCAAGCAACTTGCCAAGACTGGGCAGGCACCGATGGTGATCTTTTCCGGTGGTCAAGGTGGCGACGAAACCGTCCCAGAAGGCCGGGCCATGCGGGATTATGCCATTGCCCATGGCTTGCCAGCCGAGCAGGCCTTGGTCGAGGACCAATCGAAGACGACTTATGAGAATATGGTCTTTTCTAAGCAACTGATTGCAGCCACTGGGCAGCAGCGACCGCGCGTGACCTTTGTCACCAACGGCTATCACACCTTTCGGGCGGGGATGATTGCTCGTAAGGCGGGATTAAAGGCTAACGGCATTGGAGCGCACACAGCCAAATTTTTCCTACCTAACGCCATCTTGCGCGAATATATTGCCATCTTTGTTGGTAATAAACGGTGGCATGCCGTAGCAATCGTGGGTATCTTCTTATTGAGTCTATTGCTCACGTGGGCGCAATATTATTACCGTTAAACCGATAAATGAAAATGGTCCTTCAGCGAATTGACTGTTGAAGGACCATTTTGCTTATGACGCCCAAAACTATTTGACCAAGTAAACATGGTCTTGAACCAAATCAATCTGAGTAAAATGATGGTTGAGGGCCCGAGAATCTGCATTTTCAATGAATTCGGCATGGTCCCAGAACTCAGTGGAACCGGTGGCACCGTGGGGCTCGCCAATGACAACAAAATCGACAGTGGTATGGGCGGCACGCATGGCCTGCAGGAGCTCCCAATCCAGCGGCAGGCCATCTGGCGACCAAGACATGACAACCACGCCCACTTGGTCTTGGTATTTATGGAAAGCATCCACCGCGCTGAGGGGTTCAATTGGGGTGAGTGGGTGTCGACCAGTTTCGTTTTCGGCCGTCCACGCCTGACTGTCGGTTGCAAAGACAGTCTTGTGGGCGTCTCGCAGGCCTTTTGAAATATAACCATTGCCCGCCATGACTTCTAAGACCGCACGATCGCCCACAAAAGTGGCTAAGTCGGTCACAAACGGAGCTGGGGTGTATGCCCACATGCCGTAGTGGGTTTCCAAATAATCGCGGAATGAACGCAGGTCGTGGTCCAGCTGGGGCAACGCCGCGGTTAAGTCATTCCACAGCTGATCGCCGGTTGCGTCGCCGGGGGCATACAGCGTATTGATTTTTTGGTAAATCTGATCTTGACTGTCATCAGGTAGTTGTAAAAGCGGCAATTGTTGGGGCAGATTCCCAGCTGCCAACATTTTATCCGCCAAGAGAACGTTACTGATTAGTAACTTGATGGCGGGGTAGTCATTAAATTGGTGATAATATGCCGTCATACGGTCAATATAAGTGGTGGGTCGTTGACTAAGCGGTGCGTGGCGGACTTTCTTTTTGAGTTTTTGCAGTTTTTTCGGGTTCACGGAGAGGTCCTTTCTAGCCACATGAAGACAAGCAAACAGTCGACTGGCTAGCAGTTACGCTGATCAGTCGACTGTTAATTAATGGTCGTCTAGATGCAGATCCAATTCTTCTTGTTGATTAGGTTCGGGGTCACTGAAGCGATTTTCCTTGCCATGCAAGTAACCGTCAATTAATTGGTAAATTTCGTAGCGATCTTGACCACTCAGTAACTCACGGTTAAAGCTGAGCTGCTTACCCGACAAGAAGAGCCGGCCAAGGTCGTATTCATCGCGTTCCGCTTTTCCCGTCAGATAATCCATGGTGACATCGAAGTATTCGGCGAGTTTGCGAACTTCAATAAAGGAGGGGGTTCGAATGCCCCGTTCCCAATTGCCAATTTGAGAAGCAGTATTGGCATGTTCATCTGGTCCGGCCGCTTGCGCATTAAGCGCCGCTGCTAGCTGTTCCAACGTAATGTGTTGGCCCCGTCGTAAGGCCCGAAGTCGTTCTGGAAACATTCTCGTCACCTGTTTCTTTCGTTTACACCTAGTATACCACTCTGCGTGGGGTTAAACGACCAGCAGACTATTTGACGAATGAATCAGTTAACCGCATAAATTCGGCAACATCGCGCTTAATGAGTTTAACACCAGCCAGCCAGAAGTCCGGTTGCGTGAGGTCCACCCCGAGATGCTTTTGCGCGAGCGCTTCAGTCGACATGTTAGCCGTATCGCGTAACAGGGCGATATATTGATCTTCAAAGTTACCAGTCTGTTGGGCTTTAGCGTAAATTCCCAGACTAAAGAGGTAACCGAAGACATACGGGAAGTTATAGAAGGCGGGTTCGTCGATATAGAAATGCAGCTTGCTAGCCCAAAGGTGTGGCGAGTAGCTGGATAGGTTGTGACCAAAGGCTTCCTTTTGCGCGTTCAGCATGAGTTCATTAAGTTCTGCGGGAGTAACGAGTTTCTTTTGGCGTAGTTGATAGAACCGGGTTTCAAATAAGAACCGGGCCCGAATATTCAAAAACATGGCTAGGGGGTTGTCCAATTTGGCATTTAATAGCGTGATTTTTTCGGCGTCTGTTTGAGCAGCCTGCACATTGGCATCGGCGACAATCAATTCACCAAAAGTTGAGGCGGTTTCGGCCACGTTCATGGCGTAGTCTTGACGCAGATTAGGTAAGTCGGCCATCACGCTAGAGTGAAAGGCATGCCCCAACTCATGCGCTAAGGTTGAGACGTCGTTGGGTGATCCCGTAAAGGTCATGAAAATTCGTGATTCGTGGGTTTCCGGCGCACTTTCCATCCAGCCACCAGGGGCTTTGCCAGCGCGATCTTCGGCTTCAATCCACCGATGTTCAAAAGCGTGTTGGGCTAACGCAGCCATTTTAGGTGAGAATTCACCGTAATGTTGAATGATAAAGGCTGCGGCTTCATCAAAGGTGAAGTGGTGCTCGTCACTACCTGGTAGGTGTAAAGGGGCTTCCACATCCTGCCAACCAGCATGCTTTTTACCAAGCAGGGCCGCCTTACGGTCAAGGTAATCCAATAAAAATTGGTGGTTATCAGCGACAACTTGCCAGATGGTATCCAATGTAGCAGCGCTGAGCCGATTTTCTTTTAGTGGTTCTTTGAGAAAATCAGTGGTTCCGTGCGCGGCGTATTCGGTGAGGCGGAAGCCCGCCAAATGGTTCAACGTATCAGCAAAGAGCTGTTCCTTGTCGGCCCAAGCCTGTTCCCAGGCGGGGAGTAGTTCCGCTCGATATTGAGGATCAGCATTACCCAAAAGGTTATTGTCAGCTTGACCGGCGGATAGCGTCACGGGGTGCCCATTTTCATCGTGAAAGGGAATCTGCATGGTGGCGACTAATGAGTCGTAGTGACTACTCCAGGCAGCCTTACCGTCTAAGTTTAAGCGGTTGATCAGGGCCTCAGTTTTGTCGTCCAGTAATTCCTTGCCGGCATCGCGCATTTCCCGGAGATTAAAGGCAATTGGTTGTAGAGCCGGAAGGGCTAAGAGCGCGGCAAAGTAGTTGTCGGGGACTTGAACCAGCACCTTTTTGAGCTTGCCACTGACGTTATCGGCTTGGGTTTCCAAGTCACGTAATTGAGCTTCCATTGGGGCAACACCGGGATTGTTCACATCGGCAGAACCCACGGCAGTAATGAAGATGCCAGCCTGACCAAGGCCCGCATCAATGGTTTGCAGTTGGTCAATGAGTTTGACGAACTGGGGATATTGTGGCGCGTCACTGGCGGCGTCCCAGCGATCAAGTAAATCAGCAAGGGTAGCAATCGCCGTTTTGAGCTGGGCTAGCTTGGCAGCTAACTGGGGCGAGTTAATCCCCCCAGCAAAAAGTGAGTCTAAATCCCAATTTAACGAGTATTTCATCGGCAAGGCCTCCTAGGCGTAAGTTGGATTCATTATAGCAAATTTCCTAACGATTGCGTTGGCGAAAGGAACTCCGTATACTAACCAGTAGCAAAGAGTTGAGAGAATTGAGGAGGACATAACGGTGAATAAACGACTGAAACATTGGCTAATTGGCCTAGGAATCGTGGTGGTCTTGATTTTAGGTGGCCTTTTAGGGGGAAGTTTGTATTTTTACAATATGACGGTGGCAAGTGGTAAAAAGAGTTTTGTGTCTTCTGGAACGACCTTGAAGAAGTCAGACCCGCTGTATGCACAAAAGAAGTGGTATCGACAGGTACATAAACAACGGTGGACGGAGAAAGCCGCCGGGGCAAGTCTAAAATTAGTCGCTGATTATGTTCCCGCAGCCCATGACACCAAGAAAACGGTGGTGTTGGTTCATGGATTTGGGTCCAGTAAAGAGGCTATGGGTGGCTATGTCGCGATGTTTCATCGGCTAGGGTACAATACGCTCACGCCGGATACCCGAGGACAGGGGCAAAGCCAAGGGAAGGTTATTAGTTACGGTTATTACGAAAGTCGCGATTATTTAAAATGGGTCAAACAGGTTATTGCTAAGCAAGGGCCCCAGTCACAGGTGGTCTTGTTCGGCGTTTCCATGGGTGGCGCGACAACGATGATGACGAGTGGCTTGAAAACGCCCAGTCAATTAAAAGCCTACGTGGAGGATTGCGGGTATACAGACGCACAAGCCGAAATCACGTATCAGGCTAAGCAAATGTATCACTTACCTTATTGGCCAATGGTGCCATTGACGAGTGCCGTTGCCAAAGCTAAGGCGGGCTTTTATTTTAAAGACGCTAATGCTGTTGCAGCAGTCAAGAAAAACCACAAACCCATGTTATTTATTCATGGTGGGGCAGATTCCTTTGTGCCAACGAAGATGGTTTACCAAGTCTATCGGGCAGATGCTGGGCCTAAGCAACTGCTCGTGGTTCCGGGCGCCCAGCATGCAGCCTCACTATCGCATGCACCGCAACGTTATACACAGACGGTGAAGGCTTTTTTAGCGAAGTATATTAAGTGATGCTTCTTAGAGGGCTGCCAGAATTGTCTGATTTCTAGTTGCGGCATAACTATACTGGTTTAGTGCGACTAAGCCAACTACTGCCCGCCCTCTGGTCGCAGCAAATGGGCTGGAACGTACCGGACACGACTTTAAGCCAAGCAGATCACTTGTCTTAAAGCTCGGTCTTATCCTAAGCGCGCGAAAGACGCGCACAAAGGATAACGACGGTACTGAGCCCATTTGCCACTTCCCGTCGGGCTATGGTGGTGTGGCGTGGTCACGTTGGTTGGTCCAACTATGACCATTACTGTAGAGATATTGGACAGTGTTAGCTTGAAACCACATTGACTGTTGCCAAGGGCCCAGCAAGGCGGGTACCCAGAAGTATGCGCTTAAGTGCTGGCGTAGGATAGAAGTTATTAGGAATTTTGGAGGGTTAACAAAGGGGATGGCTAACATGGCAGAAACTACGCGACAGTTTCGCCCCGTTACAGCGACGATTCTGACCTTAGGCGCAACCCTAGTAATGGGGATGATTGATGCGGATACGTTTCTTAATCATGGCGCGGTTTTCGTCAGCGCCCAAACGGGTAACCTGGTTGTGTTTGCGGTTAAGCTAATTGAACATGGCTGGGGCGCCGCGTGGGTCAACGTGCCCGTTTGGATCGGTTATTTTCTGGGGTGTTTTGGCGCGCAGGGCTTGAGTGAACACTTAGGGCGCGGCAATAATCGGCGTCAAATGCGATGGTTGATGGTATTAGACGTTGGTGCGTACGTGATTTTAGCGAGCCTGCAACAGACACTGCCGACCATGTGGTTAATCTTTTTTCTAGGGATTGTAGCTGGCTATGAGCTGACTGTCTTTCGGCAGGTCGGTGGCCTAGGAATCAACAATGGCATTATGACGGGCAATACCAAAAATCTGGCAACCAGTACCTATCGGGCGTGGATTGTCGGGGATCAATCTGCCCGTCAGCGTCAAATCCGTTTGGCTGGCGTTCTCTTGATTTTTATTGTCGGATGTGGCATTGGCGCGCGTTTAGCGATGTTGACGCCCCATGGCGTGCTCTGGATTGCGACGGCTGTTAAGGCGATTTTACTGGCTTGGTTGTTCCTGCCCGTAGCGATGGAAAAGCCTGTAAGATAGTTGGTTGGGTTGTGGCTAGAAATAGCGTATAATTAACAAGATAAGTGGCCCTCTAAATTGGGGAGCACAAATGAAAATAACTTAATGACAGACTGAAATTTAAGGAGCACATTTAAATTGTTAATCACAGGACTTATTATTGGCTGCCTGCTGATTGGCTTGGTAATTGGGTACGTGGTGCGGCAACATCATCATCGTCAAGAACTGTTAGCGGTACAGAAACAAGCCCGCGACATCATTGCTTCGGCAACGGCTGAGACGCAGCAAAAGATTGCGAAGCTGACGGCCGACAGTCGGCGTGAGACGCTTACTTACCAACAATCAGTGAAGGATGAATTAGCCGAGCAAACAAGTGATATCGCAGTTCGCGAACAGCGGCGTCAACAACGTGAACAGTTATTGGGCCAAATGGGCGTCCGGTTAGCTGACCAAACAGCGATACTGGATGAACGAAGTCAGGCTAATCGCGATCAACGCCAAAAGATTCGCGACCTCAAGGCCCAGGCACTCCAGCTACGGACTGACAGAGATGAGATGTTGGCTCAACAGGCAGGAATTGATGAACAAGCGGCTAAAGACCATGTGTTAGCCGATACGGAGTTGGACTTGAAGCGTGATCGTGATGTTGAGATTAAAGCGTTGAATGACAACGCCGTCGCAAACGCGGAGAGGTGGGCCAAGGATGTGGTATTATCGGCCACTGAAAGTGGCCCGCAAGACCTCCCTAAAGAACATTTGGAGCATACGGTGACGGTGCCTAACGGTGAAATTCGTAGTAAGATTATTGGCCGTGATGGGCAACACATTCGCTTGTTAGAAACGCTCACGGGGACCGATCTAATCTTTGTGCCAGATGATAATACAACGTTGTTTATCAGTACCCATGATCCTATTCGGCGAGAAGTGGCCCGCGTGGCGTTGACCAATTTAGTGGCTAGTCGCCGGATTTCATCGAACCAGATTGAAACCCAAGTGGAAAATGCCCAACGTGATGTAAACCACAGTTTGTGGGAAACGGGTGAGCAGACCGTCAGCGGACTGCACGTTGGTTGGATGCACCCTGATTTGATGAAGCTAATTGGACGACTCAAATACCGGACTAGTTATGGTCAAAATGTGTTGTTGCACTCAATCGAAGTGGCCCAATTAACGGGAGCGATGGCAGCGCGGTTAGGGTATAATACGCGTTTGGCGCGCCGGGCTGGCTTACTCCATGACCTTGGAAAAGCGATCGACCACGAAGTCGAGGGCACGCACGTGGAGATTGGAACGGAGTTTGCCCAGAAATATGGGGAAGATGATGTTGTGATTAACGCAATCGCTGCGCACCATGGCGACGTCGAGAAGACCTCGCCACTGGCCGAACTAGTGGCGGCAGCGGATGCGATTTCTGGTGCACGACCGGGTGCACGGAGTGAGTCTGTCGAAGACTACATTAATCGATTGCGTGCGTTGGAGAAAATTGCCAACGACCAGTCTGGTGTGGCTGAAAGTTACGCTATTCAGGCCGGTCGGGAACTGCGGATTATTGTTAAACCACAGGAGTTGGATGATACCGCCGCGGCCAATTTGACGCAGGAAGTGGCCCAACAGATTGAATCGACGCTGACTTATCCAGGTAAGATCAAAGTTACCACGATTCGTAAGTCAACGGCGGTCGAGTACGTGGGCGATGAAAAGAAAAAGAAGAGCAAGAAGAAAAAGAAGAAAGCTGCCAATGCGTAGCGTATTTTAGGGTTATGGCGAAGGTCATAGCCCTTTTTTATGCGAAATGGTGTTCGCTAAGCAACATCAGCGGTATCATAAAATGAGGAAAGGGGCGGTCACCATGAAGCAAGGGTCATTATTTGAAAATAGTCAGCGTAATACGCCATTAGCTAGTCGGGTCCGTCCGCAAACGTTGGACCAGTTCGTGGGTCAGGCACATTTGTTAGGACCAGGTAAGATTTTACGGGAACTGATTGAAAATGATCAGGTGTCCTCCATGATCTTTTGGGGACCGCCGGGTGTGGGGAAAACAACGCTGGCTGAAATTATTGCCCGGCAAACGCAAGCCACCTTTCTGAGCTTTAGCGCGGTCGATAGTAGTATCAGTAAAATCAAAAAAATTATGCATCAGGCGGAAGCTGATCGGGAAATTGGCGAGCAGACGATTGTTTTCGTGGATGAAATTCATCGTTTCAATAAAGCGCAGCAGGATGCCTTTTTACCTTACGTTGAACGGGGGAGCATTATCTTAATTGGTGCTACCACGGAGAATCCGTCGTTTGAAGTCAACTCAGCGTTGCTGTCACGGTGTAAGGTATTTGTGTTAAAGGCGTTGGCAACGGCGGATATTGACCAGTTGTTGCGTAACGCTTTGATTAATCCAGCTGGATTTTCTGGCCGGGTGACTATTGGTGATGCTGAGTTGCGAGCGATTGCCGAATTTGCCAACGGGGATGCGCGTATGGCGCTGAATACGTTAGAGATGGCCGTGTTGAATGGTGATAAGCAAGGCGACCAAGTCACGGTTACTCAGGCTGATTTGAAACAGCTGATTACCCAAAAGTTTGTGCTGTATGACAAGACGGGTGAGGAGCACTACAATATTATCTCGGCGCTACACAAGTCGATGCGCAATTCCGATCCGGATGCGGCAATTTATTGGTTGACGCGGATGCTTAGTGGCGGAGAAGACCCGCTGTATGTGGCGCGACGGCTGGTGCGCTTTGCCAGTGAGGATATTGGGTTGGCCGACACGAATGCGTTAAATGTGGCCATCAATGTTTTTCAAGCCTGTCAATTTTTGGGAATGCCAGAATGTAATGTGCATCTGGTCGAGGCAGTGACGTATTTGTCGCTGGCACCCAAATCCAATGCGATTTATAAAGCGAGTCAGGCGGCGCAAAAGGATGTCCAGCAGACCCGTGATGAACCAGTTCCACTGCAATTGCGCAATGCGCCAACGAAGCTGATGAAAGACCTGGGTTATGGGGCAGATTATCAATATGCCCATGAGTCGGCCGCTAAATTGACGACGATGCAGACCTTGCCAGAAGCTTTGCGGGGTCACGTGTATTACGAACCAACCGAGCAAGGGCGTGAGGGCCGGTTCAAAGCCCGGTTGGCCGAGATTAGACGGTGGCAACAGCAACACCGTGATTAACTAAAGGAGGGTTCCACCATGCAAACCGTTAAATTGAACAATGAGGTCACCATGCCCCAGCTAGGACTGGGCGTGTTTCAAGTCTGGGACCCAGCCGAAACGCAACAAACTGTGGAAACAGCCTTAGAATTGGGGTATCGCTTGATTGATACCGCGGCAGCCTACCATAATGAAACGGCAGTGGGTGCCGCGCTGGCTGCAAGTAAGGTGCCCCGTGAAGAGTTATTCGTGACCTCAAAATTATGGGTTCAAGATATGACCTATGCGGGCGCCCAACGCGGCGTGCGTGATTCATTGGCTAAGTTGGGGTTAGATTACTTGGATCTTTACCTGATTCATCAACCAATTGGCGATGTTTATGGGGCGTGGCGCGCCTTAGAAGAACTGTATGAAGCCGGTAAAATTCGAGCGATTGGTGTCTCAAACTTCTCGCCGGCATTATTGGCGGCGTTCACCCATTTTAACCGTATTAAGCCAGCAGTTAACCAGATTCCCATCAACGTCTTCCAACCCCAAACGGCACCGGTGGATTATCTACAGGCTAATGGCATTCAGCCAGAGGCCTGGGGACCGTTTGCCGAGGGGCGGCATGACTTGTTTACCAATGAGGTTTTGACTAAGATTGGGCAGCGATACCATAAAACACCTGCTCAAGTGGCCATTCGCTGGTTGATTCAGCGGGGCGTGGTGGTTATTCCCAAGTCAACCCATGAGCAACGACTGCAAGAGAATTTAGAAGTGTTTGATTTCGAATTGCTACCAGCTGATATGGTCGCAATTACTGAGTTAGAGATGCCACAGAACCATGTGCGGACCGCGGCTGACGTTGAGCGAATTCTCCAGATCACGGTGCATGGAGATTAGATTTAAAGAAAGCTGTCTGGTGTGAGCTGGGCAGTTTTTTTAATCACTTAACCAAATCATTTCCTAAAACTGATTCACTTATTTAGAAAAATGCCGTAAAACGGTTGAATTTTAAGGAAGAGTAAGCGATACTGGAGTTGGTTGGTTCACTGAACCATGGTGCAAATAGTGTTACCGTTTGCAAAATGACGTTGGCCGGGATAGTTAGTAATTTTAGTTAGTTGGTTTTTTAGAACTACTAACATTGAAATGACCGACTAGTAAATCAGAATTAATGAGGAGGGGATTTTATGGTCCGTCGCAGTATGAATCGTAACCAATTGCACGATCAGAATTTAAAATTTGTGCTTCAACAAATTTTTAATAATCATCCCACCTCGCGGATCGAGATTTCCCATCAGTTAAATCTTAATAAGTCCACGGTGTCATCACTATATAATACCTTGATGGCCGATGGATACTTAACGGAGCTTGGCTTAGGAGAGGCCTCGAACGCGGGTGGTCGTAAGCCAACACTAATCGAAATTAATCGAAATTATGGGTTCACGTTAACGTTTGATTTGGGGTATCGCCACCTACATGCCTTAGTGACCTATCTGAATGGTCAGGTATGGAAGTATGATCGCATTGAGACTAAGGGGCAATCCATCCATGAAATGATTGATCAAATCAATCACTACATTGCGGCCGTCCAAGCCGAAGATACGACCAGCCATGGCTTACTGGGGATCTGCTTTTCCATTCATGGAATCGTCATGGACAATCAGATCAAGACGTCGCCCTTTATTGATATGGATGGCATTGACTTGGAACAGGTCTTTTCTACCATGTATCAAGTGCCCGTGGTACTCGAAAATGAGGCCAATTTATCCGCCGTTTATGAGCGAGACTTCAATGGTGCCCGTGATTTGAATAGTACGGTTACCGTCAGCATTCACCGCGGGATTGGTGCCGGCATCATCCTTCAGCGCGAATTGTTTCGGGGTGAGCACGGCGATGCGGGTGAAATCGGGCAGACGGTCGTCAGCATTGAAATGGACGATGCGGGTGCCGGCCATCCGGTCCACGCGGAAGATATCAGTTCTGAGGATGCGATCATTCAGCAGTTAGAACAGAAAAAAGGAATTACGAATCTGGATCGTCCACAACTAGTGGCCCTTTATCAAAAACAGGACGCTGATACGCTGGCCGTTTTGACTAAATTTACTACGGCAATTGGGGGCTTGATTTATAACCTCATGCGTAGCTTGGACCCCGACGCGTTCTTTATTAACTCACCATTGGTCGAAGAAATTCCAACACTCTTGATGCAAATTCGAACGGTATATCAAAACTTAGCGCATAATGCATTGACCATTGATTTAACGCAAAATGCCCGATTAGCGACGGTTTTGGGTGGCTGTTCACTCATTACTCATCGCGCGCTAGGGTTGGATCATTATGAATTGAATTTTGAACGACCGGCTACTGAAACGACGGCTTAGATACCAAGACCCGACTTATCCTCGCGATGAGTTGGGCCTTTTTCGGTTATTTCCCGGGTTAATCGGTAATATTTTTGCAAAAGGCTTGCTGATGACGCGACGTTATCTGATATAACCAAGCTAAGGAGGTGAGATTCATGTCAACTTATACGACCGGAGAACTGGCCAAACACGTGGGCGTTTCTGTCCGCACAATTCAGTACTATGATCAGCGGGGGTTACTCACATCAATGACGACCGCCGGTGGCCGCCGTGAGTATACGGCCCAAGATATTGAACGGCTACAGCTCATTTTAGTGTTAAAAAGTATGGGCCTGAAATTAGCGGCGATCAAGGATATTCTAAATAGTCCCAATGCGACTGATGTTTTACAATTGTTGCTGACAGAGCAAGTACAGCGTTTGCGTCAAGACCAGGCCGCGACAACGACCCAACTCAAGACGGTTATCGCAGTCCAAAAAGCGCTAGCTGTGTCGGGACCCTTTCCGCTCGAATCCATTCATGACATGGATCAGCTCATGACAAATCAACAGCGGTTACGTCAAGTTCATGGAAAACTAATTATTGGTGGACTAGTCATGGATGCCATTGAGGTAGCGGGGCTCGTATATGCGTGGCTGACCGGTAACTGGTGGGTATTTGGCGGCGTCATGTTGCTCGCTTGTGGGGTAGCTGGGTGGCTAACCTACCATTACTTTCAAGCGGTGCGCTATCGCTGTCCCAACTGTCACACCGTTTTTCAACCACGATTTAAGCAGGCCTTCTGGGCCGGGCATCATCTACGGACGCGCAAATTAACGTGTCCGGCATGTGGAAAGACAACGTACTGTGTGGAAGTTGCCGCTTCGCGAGAACAGGCGTAAAAAATAATCAGCCATTCTTCTGATGAGAAATGGCTGATTATTTTATTTATATTTGACTTCTAAACGACTCATCCAGTAACCCAGGGCAATGCCCAGCAGACCAGCAACGGCGCTTAGCCCCAGGGCTAACGGCGTTACGCCAGCATAGGAGATGCTTTCAGCAGCGTGTGGATTGGGAACCAGAATCAGAATGGTACTGGCTACCACGATGCCCAAGATGAAGTGATACACCCGTGAATGGAAGCGGTGGATCAGATAGTCCATGGCTTTGGAAAAGAGCGCCATCGCTAGTACTGCGCCTAAGGCAATCGGTAAATAGACGCCCAGTAGGTTAAGCTGTTTAAAGCCAGCTAGCATGGGAGTAAAGAGACCTAAGATTAGGAGTAAGTTAGAGGGGCTTAACCCAGGAACTAAGACCCCCAGGGCAATTAAAGCGCCCGCCACGATGAAGCCACCAAAATTGGCGGGTAACGTACCAAAGAGATCACTCATGAAGTATAAGAGCCCCCCGCTGAGCAATAGGGTACCGAAAAACCAAGCCCAGTCAACGCCATCTCGGGGAGTGTGGGCGTTAGCGGTGTGCATCAGGGCGGGCAACGTGCCCACAATGGCCCCCGCAAAGCCCCACAGCACAATGACTTGCCAATGAGCCAACAGATATTCCAGCGGTGCCGATAATAGCGCGACGCCCGCGATGCCGCCCAGACCAACCGGCACAAAGTACCAGAAGTCACGACAGAAATTTTGTCGAAAATGGGCCATGAAATTTAATAAACGTTCGTATAACCCTAAAATAGCGGCGAGCACGCCCCCGGAAACACCGGGGAGAATGAAGCCTAGGGCGATGATAACGCCTTTACAGAAACGCACGATGGGGTGATCTTGCCGATTAGTCACGAATAGGTCCTCCTCAAGGGCTAAGTTAGAGTCAGCTTACCAAAAAAATTTATGCACGACAAGCCTACTGCGCGTAAGGCTAGAATAATTTAAACTTTTGGGGCTTAAGTATCTTTAAGCTAAGTTTGTCTCAAAGGCACCGTAATAAGCAAAGACATCTTTACACGCTCAGCCCAAACCATGATGTCCGGAACGCGATGAGCACTTCAGTTTATCCAATGAGAGCATACAGGTATACTTTTTATGAACAATCAACGTGTAGATATCTACCCCTGTTCAGACCTGAAAGGTTAACCTCAGGTGCCTATTAAGGAGGCGTGTTATGATACGTTCTTTTGAGATCAAACAAGATCTGCTGACCCCAGTACCTGACGGTGATTATCGAACTTATGATGTTAACTATGTCTATGGCAATAACGCTAAGATTATCTCGGATCTGAAAAATCAGTATGATTTTGATTTGGATGAAGTTTTAGCACGGGATGATGAAGTTGTCTGTGATTATGTATTTCAAAGCAGTGGCAAGAAGTTCCTTGCGATTAGCTTCTTATTGCCAGAGCTCAATAAAGGCCTGCATTTAGATAATCTAGTCACGCCAATTGCGCTCTTAATTTTTAAAGGGAAACTCATTATTGTGACGGCTCACCGAATCGCGTTTATTAGCCAACTTCTGACACAGTTTCAGCTACAAGATAGCAGCAATTTTGTCGTTGAAGTGACCTTGAAGATTTTGAAAACGAGCTTTGAACTCATGACAAATGATTTACGGCAACTAAAAGATAAGATTGATGGGCTGGAAACATCGATCTCTGAATCAGGACCAGTCAAGCCCGTGTTTGGTGAGCTATTAACGCTACAGAAGTATATGATAACGTTGTCTTCGACCTATGATGCCAATAAGAAGATTGTTGATTTTTTGGATAAACACTTCAATGATATCGAGTCGTTTAACCGGGAAAACGAAAAAATTATCATGAAACTCTACGATAAAATTGACACCATGAATCGTATTCTCAAGCTATATGGTGCCTATCTGGATAACTTTGAAACGATGATTAACAATATGTCATCGTTCCAATTAAATTCGATTATGAAGGTTTTGACGGAAATATCGATTGTTTTAACGATTCCGACAATGGTCTATGGCTTGTGGGGGATCAACGTGCCGGTGCCGTTTGCCAAAAGTGATGCGGGTATTTTGGCGGTAGTGATCATTTCATTTATTCTAAGTGTAGTGGTGTGGTTATGGCTTCGGCGGCGAAAGTATCTTTAAAGGCGCCACCGATTAAATTAAAGTCAGCGTTTGATAAGCCAATAAATAAGGTTAGTGTGGTTCTGTGGCGTGATGACATCTGTCTTGAGGGCCTTTTTTCACGATGGCAATGAGCCGACCCCCTTAACCTGTCCGGGCGCAAGAAGATGGGGCTGGCAGACCTTCTTGACACGTTCTAGCGGCCCACGTATAATGCAACAGTCAAATTTAATTAAGCGATTAACGACTAAGGAGAGATACTATTACAGAACTTTGTACACAATTAAAAGGAGCTAGGATTAATCAGGGCCTGTCCCAAAATGAGGTTGCGACTATTCTACACGTGACGCGACAGTCAATTTCAAAATGGGAAAATGGACGGGGATATCCGGATTTAGATAATTTGGTTCGACTGAGTGATATTTATCAGTTGTCAATTGACGAGCTCATCCGTGAGAATACCGAGCTGGCATCTAAAATTCAGGTTAGTAATGCGGAAATTAAAAAGAAACAGGTTCAATTAAAAAAGGTCAACACAGAGATTCATCAAAATACCGATGAAGGTCTGATATTGATCTTGTTAGTATTAGCGTCAGCTTTAATTCCACCGATTGGTATGGTGCTGCCACTGTATGCGATTTGGCGAAATACCAAGTATAATAGTCTTCATAAAACGATTATTGTCATATCGATTTTGGTTATGATTGTTAGCTTAATGGGTACATATGTGATTATTGATGATAATTGGATTACACCATCTAAGACGGTGGTTTATCAGGTTAAGTGAACGTAACGTATAACTTACCCTTTTGCATATGAGCAGATAAAGCTGCTTGATGCTTAACGGTACCAATTGAACGAGATATAGCGTTACCTTACTGGCAAAATCTTTGGTCATGTATGTCTTAGTGATCGCACCAAGACGGGTACTGACCTTGATGTTTGAAACATTTTTAATTTTATTACCTGAGGTAACGATGGTATAACTGGCGGACCAAGATAACGCCGAGCTATGAGCCACATGTAAAGTTGCGGCGTTAGCCTTTACTGATCCACCGCATAGAATGATGAAGCAAGTGAATACGATAGTTATAAGTTTACGCATAGATTTAACCTCCTGATTTGAGGTTAAATCTATGCGTTGAAGTACATAAGGAACACCCCGTTTACAAGGGGAAACGATTGGATTACGTTGAAAAAGTAAGGATTAACTAGACCCAAAGTTGATATCCGAGGCCTCATACTTTGGATTTAGATGAACCCGGCTTACCTAACTTAAAAACATTCTCTACTTGTTAAAAATAGGTGGAGGGATAATAAAGATGGGTTGCAAAGTTATCTATAGTGAGGAAATTAAGTCGTTACACCTCTATATGTAAACATCCCGCTTCTCTTAAAAAGGCAAACTTCTTGGTATATTTATTTCTGCTGACGTCGGCACAAAGAAATAGTAATAAATAATTGAGGAGTTGTTCTTATCAAATTTTCAAAAAAACTTTTAGACTTAGCTTTAGGCTTAGCTGCCATGGTTTCAGTGAATATTCTCTACACAAATGTTGCTAATGCTTCAGATGCAACTGGTAATTCGGATGCAGCAATGATAACGATTTCTGACTCAAATGATATTTATAAACAATTTGAGAAGGAAGCAAAATCATTGTACAATCAGGCGTTATTGCCTCAGGATCTACAGAAACAAATGCAAGCCCTTATTAAAAAGTACGATGGTGCTGAAGTTTCATATAATATTAACGAAAATGATAGTCCTAACGTTAATAAGCGCGTTGGGGTCATGCGATCAATTACAAAGCCAGCCTCGGTACAAGAAAAATTTGTTGACGGCGGAGTTAATGATTATGCGAAATCCAAGTCGGCGCTTGGTAAGTTACGAACCTATTATGGTACATGTGAGAACTTAATTCTTGCAGGTGGGACTATTGCAGGTGCATTTGCCGGACCAATAGGGGCAGCTGCGAGAGCATTTGGCGGAAAAATCTTAGGAAAACGTTGTTCTCAAGCACAAAGTGACGTAAAAAAGATGATTAATAAAAAGCGATCAAAAGGAGGATGTCGTATGACGCTGACTGACGAATTTCCAATTGGATCCGTTAACTTAAAAAAACAAGTTAGTATCTAATTCAGGTGGGGTACTTTAATGAGGAGGATATTATGATTTTACTCATAACGATCGGATTTATTTACCTAGTTACGGTTATCTCAATCCTTTTTTATAAACATCTTCATAAAGATTTTGAAATGTCTAATTATCAGAAGGCTATTTTAACCGTTTTAACTATTTTATTTCTTGTAGTGATTTATTCTGCCATAATGGCAACTGTAAATTGAATATCAAAATATGTATAGGGATGGCGAATAAGTTCACCTAATATTAGTATATTACAAGCTCATAGTGGTAAAGAAACTATGAAATTGTTTGGCACGGTGCTGCAAAGAAAGGGAACGTGGACGTTTATATTAGTGCCGGTATGTTGAACATGGCAAAAAAACAAGGATTTAACGTACTGGCACAAATCCGCCTACTACCATTAGGCGCTGTGGGTGGTGCCATTGGTGTTGCACTTCGGTTTGGATTAGCACGGCCTCCGGCAAGGGATTTGCTAAGGGGCGCGTATTCCACTTCAAAGGTGGTAAGTATAAATCATGGTCATATCAATAAAGAGAATACTTTTAGTGTTGTTTAGCATTTTGGTTGGCGTATTTGCGGCAATCAACTTTAAGTGTGCTTTGAAAATGAGAATTATTTTGGCTGTCGCGTTTTCAATTGCAAATATTTTTTCGTCTTTGTATACGTTGTCGCATTGGAGAGAGTTACGTGAAGATCATTATAGTCAATCGCAATACTTTTTAATGTTCATAGTAATGGAGGCTGCTTTGTGGGTATTTACGGCACTAGTTCCTAGTGGCCTGACCGGTATCGTTTCGTGGCTTTGGCTGGCAGCCATTAATCTCTGTTTTTTCGGTATTTTGGTGATCATTGCAATTTTCTATGAGAGACTTTGGAGAAAACGTTAGATAAAATTAACTGAGGTCATCACCGTGGGTTACGATGATGGCCTCTTTTGGCGGGAGTTAGCCGGTTTCAGCAAACACCGTAACGGTAGTGAGTTGATGAAATGGCAGTAACAGAAGGATTAGGTTACGTAACTATCTTATATGCTATGTGACAATCGGGATCATGGCATATATTTACCTGTGTTGTGGCCAACGGTTTCAGTTTTAATTGGTCGAGTTTAAAGCGCATGTTTATTGGTTTGCTAGTTGCTATTGTTGTTATTGAAGTTTTTGAGTATATTTCAACGAAGAGAAAGTAGCTTCTGTAATAAGGCTTAGCATTAATCTGAGCCACTAAAGGGGAATAGTCTAAATGAAAACTAACTCGCGTTGGACGGAAGCTCTAGCTAATCAGTACAGTACTTCTACGCTAAAAAAAATTCCGTATGTGATGATAATTGTTTTATTAATATGCATCGCTTTGATGTTAGTGGGCCGTGCTTCTTGGGGATTCAGCCTGTTAACGTTAGATTTTTTCATGCTGGCAGACTATTTAACGGTTAAATTGGCGCAAAAGAATATCAATGTTATCTTCAGTATTTTATTGGGAACGCTAATTTCTGTCATAGTCACTGGGATAGTTATATTAGGTTTGGGTTTGTTGTTTAAATGGTGATTGCAGGACAAAACACATTCTTAATCTGACCATCAGACCGTATAAAATATCTGCTGATAGGCGTCTCTGCCTATTCGTTAAGTCTTAAGCTACAGGTGTATCACTGATACAGCAGGCTATTTGGGATGATAGCTCACTCAGAGTCTGATTCTTAGTAAGCGGTTAAGCTTGAACCAGCATTCGATAGCGGATACAATGAGACTATAAAAAGTGACGACTGATTTGGACAGTCGCCACAAGTTCGCAAGTCTAGTGCGGTATTATGGGGAGCTACTTCTTTTAGAAGTGGCTTTTTTGATTATCCGATAGGCTCTAGCCAAATTGACTATCGCTAAGGATAACACGTAGGCTGCCATTGCGAACCCCCGCCCCTAATACCTTTCTCACTAATAGAGTCATGTTCAATCGCCCCCTAGTCTAGAATATGGGAGGACGTAACCGACTACCTTGCTGAGCCAGTCGCCGGGTAGCTAATCCCGGTCACTGGCTGTGGCTTTAATCTAGCCGACAGCACCCTTGATGTAGATATATATTGCGCTAACTAGTTGGTCATTAATACGATTAAAATAAGACCGGTCTTCTCAGAAATCTACTTTCCGAAAAGACCGATCTTATTTGGGATTAATTACTTTTCTTTTGGCTGAGACCAGTAATGTGCCCGGGTCAACAGGTCACGTGAACGGTCATCGGCAGGGACGAAACCACGGTTGAATAGGTGCTTGAAGTACATCATGTTATAGATAGAACCCCAGAGAACACGAAGTAGAAAGCTTAATGCTGACGTATACTGGACTAATTGTGCTTCACCACTAACACTCATCAATAGAAGCATCTGGACTCCGAGTTCAACACCCATCATACATAGGAAGTTATACCAATCAGCCCGGAAAATACTAGGGAAGGCATCAAATAAAAATGACGTCCACGAAAACCCAACCTTAGCGATCCGCATGTTTCCCGTCTCAGGATTCACGACGGTCGCGTAGTTCGGTGGCAACGGAAATCCTTGTGGACCGTCGCCGTTATTATTCTGATCGTCATTGAAGCCCTTGAAAGGATCTTGCATGTCATTTGCCAACTTTCTTAAAATTCGGTCATTAATCGTTAAATAAAAGTCTAACACGAAACAGCGGGTCTGCCTATTAATCTATTGACGACGCGTTAATTTAACGACTGCTTCACAGCGGGCAGTTTGGGGCATCATGTCAACGGACTGGATATACTCAACCCGATAGTCAGCCGTCAGGTCAACCAGATCTTTAGCCAGCGTCGATGGGTTGCAGGAAACGTAGACCAGCTTACTTGGCCGAATGGCAAGAATGGTTTCAATTAACGTAGCATCTAAGCCGGTACGCGGTGGATCAACCACGATGGCGTCGGGACGGAAGCCCGCCATGACCCATTTAGGCAATAGGTCTTCGGCTGTACCAACTTCATAGTGCGCATTGGTAATCCCATTAGCCGCGGCGTTAGCGTTCGCATCATCGACGGCTTCGGGAATAATTTCCATTCCGCGAACCTCGGCAGCGACATCGGCTAATGACAGCCCGATCGTGCCGATACCGGCGTAGGCATCAACGACCGTTTGCCCGGGTTGTAAGTCGAGGGCTTTCTTGGCCTCATCATAGAGGACTTCCGTTTGTGCCGGATTGAGTTGGAGAAAGGCTCGCGCTGACAGTTTGAAGGTCAAGTCGCCCAGCTTTTCCGTAATTGCCTCGGCACCAGCCAAGTGGCGAGTATCATCGCCCCATACCAATGAGGTTTCACCGGGGTTAATGTTTTGCATCACTGAGGTTACTTGGGGCAGCTCATTAGCAATGCGCTCCAGCAATTCGCGTTTATGCGGGAGCTTAGGCGAGTTGGTGATGAAGACCAGTTGCACGTCGTCAGTGTGTGCCGCGGCCCGCACGACCAAAGTTTTGACAATCCCTGATTTTTGTTCTTCATCGTAGATCGGCATATCAAGGTCTTGCAGCATAGCGACCACAGCTCGCATGACGGTCATGGTGACAGGCATTTGGACGGAGCAGGTTGGTAGGTCGATTAAATCATGACTCCGTTCAGCGTATAAGCCGGCTTCGACTTGACCCTCGGCGTTACGGCGAACTTGGAACTGAGCTTTGTTGCGGTAGCCATAAGGATCTTTCATTCCCAAGGTTGGCCGCAAGTCATAACTGTGAAAGCCCTCGGGTTGGTAACGTTCCAGAGCCTGAGCGACCACGTCTCGTTTAAAGGCCAGCTGGGCTGGGTAATCCAAATGTTCCAGTTCAAAGCCGCCGACTTGATCGGCGTAACTGTCGCGGGGTTCCACTCGGTGGGGGCTGGTTTTACGGATTCGGTGAACTTTAGCCCGCAAATAACGGGTAGCCACACTGGTCACTTCGACCACGGCTTCTTCGTTGGTTAAAGCACCGGGAACAAAAACGGCCATCCGTTTGTAGTACCCGATCCCCTCACCGTTAATGCCCATGCGCTTGATGGTCAGTGGAAAGCGTTGACCAACCTCGACTTGCACCCGTTCCGTTTGCCGGGCACGTCGTTGGTCTTGATGGGGCCGTTGATTGCGGTCACGATGGTAACCGCGATGGTTCTTAGATTCATAATTTGCCATATTTTCTCCTAAACTTGATGACATCTCTTAGACAAGACTGTTGTGTCCCTAATTTACGTGACGAGAGACACAATACCGTCGCCTATTATACCAAACTTTACTGGTATTCGGGAGTTCGGCAGTTTTTGGTATTTTAGAAGTCGCTTCCATAGGCAAAAACTGGCGAGTTCGGTACAATTAGAGGGATCGTTTAATTTAAGGGAGGGGTCGTTGTGAGCTTGCTAGAGCTTCAACATGTTGGGTATCGCGTTGGAGATACCCCGATTTTGCAAGACGTAAACCTCAAGATTGATAAACAAGAATGGGTGACCATTGCCGGTCCATCCGGTAGTGGCAAATCCACGCTGGTCCGGATTATCGCATCGTTACTAAGTAAGACCAGCGGTGAGTTGCGGTTTGCGGGGCAGCCGATTGAAAGTTATGATCCCATCGCCTATCGACGGCGAGTCTCGTATGCCTTTCAGCAACCCACACTATTTGGCGAAACGGTGGCCGATAACCTGGCCTTTCCGTATCAGATTCGCCAAGAACCGTTTGACCAGCAACGGGCGATTACCGCGCTGGAATATGTGGGATTGGGTGAGGCCGATCTAACGAAACATGTGACCGACCTATCTGGTGGACAGCGCCAACGAGTGGCTTTATTACGAAATGTGATGATTTATCCCGAAGTACTTATCTTAGATGAAGTTACGGCGGGGCTAGATGTCGAAAATAAAACGTTTGTGTGGAATATGATTCAGCATTTTAACCAAGATGACCACTTAACGATTATTGCTATCACCCACGACCAAAGCGAAATTGAATCGGCTAAACGCTTGGTGACGATTGAGAATGGTCAGATTGTCGGAGGTGTCCAATGAACTTAGCAGTGAATAATCAATCTTTGTTGTTAGCACTCGGGTTAGTCGTAATTGCCTTAGCCATTGGTTGGAAGGAAAAGCTGGGCATTGATCGTGGCATGATTATCGGGGTTGTCCGGGCCGTCATTCAACTCTTTGTGGTCGGCTATTTGCTGAAGTCGGTTTTTCGGGTTAATAATCTGTGGCTGACGCTCATTTTAATTTTAATTATTATTTTTAATGCCGGCTACAATGCCAAGCAACGTAGCAACGGGATTCCGCGAGCCTTGCCGATTTCGATTGCGGCGATTTTTCTGAGTACGGGCGTCACATTAGGCGTTCTTATGTTGGCGGGAGCCATTCGGTTCATTCCAGCACAGATGATCCCCATCTCCGGGATGATTGCGTCGAACTCAATGGTGGCGATTGGCCTGTGCTATCGCAACTTGAACGCCCAATTCAAGCAAGAACGACAAGCCGTTTTAGAGAAGTTGGCGTTGGGGGCGGACCTAAAAGACGCGTCACGAGATATTTTGCGTGACAGTATTAAAACGGGCATGCAACCCACAATTGATTCGGCCAAAACGGTGGGAATCGTTAGTCTACCGGGGATGATGTCGGGCCTGATTTTTGCCGGAGTTGACCCCGTTCGGGCGATTAAGTACCAGATTATGGTGACCTTCATGTTGATGTCGGCCACCAGTATTGGCTCGGTGTTAGCGTGTTATTGGGCCTACAAAGGCTTCTACAATGAGCGTAAACAGTTGATTAATTAGGAAAAATTCAGGAGGTAATGTGCTATGACACAACGAAAAGTAGCGTTGGTAACCGGAGCTTCTTCCGGGATTGGAAATGCGATTGCTCGGAGCCTGCACCGCAATGGCGTGCAGGTATATGCCGGTGCGCGACGGGTGAGCCGGATGAATGACTTAGATGACCTCGGTATTACCACGTTGGCCTTGGACGTAACGGATCCGGCGAGTGTCGAGCATGTCGTTGACCGGATTGTTGGCGAGACTGGTCGGGTGGATATTCTCGTTAATAATGCCGGGTATGGTCTGATGGGTGCCCTGGAAGATGTGCCAATGGATCAAGCGCAGGCCCAGTTTGACGTGAACCTATTTGGTGCGGCGCGGTTGATTCAATCGGTGCTCCCCATGATGCGGCAACAACACAGCGGTCGGATCATTAACATTACCTCTGTGGATGGGAAGATTGCCCAACCACTAGCTAGCTGGTATGTTGCTTCCAAATTCGCTCTAGAAGGCCTATCCGATGCCTTACGGTTGGAATTATTTCCTTTGGGGATTGACACCATCGTGATTGAACCGGGGGCGATTCAGTCAGAATGGGCTGACATTGCAGCTAACCATTTACGTGAAACGTCAGCGGTGGGGCCCTATAAACCAACAGCCGATCGGGCCGCTGCGATTTTACAAGCGGTCAAGCGCTTTTCTAGTAAACCACAGGTGATTGCGCGATTGGTCGATCGAGCGGCACTATCACGGCGGCCCAAGACTCGTTACCATGCGGGGGCTGGTAGTCAGGCAGTCGTCGCCCGGCGCTTCCTATCCGATAAGACCATCGATCGGTTGTGGTGGTTAATCGGTGAAGCAACGCAACGCATTAAACGTTAAGCTAAGTTTGATTGCCGTTGCGGCAAAAACTGTTATACTAAAAATAACCAAAACACTAGGGGTGTCCACAAATGGGCTGAGATATGGCAACGCCATGATCCCTTAGAACCTGTCAAGTTCAGACTTGCGGAGGGAACGTGTCGTGGCACCCAAATGAATTATAGTCGGGCCACCGGTTTCTCTTTGTGAGTACACCGGTGGCCTTTTTATGGCCTAACGAATAAAGTCAAGTGGCGTTGACCCTGTTAACTAGCGGGTCATTCAGCGGAACCGGGGCCGTCATAAATCACCTGACTGGCAGATTATCCGGCTCATTTTGCTGGTACAGTCCAAGTGCTTGGTGACGCAGATGCTCGCAAAGAAAAGGGGAGGACCTTACCATGAAATTAGCTTTACTTGATGACCTACGGACCCAGAACCCAATTGTCTTTAACATCTCCAACTTTGTCACGGTGCAGGATGTGGCGAACGGCCTTAATGCGTTAGGGGCGTCGCCGATTATGTCCGAAGAACCAGCCGAAGCCGGTGAAATGGTGGGCTTGGCTGGTGGCGTGTGCTTGAACCTGGGAGCATTTACGCAAGCTCAGATTCAACAAATTCGGACGGTCGGCCAACAAGCTAACGCCCAGCATAAGCCGCTAGTGATTGATCCCGTTGCAGTTGGGGCCGTGCGGTATCGTAAGCAAGTGGCCACGGGGCTTTTGGCGGATTTCCATCCCGATGTCGTCCGGGGAAACGCTGGGGAAATTGCGGCGCTAGCCGATATTTCATGGCAAGCTAAGGGGATCGATGCCGGGGAAGGTGCGGGAGATCTTGTGGCGATTGCCCAAGCCTGTGCCCAGAAGCTGGATTGCGTCGTGATCTTATCGGGGCCAACGGATATTATTACCGATGGTACGCGGGTGGTGAAGGTCCTGAATGGCACGCCATTGTTCCAAGTACACGTGGGGTCTGGTGATATGCTGTCGAGTATTGTGGCGGCTTTCTGTGCCGTGACACCGGACACCTTTGAAGCGGCGCAAACGGCTTGCTTGGTCTTTGCGGCGATTGGCCAACGGGTCGTACAAGCGGTGCCTGACGTTGGTGCGGGCAGTTTCACGGTGCATTTATTAGATGCTTTACAATCCACAACGGTGGCTCAAATTGAAGCCGTTGCGGCTTATGAATAATCTCTTGGAAGGGAAGTAGCATGATGGCAAATGAATTTCCACAAACGTTAACCATCGCCGGGACTGATAGTGGCGGTGGCGCCGGTATCATGGCGGATCTCAAAACCATGCAGGCGTGTCAAGTCTTCGGTGCGGCGGTTGTCGTCGCTGTAACGGCGCAAAATACACTTGGGGTGCAGGACTTTATGGCCCTGCCACAAAAATTAATTGATGAACAATTTGCGTCGTTAGCGGCCGATTTAAAAATTCGAGCGTGCAAAACAGGCATGCTGGCTGATGCGGCACACGTTCATGGCGTCGTGGAAAACCTCAAGAAGTATGATTTTGGTTTATTGACGGTCGATCCCGTGATGATTGCCAAAGGTGGCGCGGCTCTGCTGGCTGATGACGCGGTGACGACCGTACGTGATGAACTGGTGCCATTGGCCGATGTGTTGACGCCCAATTTACCAGAAGCGGAACGACTGACGGGGCTAACAATTACCGATAATCGGGGGATGGAAGCGGCGGCCATGGCCTTACAAGATCTCGGCGCTAAGAATGTTGTGATTAAGGGTGGTCATGAAGCAACGCCCGATCAAGCGAGTGACTTTGTCTTACTGGTAGACGGCCGTTCATTTTGGTTATCGGCTGCGCGGATGGATACCGTGCGCACACACGGGACAGGTGATACACTGTCATCTTGCATTACCGCAGCGCTGGCTAAGGGCGAAGACTTTGAAACGGCGATCCGTATAGCTAAAGACTTCGTAACCGCAGCGATTGCCAATCCAATTGCGGTGGGCAACGGTCACGGACCACTGAATCACTGGGCTTATAATCAAGGAGGCGCGGAATAATGTCAGTAACGTTTGAACCAGGTCTGTTACGGGCCTACTTTGTAGCGGGGAGCCAAGATGTTCCGGGGCAGGATTTGCGAGATGTCCTAGCGAAAATGTTGGCAGCTGGAATTACCGCCTTTCAATTCCGGGATAAGGCGACGAGTACCTTGACGCCGGAACAACGCCTAGCTTTGGGCCGGGACTTACGGGCACAGTGTCGCGCGGCCAACGTGCCCTTTATCGTGGATGATGACGTTGACCTCGCCTTAGCACTTGATGCCGATGGGATTCACGTCGGGCAAAGCGACCAGCGGATTCAGCAGGTCATTCAGGCGGTTGCTGGCCACAATATTTTCGTTGGGCTGTCGTGTTCGACGATGGCTGAAGTTACTGCGGCTAATGCGATTGCTGGCATTGACTACCTTGGTAGCGGCCCGATTTTTCCAACCACCTCTAAAGCTGATGCCGATCCAGTGGTGGGGACTGCCGGCCTACAAAAGTTGGTGGCCCAGTCCCGGGTTCCCGTGGTCGCCATCGGCGGGGTTACGGTCGATTCTTTACCGGCCATTGCGGAAACGGGTGCCGCCGGTGTGGCCGTGATTACCTTACTGACGCACAGTCACGATGTTGATGCTGATACGGCGGCGATGCGTCAAGCCTTCAGTAAATAATTTAATCGCTAAAGTGATTGTCGGCCGACCTTAAAAGGGGTATGCTTCGAGTATATCCGCAAAGGGGAGGAAGCCAATGAGCTTTTTGGAGTTAAAGGACATTCATAAGTCCTATTATATGAATAAAGTCGCGTTCCCAGTTTTAAAGGGGATTAATTTACAGTTTGAACGCGGCGAGTTTGTGTCGATTTTAGGTGAGTCTGGTGGGGGGAAGACCACCCTGATGAATATCATCGGGGGGTTAGATGCCCAGTATGAGGGGGACGTCTTACTCAATGGGCGTTCCGTTCGGGATATCTCGGCTAAGCAGTTAGACGCTTATCGGCGACAAACGATTGGCTTTGTTTTTCAAAACTTTAATTTGATTAGTCACTTGAGTATTTTGGATAACGTGTTGGTGTCCTTACAGATGACGGGCCTCAGTCGCAAGGAACAGCATGAACGCGCGGTGCAATTGCTGGACCGGGTGGGGTTAAAGGAACATATCCACAAGCACCCCAATCAGTTGTCCGGTGGGCAAAAGCAGCGGGTGGCGATTGCTCGAGCTTTGGCCTCAGACCCAGATATCATCATTGCTGATGAACCGACGGGGGCTTTGGATTCCCAAAATACACAGGAGATTCTGACCTTGATGGATCAGATTGCGGCGGATGGCAAGCTAGTCATCTGTGTGACCCACTCCCAAGAAGTGGCAGATCACGGTACCCGGATCGTTCACATGGCCGATGGGGTGATTGACCATGACACACGGTTAAAGGACCCATTCCCAGTGGAGGAGCACGCGGCGTTACCAGCCAAACACCTGAGCTTTACGGCGATGGTCAAGATGGCGTTGAAGCATATGCGCTATAATTTAAAACGAAACTTGTTGATTATCTTTGGCGCCTCGATTGGGATTTTTAGCGTTATTTTGATGCTGGGCATAGGTCGTGGGGTCAAAGGCTACATGAACCACGAAATCTATTCGCAAATTAAACCCACGGCGGTTCAAGTTGCCCAGAATACGGACAGTCAGGACCCGAAGAAGCTCGCGGTGACGCAGAGTGATCTCAGTCGCCTACAAAAGCTGAGTCACGTCAAAAAAGTTCAGCTCGGGTATTACGGGAGTAATGTGCAAGTCCAACGGGACAACGCTAGTGCGACGGCTCAGGTGATGCAGACCACGACCGACCAGATGTTGGCTAAGAGCATCAAAAAAGGGCATCAGCCGGCGACTGGCGAAGTCGTTTTAGGGAAAGACTTTGCGCAGAAATTCAACAAAAAACACCCGTACCGATTAATCGGCAAGTCAGTAAAGATTTCGATTACGGGAATGAACAAGCAGCATTTACCCGTTGTGATGACTAAATCACTAAAGGTCAGTGGGGTTTCTGATGGTAGCGCCGGACAGGTGCAAACCAATTTGACCACGGTTCGGCAATTGTATGCGGCTAAGAAGTTAACCTTCCATGCCAACTTTGCGACAGTGGTTATTGATAACCTCCAGAATGTGACGAGTGTTCAGGACAAAATCAAGACACTCAAAGCAAGCAACGGTAAGAAGCAGTATCAATTGACCGGCGCGGGCGCGTTGGTTTCAACGTTGAACACCTATATCCAATTGGCCTTCTACGTATTGGCGGCGATTGCCGGCATTTCACTGCTGGTTTCCGCGATTATGATTATTGTCGTGTTATACATCAGTGTTTCAGAGCGGACCAAAGAAATTGGGATTCTCCGAGCATTGGGAGTTCGCCGGAAAGACATTCGCCGATTATTCTTGTCGGAAGCCTTTTTCTTGGGCCTATCCTCCAGTGTGCTAGCTCTGATCTTCACGGAACTGGTCGCATACTTTGCCAACAACGTGGCGACGAAGTACATTGGCTACAGCATCATTGAGATCACCAGTAATTATATGATTTTCGGCATTTTCGTGGCGATTATCATCAGTTTGCTGGCTGCTTTAGCTCCGGCTGGGCAGGCTTCTAAACTTGATCCAATTGAATCATTGGCCTATGAATAAACAACAAAGAGGCGTCATTCCGAGTTATGTGCGGGATGATGCCTCTTTTATTTGAATCAATCGTAACCTGTGAACTATTTATTGCTGGTAATAAGGTGCTTGTAACAAATAGGCGTACGTGTAACGTGATTTCGAGTAATAGAAAACAGGACCCACGGCCGTGTTTAAGTGCGGCACATCTGGGTCCTGCTTTTAAGTTGAGGAAGTTAGTTGACTAGGGCTAACTTCACAAGTTCATTCTACCACGCCAACGAGATAAAAGCTATTACAAAAAAGTAACGTTTGATGCTAATTTCACTGATAGTTAAAAAACGTGCTAATAGTTTAAATATTAATCTGGTTTTGTTGAGAATTATTTGGTAGATACGACCGCTAAGTAGTGGATTAGTACAAATTATTAAAAATAATTTTGAGAAATACAGGCTTGTAAATACGAACTCATGTTCGTATAATAAGAACAAGCACTGAAGGGGGGACTGATGTTATGGATTACTCGCAGGAGCCGCATGGTCTATTCTTTATGATCGACAATAAATCATTTTATGCCAGCGTTGAAAGCGTGGAGCGGGGATTGAATCCGCTAGAGTCCGTCATCGTGGTGATGTCTGAGGCCGATAATACTGGCAGTGGGTTGGTGTTGGCCGCCTCGCCGATGGCTAAGAAGCTGTTCGGCATTAGTAACGTGTCACGCCAGTATGAGGTGCCACGGGACCCCCGTATTTTAGTCGTGCCACCGCGAATGAATCTCTATATTCGGAAAAATTTGCTAATCAACCGGATTTTCCGGGACTATGTTGCGGATGCTGATTTGTTTCCCTATTCCATTGATGAATCAATCTTAGATATGACCAAGTCGTGGCATTTGTTTGGGGAGACACCGGAAGCGGTTGCTCGCCTGATTCAGGTGCGGATTCGCCAGGAATTGGGGTTGTACACCACGGTAGGTATTGGGGAGAATCCGACGCAGGCCAAATTAGCCCTGGATCTACAGGCCAAACACGACCATGAGCTGATTGGTCGGTTAACCTATACCGACTTTCCCGAACACATTTGGCCGATAACGGATCTGACCAAGGTGTGGAGCATCGGTCACCGCACGGCCACCCATCTTAATCGACTGGGCATTCACAGCATGGGAGACCTGGCGCACGTTAATCCCTATGCGTTGCAACAGGAGATGGGGATTATTGGTGGGCAACTCTTTGCCTTGGCCTGGGGCATTGACCGCAGTCAGTTAGCACAGATCCACCCCGCCAAGGAAAAGAGCTGGAGTAACTCGCAGGTTCTACCACGAGACTATCATCAACAGCAGGCCATCGAACTGGTCTTACGTGAGATTGCCCAACAGGTGATTGCCCGGATGCGGCATCACCATCAGCAGACCGCCTGTGTCAGCTTGTCCGTGGGTTTTGCTTGGGATGGCAAAGCCGATGATGGGCGCAGTGGCCTGCACCATACGCGCCGGATTGAACCGACCGATAACGCCCAAACCATTATCCGGGAATTGGTGACGTTATTTCGTGAGTATTGGTCGGGCCAAGCCGTCCGCAATCTGGCCGTAGGGTTATCGCGTTTGAGTGCCAGCGGTCATGTTCAATTGGATTTATTTCAAAATCCGCAGCGCCAGCTTAAAGATGATCGCTTCGACCGTCTCATTGATGAGTTACGCGACCGATTTGGAACGACTGCCGTCATTCCGGCTAGTAGCCTGCTACCTGGCGGGACGATGTTGAGTCGCGCTGCACTGGTAGGCGGACATAACGGGGGGAATAGCTATGATTGATGAACAGGCTGAAACGAAACTGATCCTAACCCGATTGGCCCCATTATTTACGGCGCAGTGGCATTGCCAGTATCGGATTGACGTGATCAATAATCCTTATGGTGCGGCGATTAATTTCTTCTTGGACATTCGCCGAACGCATCATCGGGAGCGCTCAATCCCGCTCCACACAGTAGCCACGCAGGACTTAGAAGTGTTGGAGCGTATTGTGTGGGGTATTCGACAAGAAACGGCACTGACCTTAAATTTTGTGAACTTTGGTCACGTGCGCTGGCCGCACAGTCAGCGCTGGATTCACTAAGGATGGGACTGATATGTTAAAAAAACAACCGAATGATCAACTCGCCACCCAGTTTTTCCAACGCGATTATCAAGACCGCGGCATGTTGAAATGGGGGGGATTTTACTTGTCGGACCATACGAGTGCACTGCGTAAAATGCATGCCGCCGAACAGCAGGAAGCCGCGCAACCCCGTCAGTCCGTGGCAATGATTAGTGAACGCTTGGCGCTGGCCTGGCGGACACATCGCCACGTGCATGTTCAACTCAATGTATTGGATGCTAACCAGGCAGTTGCGGTCCTCGATGGAACCGTGGCCGGGGTAGCTGATGACCAGATTATGGTGAAGTTGCCCGCGGGTAACTATCACCAACTAGCCTTGACGGCAATTCGCTGTGTCACGGTGGCTGCTCATTGAACACAAACGGCGTTCATCACACTGCAGTTGTGTCATGAACGCCATTATCGGAGATTGAGTTATGGTTGTGACTCAGGTGGGATCAAGCCCGCCTCGGGGCCAGTATACCATGGTTACTGGTGTTTGTTTAGATCGTCTGCCCGGTTTTATTTTGAGAAATTAGCGCAACTAAAAAAGCGAACATCTCCAGTGGACCACTCACCGAAGATGTTCGCTTTTATTATACGTTAGAAAGTGGCGTGTGTCGTCTGCATTAACTCGGCCCCTTTGTTAACTAGGAGGTAACCGGAACCGTTGCTCGTGAACTGTAAGCCTTCAAATTCACGCTGACCGTTCAAGTTCGTCCCCTCAACTTGGCTGGCTTTGAGCTTACCCAGCTGGCTGACGGGCACAGAAGCGAGACTACTATCGGAAACGAAGTAGAGTCGGTTCCGCTTGGCGTTGTAAGCCATCGATTGGGGCTTGGTTCCTGGTGCGTACCGCAAGCCTTGCATGACTAAATGAAAATGAACGGACTTGGCGCTGATGGTTCCTTGATAAATCTTAACCGCGCCCTTAGGAGCCCAGCCACCGTTTGAGTAGGTGAAGAAGTAGGCTTTTCCGTGCTTATCAAAGGTCAGATTAGACCCCATCGGTACCGTATTTTTCAGGGTGAAATTGACCTTGGTGCTTGGCTTCAATGTCTTGGTCGATACCTGCTGAACATTGGACTTCACGGCGCCGGGCTTACCGATGAACCACAATTGGCCATTCTTAGGGTTGCGAGCGAGGGATTGACCGTGGCCGGTATTGAAGAGTGGGCCAACAGTCACATTCTTTAGGATGGCCTTGTCCGTTGCGGTTAACTTGCCAACGGAATGGTCGTAAGTTACACGTCGTAGGGCATCCATATGCGTGCTGGTAATGCCAAAGTGACGCAGGGCCCCGAGATTGTAGCGAACAATACGGCCGGTTGTACTCTGACTGCTAGTCGTGATGAGTTCGTAGAGTGTGTTGCCGTTGGGGGTCAACACCTCACTTTGCGGATTACCCCAGTCAGCTGACCGCTGGTAAGTCACCGGTAAGAAGACGTTGGACTTAAAGGTGACGGCTTTGCCCTTGGTACTACTGATGTGGGTTGGACTGGTCTGGAAAATATTGGTGTAGCTTTGTTGAAAGGCGTAGCGCTTAACGAATAAATTCCGGTTCTTCACGGTCTTATACCGCTTAACGTTGTATGCCGCTAGGGCGTTACCATGTTGAGTCGTGGTCTTGGCGTGGGCAGTTAACGCTGACCCACCCACTAATAAAGCAGCGATTGTCGCTGCGAGTAACCAATGTCGAGTTTGGATCATGTGTGTTCTCCTCCAGTAAGTAAACTGTCATAACATATCTATTTATAGCACAAATCACTTTATATGTAAGCGAAAACATCAAAAAATTAAACAGTTAAATCGTAAAATACCTCACGTTTTAGATAATTTAGCAAATATGGCAAATAGGGTAAGCGCGCCGGCGCCGGGGATTTAGTGGGTAATCTACCAAAAAAAGACGGTAAAAAACCGGCCATTTGCTGAAAAAAACCGCATTAGGCACACGGATAACCTTCCGGTAAAGTGGGGATTGTTCCATGGCCATGGATCATCACGCAACGAAAGGATGAGCCATATTGGAGACGACTCAGGCAGCCGCCTACCGCTTTTTGTATCAAGGAGACCACGAAACAATTCTATATGCGGCGTTAAAACGTCTGCACATTGGCCGCAATCACGCAGACTATGAGGATTACTTACAGGAGGCCCGCCTTCTGTTCCCTGAGATTTATGCCGCTTTCCCCGAGGACCCGGAAGCCAAGCCGCACCACTTTTTGGCTTATGCCCAGCAGAAGCTCTATTGGGCCTTGCTGGACCGCTTGCGTCGTGAGTTACGCCTGCAAGACCGTCAAGCTGTGGGTGACCAGGGGGAATTACTAACGACCGTGGCCAGTGACGAGGATATTTTGGATGCGATCGGTCAAGCCGATTTTCGGGAATACCTGTTAAAGGTGATTGGCGGTGCCGGCAGCACGGGGGAATGGCGGTATCTGGTCGGCACCATGATTGACCAATTATCCCCCGATGAGATTGCCGCACGCCACGCGGTGAACCGGGCCACGGTCTTTCGTTGGCGCCGTTCGGTCGTGCGCCGACTGGTAAAGGCTTTGACGCCACCAGATAAATTTTAAAAAGATTGGCAAAAACGTGCGACTTTTTCCGGCGGAATTTCGTTAGTAAGAGTGTAAGGGTTGGCCAATCACTTACTAATAACGATCCACGAGAGGAGTTTCACCATGCAAACCAACTGGCAGAAGACCACCATCACGTTTATCCTCGGCACCGACGACCAGCCGGCCAAGATCACGTTACAACACGCGATTGCGACACCGGATGCCAAGCAAGTCGAGGCCTTCGGCGGGTATCTGGCGGGGCTGACGGGGTTACCATTCCGCACCGCGCTGGTCGCTACCCAAAATGCTGTTGCCTAATTCAGAAAGGATGGGATTGAATGAAGACACTGGAATTAAGCTTTAAAGGCTCCGATATGCGGGTTAAACATTTACGGTTGAAGTACGTGAACACGGAACTCACGGCAGATGATGTGGCGGCAGTCATGAACCAGATGGCTAAAGCCAAGTTGTTCGTAAAGGATGGGGTTAATTTGTACGCCGATCCACTACGGGCTGATATGGTTGAGACCACGAAGACGACCTTGATGGCCGTTGACACCGTCCCAACCGCTTAACCGTTTGGGACTTAACGCAACGAGTCAAGAACGGCTAGTAGCATCAAGTAACGCGTAATTAACAAAAAATCGGTACTGGCAGCGGATTAAAGCTGCGAGTACCGATTTTTGGGTGTCATTAGTTAATGTGGGGATGTTCTAGGACTTTATCCGGATAAGTTGTGGTTACGTAGTCCGTAATCGCCGCAATCATCTTGGCGGTTGAGGGCGCTTTGGCCTGTTCGGAGTTCACGACAAGGCAGATGGTGCGGTAGAAGCGTGTATCAAATGGATAGACGTTCACGTTGCCCGACAGACGTTCTAGTGCCAGTTCGGGGAGAATCCCCATGCCCATGCCGGCTTCGACCATGGCTAAGATGGATTGGTCGTCAATCGAGAAGCGTAACGCGTTGGGCCGGATCTGGTAATGGTCGAGGGCCGCCTTCGTATCCTTATCGTAGTCGCCGCGTTGCAGAATAAAATTCTGGTCGACTAGATCGGCGGCCGTGACCGTCGTGCGGTTGGCTGGGATAAAGTCGCGGGGCGTGATGCAGTAGATTTCATCCTTAACTAGCGGTAACACGGTTAGCTTTTCGGCCACGGGGAGCGCAGAGAGTCCGAGGTCCAGACGTCCGGTCTTAACGGCAGCGGCAATGTCGCTGAACCCGGCTTGAACCAAGTTGATATCAATCTGTGGGTAAGTTTGTTTGAACTGCTGAATGATGGGGGGGAGCCAAGTGATGCAGACGGAAGAAAAGGCGCCCAACCGTACGGAACCAGCATTCAACCCGTTGATATTGGCGGCAGCCTGTTGGAGCCGATCTTCGGCGTTAATCACGCCCTGAATCAAGGGAAGGATACTTTGACCGTCGGGGGTCAGCTCAACGCCGGTTCGGTTGCGAATAAAGAGGGGAAATCCCAGCTCCTTTTCCAATTGATTGACGGAATGGCTAATGGCTGACGGGGTGACATTAAGCGTCTGCGCCGCCCGGTAGAAGGTTTGTTCTTGAACGATGGCCTGAAAGACGCGGTAGGCAAAAGGTAACATGAGTGGGCACCTCCGAAAGATGAATGAGATTCAACTTGATGGAATCTGATTGAATAGAAATAAGTGCTCTTAGTTTAGCATAAATTTGGCGTAACAGCCGAAAAGAATTGGTGTTTAGTTGGGTTAGGGTGCTGAATCAGTTATGCTATAACCGAAAAAACCAGTGACGGTGGTCGCTGGGGCGTTAACTGGGGATGGAATGGGACAATGAAAGGTGTGATCACATGACGATTCGACTAGCAAAGCGGGTGAACTTGGCGGTACCGTTAGCGATGAGTGGCTTGTATCCGACCAACTTAGGGGCCGATGCGATTGCGTTTGCGGCAGGCCAACCCAAAGAACAGTGCTTTCCAACGGCGGAGATGAAACGGGCCATTGATCAAGCGATGAGCCAAGGTGGCCAGCATCTCTTCCAATACCACGATGTTCTAGGCGATCCAGAACTCCGGGCACAGTTGGCGGCGCGAATTGCCCGCACTGGTGGGGTGCCAGCCACGCAGGACAATGTCGTCTTGACGGTTGGCGGCCAACAGGGACTGGAAGTCATCGCCAAGACGGTCTTGAATCCCGGCGATGACGTTATCGTGGAAGGACCCTGCTACTTCGGTGCGTTGGGGGCATTTGACCTGTGCGAGCCAACTTACCATACGGTGCCGCTACAGGTGGATGGCGTGGATCTCGACCAGTTGGAGGCCACCCTCAAGCAATATCCGGAAACAAAGCTGTTCTACACGGTGCCAGACTACCAGAACCCGACTGGGGTGACGATGAGTGTGGCCAAGCGGCAGCGCTTAGTGGCCTTAGCCGATCAATATGATTTCGTGATTCTGGAAGATTCGCCGTACCGGGATCTGGGCTATACGGGGACGCCACTGCCGACAATCAAGCACTTTGATACCCAGGGGCGGGTCGTCTTCCTTTCCAGCTTTTCCAAAATGTTGGTGCCCGGTCTCCGCGTGGGCTGGTTGGTGGCGGATGGCGACTTGCTGGCGGGGATTCAAAAGATGCTATTGGCCAGTAATCTGGGGGCGGCGAGTGTCGTCCAGGCCGCTTTGGCCAATTATATGAAGGAAAATGATCTCGATGCCCATCTGGCTAACCTGAGAACCCACTATCGCGAGCAGCATGATGCCATGCTGGAAGCAATTCAGAAGTATGTACCGGATGCGGTAACCGTGACGCATCCGACCGGGGGCTTCTACTACTGGGTGACGTTACCACAAGGGGTGGATACGACGGCGGTGCTAGCCAATATTGCGGCACCACAAGCCCACGTGACGTATATTCCCTCGGCTAACTTCTATCCGCAACACGATGTGCACAATGGCCTGCGCCTGAGTTATAGTGGTGTGACCCCGGCACAGATTGATGCTGGGATGCGCCGACTGGGACAGGTGCTAGAGACGGCGATTAAACGCACTCAGCCAGTACCAGAAGCATAATATAGAAGAAAAAGGCAAACAAAAAGGCCGGCGAGAACATTTCGCCGGCCTTTACCTTAAAGAAGTTAATCGTTTCCGTTCTCCGCGGAAGCGATCACTTTAAGGTAACTATTTCCAGTTACCAAAAAGCATCACCCCCTTTCATTTGATGCCTGTAGTATGGACCCATCGGAAGATAAATGCAAGTAAACTTACTTACCTTAACCCCGCTTTAAATTTGATCGTCAATAATGATTATCAATGTTGAGGGATAAGCGGTTACAAAGGCTTTAAGCAGGTTAGCGGTGTTTTAGTTATGTAACAATAACATTACAGGACACCCATAATTGTTTCAATCCAACGACAATCAAAGCGTAATCCTTGTATCTCCTTAAGGAAATCGCTATACTTATCTTCGTAGTTAGGGGATAGCTGATCGGGTCCGCTAATGTTATCGAATAAAATTCTTAACAAAAGCGCTAACTTCGGTTATACTATTCTTGCTTGATAAATTACATATTTTATGTTTGGAGGAAGAAAGATTATGCAATCAAGTTTAAAGAAATCTCTTTACTTGGGCCTTGCCGCATTGAGCTTTGCTGGTGTTGCTGCCGTTTCAACGACTGCTTCAGCTAAGTCATACGCTACTGCAGGTGCCTACAAGACTTTGACGACTGACGCTACTAAGCGTAACGTTGAAGCTACGGGTTCAAACGCTTTATACACTAAGCCAGGTACTGTTAAGGGTGCTAAGGTTGTCGCTTCTAAGGCTACTATGGCTAAGTTAGCTTCTTCAAAGAAGTCAGCTGACTACTTCCGTGCTTACGGTGTTAAGACCACTAACCGTGGTTCAGTTTACTACCGTGTTGTAACGATGGACGGTAAGTACCGTGGTTACGTTTACGGTGGCAAGTCTGACACTGCCTTTGCTGGTGGTATCAAGTCTGCTGAAACGACTACTAAGGCTACTATGCCTACGAACACTACTGTTTACTTCAAGACTCCTGGTAAGACCAATGTTACGTGGACTGCTCCTAAGTATACTCAATACAAGGCATCCAAGATGGTTACTGACACGACGCCATTTGCAGCTGACAAGTTAACTGTTACTGATGCTGCTACTAAGACCCGTGAAGGTTCATTGTACTACTACGTTAAGGACGCTACTAATCCATCCGTAAGTGGTTGGATTTACAGTGGTGCCGTTACTACTGATGCATCAGTTGCATACAACCAAGCTACTGACGTTAAGGTTAACTTTGTGAACACTGATGGTACTACTGTTGCATCATCTACTTTACAAAAATTAACTGAAAACAATGCTGCTAACACTGCCGTTTCCGATCCAGCAGTTGCTGCAAATGCTAAGGGAACTCAAGTTGGTTTCTCTGCACAAGCACAAGCTACTGATGCTTGGGGTAAGACTGCTTTAACTGGTACTGGTTATGTTTACTCTAAGGATACTGCAAGTAACCAATCTGCACTTCTTGGTGCCAAGACTGGTGACACGATTACTTTAACTGTTACTAAGGGTACTCAACAAGTTCAAGGAATCAACGCATACTACCAAAAGGGTACTACTGTAACCCAACTGGTTGCTAAGTCTGATTCTGCAACTGCACCATTGAACTTCCAAGTAACATTCCCTACCTTAGGTGCTGCCTTTGCTGGTGCTGACGGTGTTACCTACACCGCTGCTGATGTTCAAAACTTCTTGACTACCAACAAGGCTACTAAGTTAGTTTCTGCTCCTTATGCCAAGGATGCTGATGGTAAAGTAGTTAAGACTACTGATCCAACTGCTATCGGTACTAAGGGTACTGCTATTGGTGATACTCCAACTGCTGATAATGCAGCTGTTGTATACCACAGCACTTACACTTTGACTTCTGGTGTTGCTGGTACTTACACTACCGGTGGTAAGGCTTCTGCATTCTACAACACTGTTACTGAAGCTAAGGGTAGCGGTACTTCAACTGATAACTCTGGTTCAGTTAGTGTCTTTGACTAAATCATAAATTACCTTTTGGTATTTATAGTTTAGTGAGAAAGGGTTGGCCCCAATTGGGTCGACCTTTTTTATATGTCTTTAGACTTAGTTAAGTACGCAAAAGCGTGCGAAACAAAAAGGTAAGTAATCTCAATACCCCTTAGAACGGTAAGCCAAAGTGAATGATGCAGTGTGGCTTTTGACAAAAAGCCAGCGCCTTGAGACGCTGGCAGTACATACGGGCTTACGGAGTAAGCCACTCATTTTACGGGTAGTCATGACTAGTTTGATTCTTTGAAAACGAGTATTGTTAGAGAGTTTATGTGGAATTCCGTTCGTTTTCGATCGAAGTTCCATTTCTTTATTCCGATTTTAACTTCAATTCGAATAATAAGGTTTATCCAGTTATGGTAATTAGATGTTGTTCGCTTATTTTGATTCATTGTGGACAAAAGTCAATATGTCGTTAATTAATATCGGATTAGTTTAGCCGATAAATTAAAATAATTCATTTTTTTCCATGATTTGCTGGTATACTGATAACAGTCACTTAATCATGACAAATTTCGTTTCATCGGAGGAGAACATAACATGCGAAAAAGTTTAAAGAACTCATTGTATTTGGGCTTAGTTGCTTTGAGCTTGGGAGCGGTTACGGTAGTCAACACGACTGCTAACGCGGCTTCTAAGGCTAAGGTAACATCTGACGTTACTTTGAAGACGGCTGCTGAAAGCCGGAACGTTGAAGCCACTGGTACGAATGCTTTATACAGCAAGCCAGGGACTGTTAAAGGGGCTAAAGTAGTTGCTTCTAAGACAACCATGAAGAAGTTGGCCAACTCCAAGAAGTCCGCTGACTACTTCCGGGCTTACCGGGTTGCTAAGACCAACCGGGGAACGGTTTACTACAAGGTTGTTTCTATGGATGGTAAGTACCGTGGTTATATTTACGGTGGTAAGGATATTAAGGCCTTTGCTGGTGGTATCAAGTCCGCTGATACCACGACTACTGCTTCTATGCCAGCTAAGACGACCGGCTACCATTTAGCAAATGCTAATAAGAACGGTCTCTGGACAGCGCCTAAGAATACGCAATACAAGGCTAAGAGCATTAGTTTGTACAGTGCCAACAAGACGGATACATTTACGGTATCTAAAGCTGAAACTAAGACACGTGAAGGTAGTTTGTACTATTACGTGACTGATGATCAGAACTCTTCAATTGCCGGCTGGATTTATGCTGGTAAGGGTTATGATGCCAGTGCTACAACTCAAAGTCTTGGTGGGTTGTCATTAACGGCAGAAGATGCTGTGGCTACTGAGGATAACAGTGTGACAGTTAATTATATTGGTACTAACGGTAATACAGTAGGTTCGAAGACGTTCGTTACGGCTGTGAAGAATACGAAGAAAGACGCCAAGGTTAATTCTGATAAGAACATTAACAATCAAACTTTAGCTGACTTTATTAATGATGCAACGAACACGCCGGCTGGATACAAGGTATCTAGCACTAATGTTGATACGATTGCCGGTGCTGCTGTTTATGGTGGGACTGTTCGGGTTAACGTTTACAAGGCAGCAACGTCAACGATTGCCTTCTATTTGCCATCTGCTAATGGTGTAGATGCTGGTGCACAGTTGAATGCCGCTGACTTTGCTAAGGGTAAGCCATCTATTACCAGCGAACAAGCTAAGGCGTTGACTGGTGATGTTAATAACAATGTTGTAACTGGTGGAAAGACCGTAACGGATGGGTTCTTTACAACACTTTACTCTAAATTATTAACAGCTAGTTCAGATACGACAGTTAATGGCACTCCGGTTACTAAGGGAAAAACTTATTACGTAACCTACACCTATAGTGATAGCAAGACGGCTACCGCCAATGCTAATGTGAAGTTTGGTAGTACAATTAAGGCTGTATTCGATGCCCAGACAACGGTTGCTGATAAGCTACCGGGGGATGATGGCGCGAACAATGGTAGCACGACTAACTACTAAAATTAAGGATTATTGAATACTAGTCCTCTAAATGATTGTTTGGAGATAAAAATACCCAGTGGCTTGAAAAAAGCCATTGGGTATTTTTAGATAATATAGGTTATGATATAACAGTCATATAAAGGAAAACGTGATGAATCAATAAATGATAAAATCGAAAAATATTACTATATTAATAATGCAACCTTCCCAACTAGGATAAATCGGCTACCTGTCGTATAATTTATAGTGAAAAAAGAGATTAAGGATGTTTTGATAGCTACAATTACATATAATAAAAAGTTTTTACTATAAAAACAATGGGAAAGGAAACGACAATGTTAGATAAGCAAAGCGTGCGGCTACTGATTAATTTTATCGGTACAATGAGTTTGACGTTAATTATGCTGACGATCCCGCAGTCAACCACGCAAGCTGCCACAACCAATTCGGATACCACCCTAACTGACCAGAAATTCGAACGGCAAATTACAGCCGATGTTGACCCCAACCGTCCAATTAGGGAAGTACTTCCCGATCCAGTAATAGCCAGTCATTTTGTTGATAGTTATAATTACTACGTTTATTCACCCGCGGGCCAGGAGGTTACGCTGGACTCTAATTATCAAGCGGCAATGGCGCAGGCAAGTAATGCTTTGCTATATATGAATATTCCGGAGAAGGTCCATGATTGGACCGGGGTCAAGCTAATAGCCAGGAATATTGCCATTATCTCGAATCAGGGTGATGGATTTGATAGGAAGGCCCTGATTTATTATCAACAGTTCGAAACGGGGAGTTCAATTAATTTCGCTAACTGTGGCATTACCCAATCGACATTTGACGGGTTCCTTGATTATATGCGTGAACACCACATAACCGGTATTCAGGGAAACTTTGAATATAACCATATTTCTGATTTTTCGCGGTTATCGAATATTGTTGTGAATGATAATAACTACCCAGAAGGCTATGGCTTTTACGGCTTCTTTGGTGCTGGTCAAACGCACGGTCACATAACCTATGAAAGACCCGGGGCACCGATTAAAGTAGTGGGCAATACGGCAACGGTTGCGGTTGATGACTTCCAACAGATGATGACGCTGGGCTCGCCGACCAGTACGATTCCATTTGATTGGCAAGATGATGACAATCCGGTAAATCACACCTATTGGGCAATGGACAGTGACCTTGCGCGGCAGATGTATGATCCGATTAGTTATGGTACAGCGCTGAAGAAAGAGGAGCTGAACCATACGTTTCCCGGAGAGTCGCCAGATTTGAGTGAAGCGGAGTCTATGAGTAGTTGGCATCAAAGTGATTTTGACCGCTTTGCGCGTAATTATATGGCCTATGCCGGCCATTATTTAGTGACCAATACGGGTTGGCGTAAAGTGAATGTGCCGCCATCAGTTGCTTCCAGCAAGATGTACTTACGCTCATTGGCCGACCGGTTTCACTTTAAGCTACCGGATATGGTTAAGAATTACCCTGATAGACTTACGCTGACCAATATTGGTAGTGACCAGCAATCAATTACGATTAAAGGTGATTATCGGAACGGGGGATCGATCGTGACGGCCTTTAATACGGCGGTTGACGTGCCACTGGTTCATGAGAGCAGCCCCGCGGTATCATCGACAGAGACCTCCCGGCCAGTAACACCTTCGGAGCCAGATAACGTGACTAAGCCGAGTTATGTGGTGAGAAAAGGGGCAGGCGGTATCCGGAATACAGAAACTTGGTTTGTATCGTCAGGCGACCTTTACGGCGAAGAATCGGCGGGTGTTTTACCCTCGGCAGTCACGTGAAAGACGTCCCCAATTTGTCGTGACGGGGTATGCCACATCTAAGGGCGGACGACCGCGATATCGGGTCCGCGATGTGAACCATCATAGTCGAACGGCTGGCCTGACTGGCTACATCACAACCCAGCCACAGTACGTGACGAATACGTACTATAAACAAAATCCGCGGCGAATTCGGGTTATTAATGCCCAAGGGGTTAACGCCTACCGCCGAATTAAGTTAACTGGCAAGATGCGGCACTATAAGCGAGGTGCGGTTTTGAAAGTAAAACGACTGGAATCGTATCACCTGACGACTCGCCTTGTATTGACGAATGGGCAGTATGTGACGGCGAATAAGACGTTGGTGATGAAGCGGTGATAAATGCAGACCAAATATATAGGTAATGTTGAAATGATCTGGTCTTGGACAGAGATGTCGGGAGTGGATGTGATCCTGTGATTATAAGCTTGAAGTGAAGAATAACCAGAGTATAGAAAAGACCGGTGCAGACGCATCGGTCGTGTAAGCCGCTTTAAAGGCGGTAGCAAATTATTTAAACAATGTTGTCGTCCCGTAACCTGTCAAGATTACATTGGGGCGGCTTTTTTTATTGTTTTTATCGATGTACGTCAGCAATGTTACTAAAAACGGACCAAATAATATCATCATGTATATAACATGCCGGGCTAGTGCTGTTCAGTTCGGATATTAATATATCTGGGCTGGTAAATTGCTGATATCCAATCTGATAGTGAGATGGGACAGTGGTTGAATAAATAGCTATCATTTTGTCTGCTCTAAGGCAATCGCAGCTCTGTAGGTAGGCCATCAGGTGTAATGTCCAGATGCTGACAGATAGCCGTGAGAATATCCGTTGTGCGGGTTAAAGTGGTGAGACTCTTTAGGTGCAGTCGAAAGGCAATCTTTCGTTGCAACCAGGCTGGTACGGGAAGCTGACCGGCTTCCATTTGCCAGTAAGCCATCGGGGAAACATTCAACAGTGCACTGACTGCGGTGACTGATTGATCCTCAACCTGGGTGCGGACGCAGTATAAGACGTCCGCATAGGTGTGCTTGGCTAACGGGTCGGAGTTCGTAATCAACGGTGTTACCTGGGTGCTGTCCGGCCAGGGCTGATCTGGCAAGTCGTTAGGTGTCTCATACGTTCGATATTGCTGGATGGTCATATGCACAATTGCTTCGGGTAGGTCCGCAGCGGCGGACAACATTAACAACTGATCGACGGTTAGTTTATAACAAGAACAAATTAAGGTCAGCGTATCACCGTCAGCTACGGTAATATGGTCAGCTTCGAGTTCTAAAAGGTACCAAACTGGCACGTCAATGTCCTTTAAGACGGCTTCTGGCGTGGCATCGGCGGCCAAAATATGGCGCAAAGCTTTAAGGATGGTACCTAAACTGTGTGGGGGTGTCTGCATAAAAGGCCTCCTAGCCATTTTGTCCCATTATAGCAAGTGATTATGGGATAGACGTGAAAATATTATGAGAATATACGAATTATAAATAAATAAATAAAAAAATTATTCGTATATCAACCTGCAAATCATATTTGGTCAACATGATTTCATTGCGAATTTGTTGCGCAAATAAAGCGATCGGTGAATTAATTAGGTGATACGTCCTTCTTGCTATAATTCGTGTTTTGTGAGAATCTATAGCCGAATCAAAGAGGGGAAGACGGTAACTGAATGAGGGTGAGGGGATGTCAACCGCATGTTTGAACGGATTAACGGCGACGTATCGTCAACAAGTAGTCGCAACGAATACCGTTGATTTCACCAAATTACAGCCACAAGATGTCGAACGGCTGGTGCCAACGAATCAACTAGACATTGATTGGTCGGCGGTCATTTTTATTAAGAATTGTCGACGACGTAAAGCTATTGCCGATACCGTAGTTTGGACGGAGCAAGGTGGTTTTTATCGAACGCGTCAGTCGCCCCGAGCACTAATCAATCAAGTAGTCGAGACGAGCCTCGTGCAGTGGCTAGACATGCGGGCCATGGTGGATTATCTAGAATTGAGTGGACCATTGCCCTACGTGATGGGGCGAATCATGTTAGTCTCTACGGAGCGACCGGCCGATGGCAATCAGACCAGTTGGGTTGGCTGTTGGAGTGTGAGCCACATGAATCCGACCACCCGCCAGCATCAAGTGAGCTTGCTGTTAACAAATGGAATGACGATGATTATTCGCGATACGGTGTCACGTTTGCGTAAGAAGATCGCTGAAGCACATCAGATTTTAGTATTTCAGCAGGCAAACCAAGCATACGCGACGTATCAGTACCAGCCCATCTCGGACGTCTACCGACCGTTTAATCAGGAGCCATTGGCCTTTTGTCATTATCGAGATTGGCGGTTGGTTAGCGGTGTTTTACGTAAGGCAGGCTATTCACTACCGGATGAAGTCGTTAAACAACTGGTCACCGAAATTTATCGGGGAGATTGGCACCCACGACATTTAGATGACGAATGGGTGTCGTCACAGTATTGACGGTAGTTGGTATCCGTGGGAGAAGTCAAAAAATTAACAAAATAATATTAAATTCGCCCGACATATAATTTGTTTATAATATAGTCGTAAACATATGTTAGTATGAATATTGTAAGTGCGTTAGGGATTAACCTTTTTAACCCAGAACGAACTAATTCGCACGAGGACTATGTTAGACGCCTTGACGGAACATAGGCCGTTGAGATGTCACGAGGAGGAAGAGAATCATGATGGAAGCGAAAAAATTAGCGGTGGACGTTGAACGGATTCACCAGCTGAATTCGCTCTTACGGCCCTTCATCAAACGGCCAAGTGTTGGCGATACCATCACGTTTGAACAGTACCGGATTTTACATGAACTGGTTGCTGAAAAGATTAGTACCAGTGAGTTATCCCGGCGGTTAAACGTAGGTCAATCCATGGTATCAATTCAAATCAGTCGGTTATTAAATGGTGGATTCATTAAAGATGAAACCTTGCCGACAGATCGGCGCTATCACGTCTTTCAGATCACGACTCAGGGGCGACGGGTTGAAGAACACGTTAACGGTGCCCTAGAAGTTGAATTACCGGAGTTAATGAAGCAGGTCAATACGATCTTGAAATAACGAAATAGCTGTGATGAACCGTTATTAGCGACAGACAAAGAGGACCCCCAAGAATTGGTTAAAATTCTTGAGGGCCCTCTTTGAGATTAATAACGAGTTTTACGCTTATTCAGCGGCTTCTAATTCTTCTGCTGGTTCTTTGAGTGGATTACCCGCCTCGTCAACTAATTGCAGTTCACTCAAGCGAATAACAACCAGGTCGCCGAAAGAGTCAATCTTATCGGTTTCCTTCTTGGTGAGTTGGTTAGGTTCAACCTTAACCAAGGCCGCATGTTCGTAGATCTTAGTAATGGTTCCGTAAAATGAGTCAGAGAAGAGTTCAGTCTTCTTACAAAAGACCCGATTATTTTCGTGTAATGCCATTGGCGATCGTCCCCCATAAAAGTAATTTATAACAGAGTAAAGGTCATGGGCCGAAATGTCAAGAAGTTTCCACTAAAAATATTGTATCTGTGTAAAAGATTGTGGGTCTGGTTTAATAAGCGAGTAAGTAAACTAGTTGTGTCGCAGCTGATCAATCTTAGATTGCGTCGCAAAATTTTGTAATAATTCGTTTTGCTTGGTGACTTGAGTGGCAAATTCCGTAAGAAAATTAATGTCTAGATCGCGCAGGGGACGCTGTTGCTGAGCGGCAATGAGGAGGTCGTCAATTTGTTGGTTCAAGGACTGACTGGTTTGTTGCAATACGGCAAAAGCGGGAATGGCAGTGATTCCGGTTGAGGTGAAGGTCGACGTAACAGTCGGGGTACCGGTTGTGGTGATCGATGTCGTTGACACTGGTTGCATTTTTTCAGGTGTTGCCGTGCTGGCATCGAAGTAATAATAGACTTCGCGCGGTTTTAACGCAGCTTTCTTAATACGATGATCAATTGAAGGCGCGGCTGAGACGGCCCCCATGACGACGGTTGTGGCGAAGCCTAATTCACCTAACATCTGGCGTAACTTGACCGCCCGAATTCCGTGAATCCCTGGAAATTTTTCTGCCGAGACAGCCTCGGTTTCGTGTTCATCTTGTAGCCAAGTGATAATTTGCTGGCGAATCTTTGCCGCTTGACTGTTTTTAGTATTTGCCATGTCCATGCCCTCCATACGCGTTTTAATGATTAATTAAGTTGTTATTAATTATTGAAACATGTTTATTGTGGTAGTGACAAGGGCCAATGGAGAAAATAACAAATTTCTTAGGACTTTTACCCGCCACTAATCTTTTCAAGATAAGTATGGTACAATCAGGGTACATAGAGGAATAATTCTGGTGATACTGCCCATTACGGGTGGCCAGGCAAACATCACTGTGCGCATGAGGGTTAATCATTGGGGGTCTTCCCTGTGGTTGTCTTAGTCGCGGCGGAGTTTCGGACCCTTTGATTGAGCAAATGCCGATATCGAGGAAGAGGCGCGCTGGCGACCCTTCCTTTTTGTTTATCATCAGTGCGTCGGTGGCAGTTCTAATCAATATAGGAGTGAACAATTTTGCATATCTTTAGAGATGAAAACGGGATTCGGCTGGTCGTATCCCACCAGCTCGGACATTACGCCGTCCATTTCACGAACTACGCCCCAGAACAGGAATTCGTTAATTACGAATTAAAACGAGATCGGCACGGCCGTTATCATCTAAACATTGAGAAAACGAACCTGACAGAACTGGATCAACCAGTCTTTAAGCAGGAATTGGTTTTTGGTGACTTAGGTGACAGCTTAACGCCCATTGCCGGCGTAACCCTGATGCTGATCTAGTTCGGGAAATAGGTTGAAATTAATTACGGGAGTCTGGGACAGAAGTCTCAGGCTCTTTTTGTGTTCCCGGATATCGGGTGCTGAAATGAGCGTCAAAAGTGGTTTAACTTGATAAATGTAATTATAGGAGTTACAGTATAGGTGTTCATTTAAAACGAAGAGGTGCTTGTGATGACAAAAGTTTTAGTATTAGGGGCTAACGGGAAGATTGCGAAGCTAGCTACGGTGCAACTATTAAATAATCCTGACAATCAACTTACCTTGTTCTTGCGTAAGGCACAACGGCTGGCAGGGGCTGCCGGTCCCCGAGTGAAGGTCGTGGAAGGCGATGCTAGTCAAGTTGCTGATTTGACAGCGGCGATGGCTGATATTGATGTTGTGTACGCAAACTTAGCTGGTCGGAACATTGAAGACGAGGCGCAAGCAGTGGTCACTGCCATGCAGGCTAGTCACGTACAACGGTTAATTTGGATCTCAACGCTGGGCATTTATGATGAAGTTCCGGGCAACTACGGCAAGTGGAATCATCAGATGTTAGATGGCGGTTACTTGGAAACTTATGCAGCAGCGGCGAAGGTAATCGAAGCCAGTGATTTAGCCTATACCATTATCCGGCCAGCCTGGTTGACGAACCATGACGAGGTCAGCTACGAGACAACTCAAAAGGGAGAACCGTTCAAAGGAACGGAAGTCTCACGGAAGAGTATTGCGGCATTAGTGGCAAAGCTAGTCACTGATCCAACGCAAGCGGTACGGGCTTCGCTGGGCGTCAATAAGCCCAACACCGATGGGGATAAGCCAGCTTGGTACTAAACACCGGTACGTCGGCGTTTGGCGGTTATTTCTTAAATTAAGGATTCAAAAAGAGTGCAATGTCAGTGATTTCGCGGTATAACTAACGTGTGTGTTGAGTAGACTCCACACGACCTGTGTTCGGGCTTTTATTACCTTTGGAATCAATTTACTGAGCTCATTCTGTGAAACTTTTCCTCCAAACAAGAACCATGGATTTGCCTGGAATTGATTCATGTATCGTCAAATGCCGTCGACAGTTAGCCTGTCGGCGGTATTTTTATGGCCAATGAAAACCGGTCAAATTTAGAACATAATTTGGTGTATTTTGGTTGCAAACGCTTACAGTCGGTGTTATTATAATAGTGCGGAAAGGTCATAAAGGTTGTGACCGAGTTCCATGAGTTAGTATTAGATGTAAGTGTTTGTAACACCTGATTTCCGTTTTGCACGTAAGTCAGATTTACCAGCAAGTTTAAGATTCTGAAAGACAGATAGATGACAACTCCGATAAACCTTCTAACGAGCTCTGGTAGTTCTAGGTAACAGAATCAGATTTTCAGTTTTACAATTGAATAGTGTTTTGAAACATCATGCTTCTTGTAAGCAAGTGTTGATAGACTTGAAACAGTTCCAGGCAGTTAACTAGAGTTCGGATGTTGCGTCGGCAAGACCATGTGAGGATTTCAAGAAGAATCGTTAAAATGTGGCCGGTTAGATGTAATGAGGGAATTAAGATTTACAAGTAACACGCTGAAAACGGCAGCCAGAAATTGTCAATGAATGAATGTAGTGGTTGTGGCAGCTCAGCGAGAGAAATGTTCTAGTTATGAGGCGATTAAGAATTAGCAAGAAAACGAAACGGGAATTTTGCACGACTCACAACAGCCTTTCCGCGAGTTAGCAGACTTCAAGTTATTCGCAACTCAACTTGAAGTCTGTTTTTATGTCGCGACTACTCTTGTTGTTTGGCATAACTCAGCTTTAGCTGTTTTAGTTGGTACATAATCGGTTGGGTGGGTTGTTAGAAACTTACCTAACTTAGTGGTCTTCTGCCACGTCGTTGTTCTTTGAAATTAGGATATTTGTCGAAAGTAAATCCTTTTAGCAAGAAAACAGAATATTCAAAGATGTTCTGAATAGGCCGGCCCCTACAGGTGGTTCAGGGTGATAATGTTCGGAAATAGACTTTTTACGTTTTCCTTAAATCGACCATTTACAGGGCGGCTGGGAAAAGGTATATTATTACTAGACCGAAAAATACTTGGGGGATTTTTACCTAAATGTTTATCGAAGGAGTGAGCAACGGTGGCATTTCATCGCATTTTCGTGGTTGATTTTGCGGGAGTCGGATTGGGCGAAGCGCCTGATGCGAACCGCTTTCAATCAGTTGGCGCCGATACACTGGGGCATGTGGCAGTTAGTTGGCCAGATAAACTAAATCTTCCAACATTACAGCAACTTGGGCTTGGTAATATTCGGGTTGACCATCCTATTCCGGGAGTTGAGCCAATTGACCAGCCCAGTGGCTTCTATGGACGCTTGCACGTTCAAGCACAAGACAACCGACGAGCTACTGGATTACGCGAGATGTGGGACTTTACCGGTGAGAACCGGACAGAGACCGTGTTTGCTAGTCTACCAGCGGCGGGGTATGCCGTGAGTTTAGCGGGACCATTCCTGAGTTATCTGCAAACGCAGAGTGCGGCGCAACGCTTCCAAATCGGTAGTAATCAAGATGCATTTCGCGTGCTGTATGATCGTTTGTATCAACCAGCGTCCGGCTTGGCTTATGTGGTGCTCCCAGACTTCCGCTTTGCGGGCGAGCAGCAAGATGTTCATGCATTTGCTGAGGCGTTGACTAGTGCCGATCATTATCTGGCCCAGGTTCAACATGACTTGGGAGCCAACGATCTTTTGATCGTGACGGCCACACATGCTGATGATCCGACTGTTAGTGCAACGCCAACACGCGAGTATTTACCGTTATTAGCTTATTCGCCATCGCGGCCAGTTGGGCACGCCTTAGGCATTCGGCGGACATTAGCGGACGTTGGTGCAACCGTCCTTGAGAACTTCGGTTTGGCAGGTCATGCTGCCGGACATAGCTTTTTAAATGAGATTACACAATAGAAACTTGAACGAGCCTTGAAGGGAGGTGAGGGGGCATCAAGATTGAGATACTGGCTTGGGGTTGCAAAGGTCAGCGAGAGACAACGGATAGTTTCATCAGATATTATTTACCGTTTAAATTCACCATTTACCGTTGGCTGTCGTTGAAATTCCAAACAAGTAGATCGATAATCGTTCGTTCGTAACAGAAGTTATGCGATACATAATTTCTGCAGCCACATCGTGTCAACTTTTGTATGGCAAGTGGCCATACATCAAAGAATAATATCGGAAAGAGGTATTTTGACCAATGCTAGTCGCAGTCAATGTTTTAGGGGTAATTGTTTACCTCGCAATCGCTTTCTTATTCTCTAAGAATAAGAAGATGATCAACTGGAAATCAACTGGAATTGTCTTAGTTATTAACTTGATTTTGGCTTGGTTCTTTACCAGCTTCTCCATTGGACAAGACATCGTTAAGGGTGCCGCTGATGGATTCAACTGGTTAGTCCAAGTGGCTTACCAAGGAATCGTGTTCGCCTTACCAAACTGGGTAACCCCAGAATTTGGTGGGACGGCGAAGTCCATGAACTTTATTACAAGTTCTCTTCTTCCAATCCTGTTAGTTGTGCCAATGTTTGATATCCTGACTTACATCGGGGTTCTACCTTGGATCATCAAATGGGTTGGTCGTGGCCTTTCCTTCATTACCGGACAACCTAAGTTTGAATCATTCTTCTCTGTTGAAATGATGTTCTTAGGGAACACGGAAGCTTTGGCCGTTTCTCAATTACAATTGAAGAGCATGCGTAAGGAACGTAACTTAACGCTGGCTATGATGTCCATGTCATGTATCACGGCTTCGATTTTAGGGGCTTATACGCAAATGGTTCCTGGTCAATTCGTTTTGACGGCCGTTCCAATTAACATCTTGAACGCCATCATCGTTACCAACATGCTGAACCCAGTAGAAGTGACACCTGAAGAAGACACGATTGCTAAAATCGGTGGTTCTAGTGCCGTTGCTGCTGAAGAAGGCGAAGTTGAAGACGATGGTAAGAAAGAACCATTCTTCTCATTCTTGGGTGACTCCATCTTGGGTGCCGGCCGTTTGATCTTAATCATTGCTGCCAACGTTATCGCCTTCGTTGCTTTAGCTGCGTTGATCGATAAGATTTTGGCACTCTTCAACCCATGGTTATCTTTGGAACACATCTTAGGGATCATCATGTTCCCATTTGCTTGGTTAATGGGTCTGAACGTCCACGACGCTTTCGGCTTTGCCCAATACATGGGGACTAAGTTAGTTACGAACGAATTCGTTGTTATGGGTAAGATTTCATCTACCATTAACACCGGTGCTTTCTCTGCCCACTACCGGGCAATCTTGACGGTCTTCTTGACTTCATTCGCTAACTTCTCAACAACTGGGATGATTATCGGTTGTTTCAAGGGTATCGTCGATCGTGAAAACAACGAACTTATTTCTAAGAACGTTGGCTACATGCTCCTTTCCGGGATCCTGGTTTCCTTGCTATCAGCCGGAATCGTTGGCTTGTTTGTTTGGTAAAAATAATCGCCTCATGTTAGCATGAGACTAACGGTAGCCCAGGGGCGTTGTTCCTGGGCTATCCGTGTCGCTAGGGTATGTTAAACTAGTGATTGACTGACGGGAGAACCAGTCAGTCCGTACGGGTGCCGACCTTCCTGAACGGAAGTGAAACCCAGCCGAACGGGTGAAAGCGTCCGGTTGCAAAGCCCGTGAAGTCTGTGTATCGATTGATGATACACCGAAAGATAGGGATTTTTATGGATAAGCAACAATCGCAAGTGGACTTAGCCAATAAGTTGACGCTAAGAGAAGCTTTGCGGCATAAGGATGTCGTCCGCAACGAACTGATTGCTGGGGTAACTGGCTTCTTCGCCATCTCATACATCATTATTGTTAACCCGTTGATTCTGAAAGATGCGGGGATTCCAACTGATTTGAGTGTATTTGCGACCATCTTTTCTTCAGTGATTGGGTGTCTGATCATGGCTTTTTGGGCCAATGCACCGATCATTCTGACGCCAGGGATGGGGGTTAACGCCTTCTTTACCTACACCATTGTGGTGAACATGGGACTCAGTTGGCAAGAAGCGTTGGGTATTGCAGCCGTGGCCAGTTTTGTCTATATGCTGATTGCCTTTACGAAGGTGTCGACAATTTTATCGGAGGCAATTCCAGAGTCGCTGAAGAGCGGGATTACCGCTGGGATTGGGTTGTTTTTGGTTGAGATCGGTCTCGAAAAGGCTGGCTTAATTGTGGCTGGCAAGTCGTCACTGATCGTCTTAGGCGATTTGACCAAACCCACTCCGTTGTTGGCCTTGTTTGGACTAGTGCTCAGCTTAATCTTGTATATTCGCAAGGTTAAAGGGAACTTCTTCATTGCCATTATTGCCACCAGTTTGTTGGCATTTTTCCTTGGCGTGAAGGATAGTGATACGCCGAGTGTCGACTTAGCGCGGCTGGGACAGTATCACAAGATCGCTTTTCAAAACGATTTTTCCCATTTGCTGAGTACGCCATTTATTCTGGCAGCCTTCTCGATGACTATGATTTTGGTATTTGAGTCGATGGGCCTTCTACAAGGCTTATTGCCGAACCAAAAGAAGTTTAAGAAGACTTTTGAGGGCAGTTCGGTGACGACCTTCCTGTCCAGTTTCTTGGGGACCAGTCCAACGGTAGCAGCAGCCGAAAGTGCTTCTGGTATCGAAAGTGGTGGCCGCACGGGGATTATGGCACTAACCGCCGCCGTGTTGTTCGCCTTGTCGCTGATCTTTGTGCCCCTCTTGGCCTACGTGCCGTCTGCTGCCATTGCACCTGTGATTGTTATTACGGGGGCGTTAATGATGGCAGCCATCGGTAACATCAAGATGGCCGATTTTTCCGAATGGTTTCCAGCCTTCTTGATTATTGTGCTGATTCCATTTACCAATAGTATTTCCACTGGGTTAGCCTTTGGTTTTGTGTGCTACCCGATTATGAAACTCGCGTTAGGGAAGGGGAAAGACCTGACCTGGCCAGTTTACTTACTGGGCGTCTTGTTCCTATGTGACTTGGTCTTTAGTGCCATGTTATAAGCGGAACTTTTCGCTGGGTAAAAACGTAAGCGGTTTTACCGCACGTTAATTCAAAATTATTTGGGAGGAAATTACAATGACAATTAAAATTATTATGGATACTGATCCTGGGATTGATGACGCAGCTGCTTTGACGATGGCGATCAACGATCCTAAGTTAGACCTGAAGTTAATCACCACGGTGGCGGGAAACGTGACGGTTGATAAGACGACCATCAATGCCCAAAAGATCGTTCGGTTCTTCAATGCCGACATTCCCGTGGCAGCTGGTGCTGAACAACCCCTTTTCAAAGACTTTGAAGATGCTGCTCGGATTCATGGGGCCTCTGGAATGCCAGGTTATGAATTTCCAACGGACTTACCACGGCCTTTGAACAAGACGGCTGTTGAAGCTCTCCATGATGAAATCATGGCAAGCTCTGACCCAGTAACGTTGGTCCCAACGGGTTCATACACCAACATTGCCTTGCTCTTCTCAGAATATCCAGAAGTAAAGAGTCATATTGACCGAATCGTTGCCATGGGTGGTGCCTTGGGCAAAGGGAACATGACCAGTGCCGCTGAATTTAACGTCTTCACTGATCCAGATGCCGCTGCTATTGTGTACAAGTCTGGTGTGCCAATTGTGATGGTTGGTTTGGACATTACGATGAAGGCGCTCTTGACTCACGAAAGCATCGAAGAATTACCAAAGATTAGTGAAACGGGTAAGATGCTTCACGATATTATCGTCAATGATGGTGATAACAGTGACGATGGCATTGCGATGCATGATGTGAACACGATCTTCTACTTGTTGCACCCAGAAGCCATCAAGACGGAAGATATGTGGATTGACGTTGTCACTGACGGCCCAGCAATTGGGGAAACGGTCGGTGATATCCGTGGCGCTTACCACAATGGTAAAACCAATGCCAAGGTTTCAACAGATATTGACGCGGTAGCTTTCAACAAGTGGTTCCTTGAAGAAGTTCGCGCAATTAAGAACTAAATAGATTGAACAAAAAGGCCAGCAACGGCGATGTTGCTGGTCTTTTTGTATGAGTAAATCTGCGAAAATTTTACATAACTAAGGGTGATTCTATACGAAAACGATACATTCCCCTGCTATGATGAGGATAAATAGGGGAAGAAGATGATCACATGTCAGTAGCAGATTGGGAAACCTTAATGTTGTTAGTTGTGGTCTGGTTACCAATGATTTGGGTGGGGCGGCCACCTAAGCGGCATGGGTAGCCATCAAGGGGGCAGTATACCGCCCACTTTTATGCGAAAAATTGTAAAAAATTTACAAGATGTTGACAGAGATAACATCAATAATTTACATGAATCCGCTATGCTAGAACCTAACTTAGTAATAGTCGAGAACTATTGCCGGGGGCGCTTCCGGTGAGGGGTCTCGAGTGATGGGGGCATGGGGGATGAATCGATTTACAATTGTTCACATATCGGACATTGATTTGACGATGGATGATAATCAGCGATTGGCGACACAGCCGTTACAGCGGATTTTTGACGATCTTGAAGATCATCAAGTAGCGGCCGACTTAATCGTACTTAGTGGTGACTTACTGATTGGTGGTGACCAGCAGGGGTATCGGCAATTACACCAGTATTTACAACAACAAGAACGCCGATTACAAGTGGCGATTCAAGTGATGCTAGGTGATCGTGATGATCGGGAAGCCTTTAATCGGGGATATTTAGCAGTCGCACATCAGCCGTATTATGCCGATAAACAAGTGCATCAGAACATGGATTTTTATTTCTTAGATTCTAAGTGGGAATTAAATAAATCGGCTGGGTGGCTGGATCGACCACAGTTGGACTGGTTAAATAAGAATTTGCATTTAGCCCCGCGGCGACGGGCCTTCATTTTCCTGCACCATCCACTAGATGCGCCGGCTCTACGCGATATGCGTTACACCTTGTTGCAGAACAACCGGGAATTGTTGGCGATTCTACATGGACATAATATTGGGGGAATCTTTACCGGGCACCTGCATTTTGATGCCAATTACGTAGTGGATAGCGTTGTTCCGGTTACCGTAACTGGATCGGCAGCAACCTATATCAATTGTCAAGATCCGTACCAGCACGATGTGTATACAGGAACCACTTACAATGTGATTACTATTCAGCGCGGGATTGCCAGTGTCATTACCCATCCGCTGGCCCTCGGGCAGACAGTCATTCAGACGATTCCCGTCAACCGCACTGGCTTTGTTAAACATCGCCCCCGCGCTATACCAGTTCGCCGACCACTGCCTTAGGTAACGGGATTGGCGACCAATCTAAAAAGAATTCAGTATAGGCGATGCCCCGTCAACCAACGGGTATCGCTATTTTTGCGTAGTTGTTATTGGAATAGGCGTTTCATGTGGCCCTAATTTTCGGTATAATAGGAAACGTTAGTGCGAGCGTTCAGTTGCGTTTCGCCGGTAAGTAAGGTAAAGTATACTCAAACGTGAAACAATTGTGTTTCACAGAAACGAACTGGGAGATATTGCATGAATCCAGAAGAATTTCGGGCCGCGCTCGCTGCGCAAGGCATCGATTTAACCGCAACACAGGAACAACAATTCGCGGATTACTACCAATTTTTGGTGGCCACGAATGAGCACGTTAATTTAACCACGATCACTGCGGAGCCAGACGTCTATTTGAAACATTTTTACGACTCGTTGACCCCCGCTTTTTACGTCTCTGCATTACGAACAGAGCCTTTAACGCTCTGCGACGTTGGTGCCGGTGCCGGCTTTCCGTCATTACCCTTGAAGATCGTCTTTCCCCAATTACAGGTAACCATTGTGGATTCCCTGAACAAGCGGATTACGTTCTTAAATGAACTGGCGGCAAAGCTTAACTTGACGGGAGTGGCATTTCATCATGCGCGAGCTGAAGAATTTGGTGGCAAGCGTGCTGCTAACCGTGAAGGCTTTGACTTAGTGACGGCGCGGGCCGTGGCGCGGATGTCAGTGTTGAGTGAGCTGTGTCTTCCCCTAGTTAAGGTCGGGGGCCAATTTGTCGCTTTGAAGGCCGCACAGACAGAAAATGAATTGGCGGTTAGCCAAAAGGCCATCACGACATTAGGTGGCAAGTTGCAAGCCGATGAGGCCTTTAACCTGCCTGTTTCAAATGATCCGCGGCATATCGTCGTGATTGATAAGGTTAAGACAACGCCAAAGCGGTATCCACGTAAGGCGGGTACACCAAATAAAGAACCATTAGAAGATTAATGGGATGGGGGTAAGATAATTGCCATTTTCATTATTTGGAAATAATCGGGATAAGGCGGCACGACAACCAGCACATCCTGTGAAACAGACTGTGGTGATGATTCCAATCGCCCAGATCATTCCTAACCGATTCCAACCCCGGCAACGGTTTGACGCAACGGCGATTACGGAGCTGGCCCAAACCATTCAGGAACACGGGTTGTTACAACCCATTGTGTTACGTGAATATGAGCCGGATCATTACGAAATCATCGCTGGTGAACGTCGGTTTCGAGCAGTTTCTAGCCTGAAATGGGAAACCGTTCCGGCAATCGTTGAAAAAATGAACGATGACGAGACGGCTTCCATGGCCCTGATTGAAAACCTCCAACGTGAGGAACTTACGGCCATTGAAGAAGCGCACGCTTACCAACAATTGATGACGTTAAACCAGCTGACCCAAGCCCAACTGGCCCAGGGTATTGGCAAGAGCCAAGGCTTTGTGGCTAATAAGTTGCGGTTGTTGAAGCTAGCGGAACCAGTCCGAACGGCGATCTTGAACCGGGACATTTCAGAACGGCACGGTCGCGCCTTGCTGGCACTCTCGACAGACCAACAAGAGGCCATGTTGCAGACGATCGTAACGGATCACTTAACGGTTAAAGAAACCGAAGCGTTAATTGCCAAAGGTCACCAGCAACCGAAACGGCGGCGTAAAGTGACGAAGCACAGTGTGTCTGGTGACACGCGGGTGGCCGTCAACACGATTCGTCAGTCGGTGAAGATGGTGACGGACGCGGGCATGACGCTAACAACCAAAGAAGAAGAGACGGCGGACGGTTACCGCATTATCATTGACATTCCCAAAGAAAGTTAGAGGTGGAACGACATATGGGCTATATCATTGCATTGGCCAATCAAAAGGGCGGCGTGGGTAAAACCACGACCGGCGTAAATTTAGGGGCAGCTTTGGCCTCCGCGGGCAAGCGGGTCTTGCTAGTTGATACGGATGCGCAAGGAAACGCGACTAGCGGTGTGGGGATTCAAAAAGCAACGATCGAACGGGAAATCTATGATGTTTTAGTCAACGAAACGCCGATTAAAGAGGCCATTTTGCAAACGGAACATCCTGATTTGGATATCGTGCCAGCCACTATCCAACTCTCCGGTGCGGAAATCGAATTGACGCCAATGATGGCACGGGAGACGCGCTTGAAAGCAGCTCTCGATGAGGTGCGGGATCAATACGATTACATATTAATCGATTGCCCACCATCGTTGGGCCTGCTGACGATCAACGCGTTTACCGCAGCAGATTCCATTTTAATTCCCGTGCAAAGTGAGTACTACGCTTTGGAAGGACTGACCCAGTTGTTGAACACGGTCAAGTTGGTCCAAAAGCACTTCAATCGTAACTTGAAGATTGAAGGGGTCTTGCTAACGCTGTACGATGCCCGGACTAATTTGGGGAAGCAAGTTAACGAAGAGGTTAAGAAGTATTTCCAAAACAAGGTCTATGCGACGATCATTCCGCGTAACGTTCAGTTAGCGGAGGCGCCGAGTCATGGGATGCCGATCATTGACTATGCGCCAAAATCTAAAGGTGCTGAAGTTTACTCTGAACTCGCAAAGGAAGTGCTAGCTGCCCATGGCAAATAAGAAAGAGAAAAGTTTAGGACGGGGGATTGACGCCCTGTTTGCTGAAAATGGGGTGGATACCGCCGAAGAAAATGTAGTGGATTTGACCTTGGCCGATATTCGGCCCAATCCATACCAACCCCGGCAGAAGTTCGATCAAAAGGGGCTGAATGATTTGGCAGCTTCCATTGAAAAAACCGGTGTTTTCCAGCCAATCATCGTTCGGCAACCGGATAAGACGCTAGAACGCTACGAAATTTTAGCTGGTGAACGGCGTTTCCGGGCATCTAAATTAGCTGGCAAGACCACGATTCCGGGCATTGTTCGTGACGTTACGGAAGAACAAATGATGGAAATCGCCGTCTTGGAAAACCTCCAGCGGGAAGATTTGACCCCATTGGAAGAAGCCGAGGCCTATGATACCTTAATGACCAAGCTGACGTTGACCCAAGCCCAAGTCTCTGAACGACTGGGTAAGAGTCGTCCCTACATCGCTAATTACTTGCGGTTACTGGGGCTGCCTAAGGCGGTTAAGGATATGTTGCAGCACAACGAGTTATCTATGGGACAAGCCCGAACATTGCTATCCTTGAAAGATAAGACGAAGCTGGTGGCTTTGGCTAAACGTGCCGTTGAGCAAGGTATGACGGTGCGCGCCTTAGAAGCTGAGGTTAGCAAATTAAACGGTGCCGCGAAGAAATTGGCCAAGAAACCGGCGAAGAAAAAGTCGCCATTCTTGCGGTCAACGGAAAACCAATTGCAAGAACGCTTTGGCACGCAAGTCTCTATCAACGAGAGCCAAGGTAAAGACCAACAAGGTCGCATTGAGATTGAATATTTATCCAACGATGATTTGAATCGGATTTTGGACCTATTGGATATCCACTTAGATTAACGGACATTGGAGGAAAGCATATGTACGATTTAGGTGATTTGGTTGAAATGAAGAAGCCCCACCCATGTGGTACCAACCGCTGGGAGATTACCCGAATGGGCGCGGATATTAAGATTAAGTGTACCAACTGCGGCCATGTCGTTATGCTGTCACGCCGTGAATTTGAGAAAAAATTGAAAAAGGTGCTGGTTAAGGCCGACGCCAATAATGGAAAGAGTGAATAATTGTTATGTCATTAACTGCAGGAATCGTTGGGCTGCCTAACGTCGGTAAGTCCACGTTATTTAACGCCATCACGAAGGCCGGCGCCGAAATGGCCAACTACCCATTCGCCACGATCGATCCAAATGTGGGCATGGTCGAAGTGCCTGATAACCGGTTGGATCGGATTCAAGAACTGATCCCAGCGAAAAAAGTTGTGCCAACCACCTTTGAATTTACGGATATTGCCGGGATCGTCAAGGGGGCCAGCAAGGGTGAAGGACTGGGTAACCAGTTCTTGGAAAACATTCGCCAAGTGGACGCCATCGTTCACGTTGTCCGGGCCTTTGATGACGACAACATTACCCACGTCTCCGGTAAAATTGATCCCATCGATGATATTGAAACCATTAATTTGGAACTTGGTTTGTCTGACTTAGAAGCCGTTAACAAACGGTTGGCTAAGGTTGAACGGGCTGCTAAGGGGAGCGACAAGGAAGCTAAGGCTGAATTGGCCGTTTTGCAAAAGATTAAGCCGGTTCTCGAAGCCGGCGGTGCCGTGCGGACAATTGACTTTGACGAAGAAGAAATGAAGATCGTCAAGGGCTTGTTCTTACTGACATCCAAGCCAGTCTTGTACGTGGCTAACATTGCCGAAGACGACATGGCTGATCCCGAAGACTCTAAGTACTTTGGGTTAATCAAGGACTATGCGGCTAAGGAAGGCGCCGAGGCCATTGCTGTGGCCGCTGAAGCTGAAGAAGAAATTGCACAGTTAGATGATGACGAGAAGCAAGACTTCTTGGAAGCTGAAGGCGTCGAAGAACCCGGCTTGAACCGGCTAATTCGGGCGTCATATCATCTCTTAGGCTTACAAACGTTCTTCACGGCTGGTGGTAAGGAAACACGGGCGTGGACGTTTAAAACGGGGACTAAGGCCCCTCAAGCGGCTGGTATTATTCACTCCGACTTCGAACGAGGCTTCATTCGTGCCGAAGTCATGGCCTTTGCGGATTTGGATCAATTTGAATCCGAAGCAGCGGTGAAGGAAGCCGGTAAACTCCGAGTTGAAGGGAAAGACTACGTGATGGAAGACGGCGATATCGTCGAATTCCGATTCAACGTTTAGAAGGGAATTCAAGAGTAATGAGTGATAACAAGCAGACGCCACGGAATGCGGGCGTCCACCAAAGTCGCAATACAGTAGCGGTTAACGAGCGGGCAGCTTTCGATAATGTTGGACTGACCAAGCGGAACGCCGATTACATGTATCGCTTTAACAAGGCATTAGAGAAGACGAAGTTGACGCCAGAAAAGAAAGCCAAGGCCGTCCAAGAGATGGTCGATGAATTGGTTGAAGGTCAAAAGAGCGGGAAGACCGCCAAGAACCTTTATGGGGATGTTGCGGATCGCGTTCAATTTGTCGTTGAAGGCCCGAAAGTTCAAGGAACCGGTGTGGTCTTTGGCGGCCCCAATTATTGGCCGAACATGATCTATAACGCCTTGACGTTCTTCATGATTTTCAACCTGATGTTTGGGTTAATGTATCTCTTCAGTCCGAAGCTGATGACGACTAGTCAACCAGTGGGGATTACCGCCATTACGGTGAGTGCTTTGGTAGCTGGATTTATCTTGCCAATCATGCCACGGCTATTTGATCCTAAAGTTAAGCACAAATACAACGGTTGGATTCGCACCGTGTTCGTATTACTGGGCTTCGTGGTCTGGATGGCGCTGTTCTATCTAGCCCAGATGTTGCCAAACGTCATCAACCCAGTGCTGATGCCATGGCCAAGCATTATCTTGGGCGTGCTATCAATTGCCGCGATGATGTGGATTCGCCGGACCTACAAGATCCGGGGCGGCTTCTTTGGTTAATTAAACGATACTGGTGGAATACCAGTGAGCGAGCGTGGTGCTTAGGGCGCCCGCTCGTTTTTCTTTATTGAGAAAAGGGGTGTGTCGATGACAGTCGTATTAGTGGTTGCCATTATGATTTACTTTATTCAAGACCAGTTTGAGTATAGTCCGGTTCATCGGTTGACGTTCTTATTGGTCCCCTTGTTTACGTGTTATATGTTTATGAAGGCCTTTGTGTGGACACCGTTAAATGGCGGCATATTGGTGTTACTGGTGCTCTTTGCTGCATGGGTGAGTCACTATCAGGCGAAAGCCACGCAGATTCGTGAGGAACATCGTCCCGTGTCTTATTTTCAAGATGCGACGGGACATGAGGTGCCCATCTATCGCAAACGCGTGACGAGCCAGGGCGGACACGGTTATTTACGGGGGTGGGTGCTCGTGATTATCGCACAAGTGATTATTGAGGCCACGTACCTCCATGAGACCATAACAACTCATAAGATTTGGGAAGTGGTCTGGGAAGAAGTGCTGGCTGACCTATTAACACCTTACCGATTTGTCACGTCTGGCGCCCATACCAGTTGGATTTTATGGGCATTGACTGGCTTCACGAGTTTGGGATATACGTTATGGTTATCTCACCAGTTTCCCAAGGTTCGTCAAGCGGTGTTTGGCGCTAAGGATGATTAAAAGTCCACTTGACGATTTATAGGCCTAGGTAACTTAAACACTAATAGTTCGATGAGAAACCTTGACCATCGCAGTTTAGACTGGTAAATTAAGAAACAATATCTCCCAGGATTCCTAACCGAGCCTGAGACTAACTAAGAGGAGCGAGATCAACTATGTCTAATTGGGACACGAAGTTTGCTAAAGAAGGATTCACTTTTGATGATGTTTTACTAATACCTGCCGAAAGTCACGTTTTGCCGAATGAAGTCGATCTGAGTACCCAATTAGCACCTAACTTAAAGTTGAACGTTCCATTTTTAAGTGCCTCCATGGATACCGTCACGGAGACGAAGATGGCCACGACAATGGCCCGTAACGGGGGCCTCGGGGTCATTCACAAGAACATGAGTGCTGATGATCAGGCGAAGATGGTAGCTGCTGTGAAAGCTATCGAAAACGATGCCAGCCAGTATCCTAACGCAGCGGTTGATGCCAACAACCACTTGTTGGTGGCGGCAGCTGTCGGCGTGACATCGGACACCTTTGATCGGGCCAGTGCTTTATTAAATGCCGGTGCGGATGCGATTATTATTGATACCGCCCATGGCCATTCCGCCGGGGTATTGCGTAAAGTTGCTGAGATTCGTCACCAGCTTCCAGATGCTACATTGATTGCGGGCAACGTGGCCACGGGCGAAGGAACACGGGCCCTGTTTGAAGCCGGTGTTGATGTTGTGAAAGTGGGTATCGGTCCTGGTTCCATCTGTACCACGCGGGTAGTTGCCGGTGTCGGTGTGCCGCAATTAACAGCAATCTATGACGCTGCCCAGGTGGCTCGTGAATTTGGCAAGCCGATTATTGCCGATGGTGGGATGAAGTATTCTGGCGATATCGTTAAGGCGTTAGCTGCTGGTGGTAACGCCGTGATGTTTGGGTCAATGTTCTCCGGAACAGACGAAGCCCCTGGCGACATCATCGAAGACGGCGGCAAGAAGTACAAGACGTACCGTGGCATGGGGAGTTTGGCTTCCATGTCTCATGGTTCAGCCGACCGATACTTCCAAGGCGGCGTTAACGAAGCCAACAAGTTGGTACCGGAAGGAATCGAAGCCCGCGTCGAATACAAGGGAAGCGTCAATGACATTATCTTCCAAATGGTCGGTGGCTTGCGTTCCGGAATGGGTTATACGGGGAGTGCCACGATTCAAGACTTGATTGATAACGCGCAGTTTGTGCGGATTTCAAATGCCGGGTTGATTGAATCTCACCCGCATGATGTGCAAATTACCAAGGCTGCACCTAATTACAAATAAAGTTGTTGGAGCCGGTTTAGACTTGACCAAAAATTAGTATCCAACAGTTCTGCCGTCCCGTAACTCGCAAAGTTACAGTGGGCGGCTTTTTATTTGTGATTGTTGATGGGGGGGTCATGGCTCAACATGAACGATGAGATATGACTTGGCGTGTTCCCGTTAAATAGTGTAAAATTAAGGAATGGTAAAGTGGCTTACAGCCACCTAAAGGTTCGGGTTTTCCGACCGCAGACCAGCGTTGATTTGTTAAACTAGATTTAAACCTACCGGGAAAGACCGCTAGTGAAGTTGCCTAGCTGGTAAAGGAGACTAGCACTTATGAAAATTTTAGTTGTTGATGATGATAAAGAAATTGCCCAATTGTTGGAAATTTACATTAAAAACGAAGGGTACGAACCCATTACGGCTTACAATGGGAAAGAAGCCCTAACCAAGTTACACACGACGCCTGATATTGCACTGATGATTTTAGACATTATGATGCCTGAAATGAGTGGGATTGAAGTGGTGAAGGAAGTTCGTAAAGACTCACAGATTCCAATTTTAATTCTGTCGGCGAAGACCGGGGATATGGATAAGATTCAAGGGTTAATCACGGGGGCTGATGACTACGTAACCAAGCCATTTAATCCACTTGAAGTGATGGCGCGGGTGAAGTCGTTGTTACGGCGAAGCCAAGATCAAGTAACGGATGATAGTCCAGACATTTTGGATATTGGGACGCTCACAATTAACAAGGACTCGCATGAGGTTAAGACAATTGCGGGGCTGACGATTTCGCTGACGGCCTTAGAATTTGGGATTTTGTACTTGTTGGCGAGTCACCCCAACCGGGTCTTTTCCGCTGATGAGATTTTCGAACGGGTTTGGCGGCAAGAAAGTATTGTGTCGGCGAAGACTGTCATGGTTCACGTGAGTCATTTACGGGATAAGATTGAAGAGGCCACGAACGGCGAAAAGGTTATTCAGACCGTTTGGGGCGTGGGTTACAAGATCGAATCACATTAAGCAACGAGGGGTAGATAGGAGTCAACATGGTCAAACGACAGCAAGCGCAATTGAATAAATGGCAGGGGGCCCACATATGAAGTTAACCACGCGCGAAAAGAGTGCCCTATTTATGGAAGGCGTCGTGACGGTGATTCTCTTGCTGATGATCAATTTGGCTTTGTTGGTAATGATCAGCCAAGCCATCGAGAGTAATCCCGGTTTGCGGGACGGAATCTTTATTATCAAACGTTCAGTTGTGTTCGGTCCCAATCATTTCCAACTCTGGAGCTGGGAGAATGTTTTCATTAGCTTCTTAGGACTAGCTGACATCCTGGTCGTTTGGTGGCGGTTGATTCGGCGCTACCGGCAAATGCAATTACACCACATCATTGATGAATTGCATTATATTGCCAGTGGCCATTTTGACCACCGGGTGCCGTTTCGGGTGACTGGCGACGTGCAACGGGTAGTGGATTCGGTGAACGCACTGGTAGATTCAGTTATTCACTCGATGGATGAAGAACGGGCGATTGAGAAGTCGAAGGACGAATTAATCACGAACGTGAGTCATGATATCCGGACGCCGTTAACCTCAATTATTGGCTACTTAGGGCTGATTGAGGATAAGCAGTATCATTCACAAGCGGATCTCTTAAAATACACGCACACAGCCTTTTTGAAATCTAAGCAAATGAAATCATTGGTGGAAGACCTCTTTGAATACACGAAGGTGCGGCAGACTGATACGCCGTTGAGTCTAACCAATATTGATCTGGCAGCGATGCTGGAACAGCTAGCAGCTAGTTTTGAATTAGAGGCTCAAAAAAAGGGGATGACGATTGGGGCTAGCAGTACGCCCAGTGTGTTGATGATGGAAGCTGACCCTGAAAAGTTAGTCCGGATTTTCAATAATCTAGTGGCTAATGCCTTGAAGTACGGTGATGGGGGCAAGCAAATTAACCTGATTGCCAAACAAATTAATGACAATGAACTGGAAGTCCGGGTCACGAACGATGGGCCTAAAATTCCTAAAGAGTCTTTATCGATGATTTTTGAACGATTCTATCGAGTTGAAGAATCTCGTTCTAAGGAAACCGGTGGAACTGGGCTGGGGTTGGCGATTGCGCAGAGTATCGTTGCACTCCATGGCGGCTATATTTATGTAGAATCGGATGATGATTTAACGAGTTTTGTGATTCATTTGCCGGTTAAACATGACCAACCACTAGCCATTCCACAACGCTTAAAAACAACCAATTAAATCCAGCGGGGAACCGCTGATTACATAAGACAGAGGAGTTTTAACATGAAACGTTTGAAACAACTAATGGTGGGCTTGGTCACAGCGATGACGTTGGTTACCGGGGGCTTCAGTACGTTAGGGGCGACGGTAACGGCCCACGCGGCTAGCAGTAACAGTACAACGGTGAACTTGCAGGCGAAAGCCGGAATTGCCGTTGATGCTAAGACGGGGCAGATCCTGTACGATAAAAATAGTGATCAGTCACTACCAGTGGCATCGATGACGAAGCTGTTATCGGTTTACCTGGTTTTGGATGCGATTCATGATGGTAAATTAAAATGGGATCAAAAGATTACGGTCAATAAGGCGACGGCCAAAGTGGCCCAAAATACGAACCTGTCCAATGTTCCTTTGCGTGCCGGTCACAGTTATACCGTTAAGTCGCTGTATCAGGCGTCATTGATTTATTCAGCTAACGGTGCGATTGAGGCGTTAGGGACAGCCGTTGCGGGATCGCCACACGCGTTTGTGACGAAGATGAGAGCAGAAGCTAAGACGTTAGGCATGACGAATGCCAAGATTTATAACGCTTGTGGGCTGACTAATAAGCAAGTAGGTAAATTGGGTTACAGTAACGTTAAAGGCTCAACTGAAAACGAATGGTCAGCAGCCGATCAAGCTAAGTTGGCGGTGGCTTTGGTGAACAAGTACCCCGAAGTTCTAAAGACCACCAGCATCAAAAAGATGTGGTTTGAAAAAGGGACGTCAGATGCGACTAAGATGGAAAACTGGAACTGGATGTTAAAGGGGCTATCAGCTTCTTACAGCAAGTTACATGTTGATGGGCTAAAGACCGGGACGTCAGACGCCGCCGGTGCCAACTTCACGGGGACGGCTAACAATAATGGCAACCGGATTATCACGGTCGTGTTGCATGCCGCTCACAAGTCGGATACTGACCCAGCTCGTTTCAAGCAAACGCAAAAGATGATGTCTTACGTTTACAATAATTTTAAGACGGTGACTTATAAGGCTGGGAGCCAAATTACTGGTAGTAAGACGGTGAAAACCCATGATGCCAAGCAGTTAACCGCTAAGACGGCTTTGGCCAGTGGGATCAAGCTGTGGATTCGTGATGACCAAGTGGCCAGCAACGTTCACGCGACGACCCAATTAAAGTCGAAGTTGACCACTAAACAGGCGTTGGAAGCACCCGTTGCGAAGAACACCCAAATCGGAACGGCAAATATTTCTTTGAAGGGTGATCAACTAGGGTTCTTAGGCAATACGAAGACGACGAAGGTACCACTGAAGGTTACCCAGTCTGTTGAAAAAGCGAACATCTTTGTGCGTGCTTGGCGCGCAATCGTGGCGTTATTCTAATTTGAAAAGCGTTAACTGGTCATCAGCCCTTGAGGTTGGTGGCTTTTTAATTGTCCAACGAAAATCAAGTGCTGACTATAAAAATAATTTCAAGGATTGTGAACAGCTTAAACGTTGCTACTAGGCAAGTTAGCAGCGTATTGAACATGGTTGAGGGCCTGTTGTTTTTTTGACAAGTCAAGCATTAATGTGCGAAGATACTTTTATTATTAGCCAGAACACGCAATTTTTAAGATTATTTTGAGGATAAAGGGAGTTGGCATTTGTGAATATGATTAAAGGCGAATGGAATTACATTCGGCATAATCGGTTGATCTTAATCTCCGTATTAGCCATTATGTTTATTCCGTTCCTCTATTGTATCTTCTTTCTGAAATCGGTGTGGGACCCGTACGGAGAGACTGGTAAGTTGCCGGTCGCGGTGGTTAACCAAGATCAGGCCGTGACGTATCAGGGGCAAAAACTAAACGTTGGGGATCAAACGGTCACCAATTTAAAGAAAAATCATCAGTTGGGCTGGCGCTTTGTTTCTGCTAAAACGGCGGCTGATGGGTTGAAGCACCATAAGTACTATACGGTGATTACAATCCCGAAGAACTTCTCTGCCAATGCGGCCACAGCGCTGGATACGCATCCGAAGAAGATGACATTTTCCTACAAAACCAATGGTTCAGCTAACTACATCGCCCAAGTAATGAGTGAAGTGGGTTCAGACAAGCTGAACAGTGAAATCCGCGCCAAGGTGACGAAGGCATACGCCCAAGCCACGTTTAAACAGATTTATGCGGTTGGTAAAGGGATGAACAAGGCCGCTAAGGGTTCGGCTCAGTTGAAAGACGGGACGGTCACCTTAACCGATGGCTTGAACACCTACACGACTGGGGTTCATAAACTGAATAATGGATTGCAGCAGATGAAGACGCAAGTACAGCCACTGGCTACTGGTATTCAGAAGCTAGCAACGGGATCAGCTTCGCTTCAGAGTGGTTTAGTGAAATACACCGCAGGAGTTGACCAATATGCTACTGGGGTGGATGCCTATACGAGTGGTGTTGGTCAATACGTTAATGGTGTTAACGCTTATACAAATGGTGTTAGTCAGTTAAGCGCTGGGATGCCTAAGTTAACTGCTGGAACTAGTGAATTAGCCAGTGGTGCCAACTCATTAAAAGATGGGACTTATAAGTATGTAGACGGTGTCTACACGTTGAACTCAGGTGTGAAATCCTTGGGCAGTGGTGCGACTGCACTGGCTAGTGGTGTAACACAATTAGCTAACGGTAGTTCAACACTTAATTCAGGTTTGGCTACATTGAGTGGAAACTCTGGTACGCTTAATAGCGGCGCCAGTGGCGTTGCTAATGGTGCTAGTCAGGTAAGTGCTGGTGTTCAAGAGTTACAATCACAATTGAACAGCTTGATGGGTGGCAACACTGTATCTGATTTACAGCAAGCCCAAGCACTTATTTCTAATTTACAGGCTATTCAGAATAATGCGCAATTAACAGCACTGAGTACTAGCTTATCACCGGCCTTAAAGAATTTAATTGCGGCTGAGGCTCAGTTAAATCAGGCCATGTCAACAGAAAAGTCCGTAGCTTCTAAGTTAACATCTGATGCTTCATCTGGAACGACGACTAGTTCAACGACAACTAATGGCACTGCGAAGTCAGCGGTAGCAGACGCAAAGAACGCTACTGCTGCGGCTCAAGCAACGGCTGATAAAATTGCCGCAGCCGCAGGTGATAGTTCAAAGGTTGCAACGTTGACCAAGACATTAAAGAGTGAACTGGCGGAAGTGCAGAGCCAAACTGGGAATATTAACACAGCAAATTCCGAAACTACAAGTACGTCTCCTAATGCTAATGTTAAGGCGGATGCTAGTTCTTTAGTCGAGGCTCAGAAAACTGTAGCGGCGGCGACAGCTGCTTTTCAGACCGCTATGACTAATGTAATGACAGCGATGAATCAAACTGGATTAGATGCCACAACTGTTTCAGAACTGTCTCAATTAACGAGTGCATCAAGCAGTATTAACTTAAATGACCTATCGAAAAAGCTGACCAGCTTAGGTGCTATGGCATCAGATACAACCCAATTACAAAGGCTAATTCAAGGCGCTAATGACCTGAGTAAAGGTGCAACTCAACTCAGTACGGGAGTTAATGATTATACTTCTGGTGTTGATAAGGCCTTTGAGGGATCTAAAGTTCTGAATACGGGCTTGTCTAAGTTAAACAGTCAAGTTCCAACGTTGACAAATGGCGTTACACAAATTGTTAATGGAACTGCAAAGTTGGCTAAGAATGGATCAAGTTTAAAGAGTGGTTCAAAGTCATTAGCTACCGGAGTATCAACTTTGAATTCTGGCATTCAAGCAGCTGCATCTGGTGTTAGTCAGCTAAATGCTAATACACCAAAGTTAACCGCTGCTGGCGCCAAGCTAAACGCCAACACACCGAAGTTAACCGCTGCTGGTAACAAGTTGATGAGTTCTTCAAATCAACTGAATCAGGGGGCAGCACAACTCAGTTCTGGGTTAACTACTTTGAATAGTAAGGTTCCAACCTTAACAAGTGGGGTTAACCAGTTGGCTAATGGTTCACAGCAACTTGATGACAGCAGTGCCAAACTTATGGCTGGTGCCAACAAGCTCCAAAAGGGTAACGGCAAGCTTGCCAAGTCCTTGAAGAGTGGTGCAGATGAAATTAATGCGCAACCATTGACCAGCAAGACAGCTGATATGTTTGCTGCGCCAACTAATTTGAAGCACGAAAGCTATAGCTACGTACCAAACTACGGGCATGCCTTAGCACCATACGTGTTGTCTGTGGCCCTTTATGTGGGGGCGTTGGTCTTCAACTTTGCCTTCCCAATTCGGAAGGTTTCCATGGCGGGCGGTTCTGCTACCGGCTGGTACTTGAGTAAAGTCTCGATTGGGGCATTTGAAGCCTTAGCTATGGGGTTGATTGAACCAGCCTTAATGATGTTGGGTGGTTTGAGTGTCGATCATCCAGGATCCATGTTCCTGGTATCGGTCATGTTTGCCGAGGCGTCGATGTTCATTGTCATGTTCCTGTCGATGCTACTGGATAACCCTGGTCGATTCATTGCCATGGTTCTCTTGATGCTCCAACTCGGTGGTTCCGGTGGGACCTTCCCAATGGAAGTCACCAACCACTTCTATAACGTGGTTCACCCATTCCTACCAATGACTTACTCAATCCTCGGATTCCGGCAAGCCATTACTTCTGGGATGAGTGGCATGGTTGGGCAGGCCTTCTGGATGCTACTGCTCTTCACGGTCATTGGTTTAGCCTTACTTTGGCCAACGATGATCTGGCTGCAGAAGAAACATTTGATGGGCTTATCACAACTTGATGATAACCAAAAATTGCAAGCGGTAGAGGACCCAGAGTCTAATTCCCATTCATAAACAGTTAAAATAAATCCCGTCTCATCACAATTCTATGTGGTGAGACGGGATTTTTAATTGTATAAGTAGCTATTTCTTCAAGACCAATGTTTTATTGGCAGTAATGTAAGTTCCATTGGTTAAAATCAGGCGAGTAGTGATGCCGTGTTGCTTAATAGCCTTAATTTTAAGAACGATTCCTTTGCGATAGTGCCGCACCTTGCTGGTGAGATTAACTTTGCGGTAAGCGTTGATTCCTTTGTCACTGATAACCATAATCTTTTTGGGATTCGTTTGATAATACGTATTAACAACATAGTTGGTGTTGGCCGTAATGTAGCCTGTCTGTCCGGAAGTGGTTTTCACTTTGTAGCGAAGAGTGCCCGCTTTTGTTCGCGCGTAGCCGATGACAGTGAATGTAGGCCGTTTTGTACGCGGTTGTTTTTGGTACCAACGAATACGATTATTTTTAGTGAAGTTAACGGTTTTGTATAAACCGATCTTACGAGTAGCGTAGACTGAGATTTTGCTTACAGATACTTTAGTAGCTGTTGAATCGCTGATGCTATCGGTGGTACTAGTAGTGGAAGAACTGGTGGCAGAATTTACATTGCTGGATGCGGGACTACTAGACTCTGAGCTACTAGAATCAGTAGCACTATCTGCATCAAAACGATATGTAATGGTTGGGTTGCCTTCCGTATCAGTTGTCAGTGTGGCTTTATTGAAAGTGTAGCCCTTAACAGTTGGTGTGGCCTCAAGCAGTGCCGCTTCGATAGTTTGAGCATAATTGGTTGTCTGCACGCCATCATTATCGTCAGGAACGCTAAGGAACATGCCAGTGTCAATAGATTTATTATTGTCGTCTACAAAATTAATTGTGAGGGACTTGGTTGCATACGGAGTGGTGTATAGTGCCTTAAAATTCTTCACGTCGGGTATTTTGAAGTAAACGTTCGCAGCGGATTCCATGAAGTAGGCTTCTTTTTGGGCCAAATTGATTCTAAGTTCGCGTAAGAGACCGCTGAATGGTGAGTCTTTGGTAGCGATTTTGTTACCGTCAGCGTCATAGTAGTCATAAGTCCCGGAGTCAAAACTAGTTACTATAAACGAACTTGATGGATATTTGATCCAAGCAATGTCACCACTATCAACGCCGTAAGTAGTTCCATCACTGGTAGTTGTTGAACTGGAAGAATCGCTGCTGGTAGTAGTTGTAGCGGCACTAGTCGTTGGTGTGCTGGTATCTGCGTGGCTGGTAAGGGGGTAGCTTAATGCTAAACCAGTCAGCAAAGTCGTGCTAAGCAGTAAGACAGTATTAAAATATTTTCTACGCATGTAGGCATTCATTCCTTTGAAGTTTGACTTAGCTCTAGCATAGATCGCGAAACTTATACTAACTTTATCCATTAACTATTACATTCTTTAATGCATGCATTAGCACATGACATAATACAATCATTATAGGTTAATACTATTCCGAAAAGAAGGTCTCGATCGAGTATTTACGGAAGTTTACCTGACAAATTGGTGAATGAAAGGGGAATTGGTTGCATTTTGGTGGCAAGTTTACTAGACTAAAAATAGTTGCACACAACCTTTTTTTGCGAACCAAGTCAAGGAGGAATCTGAATGTCAGTGGAAAATTACGATTACGATGTCTTGTATCTCGGAAGTGGCCATGGAACGTTTGACGGTGCAATTCCATTAGCGGCCAAAGGGGTTAAGGTTGCGGTGGTTGAAGGTGGCCTTATCGGCGGAACCTGCCCCAATCGGGGATGTAACGCCAAGATTACCTTAGATGCGCCCGTTGCCTTACAACGACAATTGGCGGCTCTAAATCCCGTTATTACCGGCAATACCACGATTAACTGGCCGGCCAATATGGCGCACAAACATGAAGTTATTGACGGTTTGCCGAACTTTATTGGTGGTCTCTTAAAGGACAACGGCGTTGAGGTGATCACGGGTTATGGTAAGCTAACCGCGGCTCACAGTGTTCAAGTGGGAGATCAGACCTATACGGCTGATAAAATTGTGTTAGCGACGGGCTTACATTCTCACCGGTTGGCCATTCCGGGTAGTGAATTAGCCCACGATAGTGAAGATTTCTTGAATTTGACCAGCCTACCGGCCCGGATGACCGTGATTGGTGGCGGGTACATCGCCTTAGAACTAGCCACTATCGCCAATGCGGCTGGTAGTGACGTGACCATCTTATTGCGGGGGCAACAAGCCTTACGTCAATTCCACCAGCCATTCGTTGAAACGGTGCTCAGTGATTTAACTGACCGGGGAGTCCAGATTCTGAGAGAAACGCAAGTCACGGCGTTAAAGCAGGCTGATAACGCGCTACAGGTCGTCACGGACACGCAGGGGACACTGGTGACCGATTGGGTTTTGGACGCCACTGGCCGGGACCCGAACACCCAAAACCTCGGCCTAGAAGATGTGGGGGTCGCCTACACCGATCATGGGATTACCGTAAATGACCATCTACAAACCAGCGTCCCTAATATTTATGCTTCCGGAGACGTGATTGACAAGGAACAACCAAAATTAACACCAACTGCCATTTTTGAATCGATGTATCTCAGTCAGACTTTCGCGGGCGAGACGACCGAGCCCATCGACTATCCGGCGATTCCAACGGTGGTCTTCACTTCGCCACGCTTGGCGCAGGTCGGGGTGAGTGTTGCTCAAGCCCAAAAGGACGGCGCTACGGTTGAGACCAACCATGTGCCAGACGATTGGTACCGACAGGTGGGTAAAGAAAGTCAGGGTGACAATGCCTTGATTTTTGATGCCGAACATCATTTGATTGGTGCGACTGAAGTGAGTGAACAAGCAGCGGACGTGATTAATACGTTGTTGCCGGCCATTGAGTTTCAGTATGGTCCGGCTGAAATTGGTCGGTTAGTACACCTCTTCCCAACAATCGGTGCCTCAGCGTGGGGCCAATTATAGACAGACAATCGGGATTGTGACCTTGGTCACGGTCCCTTTTTTGCGTATAATGAAGGGCATTATCAGAAAGAGGGAATGGCTATGCCAGCAATATTTCGATTGATCACAGCTGCCGATGAGGCCCAAGTCGTCGCCATTTATAACCAAGCAATTGCGACTAAGGGGAGTACGGCAGATTTAACACCATTAACCGTGGCTCAGCGTCAACCATGGTTTCAGGAGTTTTCACCGGACCATTTTCCATTGTGGGTGATTGAAACCACGGCAGGCATTGTGGGGTACGTCGGGTTAGAACCCTACAGCGACCGGCAAGCTTATGCGCAAACGGCCGAAATTGCCATCTACTTATCGGCTGATGCCCAAGGACAGCATTTGGGAACGCAAGCACTCAACTGGGTTGAGTCACAGGCACCAGCACTGAAGGTGACTACGATTATTTCCCGAATTTTTGGACACAACCAAGCCAGTCGGCATCTCTTTGAAAAATTAGGCTATGACCATTGGGGGCATCTTCCGGCAATCGCTGATATGCAGGGATTCGTCGCGGATTTGGAAGTTTACGGCAAGCATCTGTCATGAAAATCCGCTGTACATTTTCACAAGCCTTTAATTAAAACAGATAAAATCGCGGTTTTCCTTTGCTAAATATCGCATCTGTTGTATGAAAATGGCATGAAACATGTTAAAATATCATCGTGTGGTTTTATCGCTAACGGATAAACCTGTTAACTTGCTTCATATCTCAGAGTATTCAACGGAGGCAAACATTCTTGAATAAACGACGGCCAAACCCCAAGCAAGTGCCTGACCCGGATGAACCGTTATGGCGGTCGACACTGCGGGTAGCCATGCCCCTTAACTTGAGTTACATTCCGATTGGGCTGGCTTGTGGGATTTTGCTACACGCGGCAGGGTTCAATACCTTATTGACGGGACTCGTCTCACTTTTGATTTTTTCTGGTGGGGCTCAATTCCTGATTGCCACGATGTTAACCATTAATTCCCCACTACTTTCAATTGTCTTGATGTTGTTCTTTTTGGAATTACGGTATGCATTATTGAGTTCGAGTTTATCACCGTACTTAAAGGGTCAGTCGAATCGCTTTTTATTTATTTTCGCCATTTCGCTAAATGATGAAAACTATGCGATCAACTACTTAAAGTTCGCAACGGATAAGAAATGGACCGGTAAGGAAGCCTTAATGGTGGAACACTATTCCTTGCTGTTCTGGGCGGTCAGCAATGTTATCGGTAGTTTGATCGGTAGCGCGTTAAAGATTGACCTCAGCATCGTTAATTTCGCATTGACGGCGTTATTCTTATACATGATTGTGATGCAGATCAAGAATCGCTTGACGATTGTGATCTGTTTGATTTCGGGTGTGCTGGCGGCAGTCTGCATGATGGCCACCAAGAGTACCCTAGGATTGGTTATTTCAACACTGATTGCTTCGTTGATTGGCTTTTTGCTTGAGTCAACGTTACGTAAAAAGTTACCGGATAGCCATTGGCTGTGGAAACTTCGAAGCCCGGGGGCGAAAAAGTCAGCAGTTGAAAATTCGAATGAATAGGACACAGGAGACGCTATATGAGTACAGTTAATACGTGGACCAGTATGCAACATTTTTGGTTAATCATCCTGGGCTTCTTCGTGGCTTTTATTCCACGATTTTTACCCCTAATGCTGTTTACCAAACGCGCAATTCCGGAATGGTTCAATGAATGGATGAAATACGTGCCGGTATCACTATTTACGGCGCTAGTGGTCAAAGATATCTTTATTGATAGTGCCACTTACCAATTGGTATTCGGTCATATCGCGGAAATGTTGGCGGCGGTGATTGTAGTGGTGATTGCCTACCGAACCCGTTCAATGGCGATCTCAGTCATTGTGGGATTGATCGCGGTTTTTCTGCTGTCACTGGTTGTTGCGTGAATTTAATTAAGTAAATGAAGTTAGGCCGTTGTGAAACGGCCTTTTTTAATCCCACTAGAAAAAATCGCTATCCATCGGTGATCAATCCGATAGGTAGCGGTTTTTCTGTGAGGCCATCCGCGGTGGCCCACACGTATTGAGTTGATTACCTAAGCATGAACATGGGTATCGTCATACATATATGCCCGTGTCATTGGTAACATCCGGGCTGAAGGGCCCTTTGAAATCAAATACTGAATCACGTCAATATTACCAGACTTGAAGGAAGCAGCGCAAGCCTGTAAATAAAGATCCCACATCCGAACGAAGCGTTCGTCAAACATCTCAGTCACTTCGGCGCGGTGTTCGTTGAAATTCTTATCCCAGATTTCGACCGTCTTCTGGTAGTGGCGGCGCAGCGGTTCCATATCATCGATCTGCAAACCGTTCTCAATGATATGGGTGGTGTTTTCCACTAAACCGGGCACATAGCCACCAGGGAAGATCCATTTGTTTAGCCAACCATTATTGGCACCGCCTTGTTGCCGGGTAATCCCATGGATCAAAGCAACACCGTCATCCTTCAGGTACTTCTGAACGCAGTTGAAGTATTGGCCCAGATTTTCTTGACCAACGTGTTCGAACATACCGACAGAGGTGATGTAGTCCCATTGTTCTTTACCCAGTTCCCGGTAGTCTTCTAGCCGAACTTCGGCTACGTCTTCTAACCCATCTTCTTTGATGCGGGCGTTGACGTAGTCGTATTGTTCTTGACTCAAGGTAATCCCGGTAACGTGCAGGCCATAATCCTTGGCTGCCGTCAGCATCAAAGTTCCCCAACCACAGCCAATGTCCAGTAAGGTTTTGCCAGGTTGTGGGTCGAGCTTCTTGATGATGTGGTGAACTTTGTTCATTTGTGCCGTGTAGAGGTCATCTTCTGGCGTTTCAAAGTAGGCACAGGAATAAGTCATGGTATCGTCTAACCAGAGCTTGTAGAAGTTATTACCGATGTCGTAGTGGTTCTGAACATCGGCTTTACTTTCCTTTTCAGTGTGCTTTTGTTTAGGCAGGACATTGATGAATTTCTTGTTATGGAAGAAACTCTCGGCATTTTCGTAGGCCGCGGTTAAGAGGTCTTCGATACTACCGTCAATTTCAATGGTGCCATCCATGATGGCTTCTCCCAACGCAATTGAGGCGTTACGAGATATTTTCTTGACCGGAATGGCCTCGTGAATAGTAATGGTGATGTCAGGAGTGCCAGTCCCATAGACATCGGTGGTGCCGTCCCAGTAGTTAACGCGGACGGGAATGTTGAAAGTGTGACTCAGAAACGTTTTGTAGAATGTTTTTTCAAGCATGTCAGGGGTCCTTTCCGGTTTTTCTTAAATAAGATTTCAAGAAAACAAAATTTACTACGCCATTATACGCCTTTCATCGGGTAATAGGTAAGGGGGAACGCTCAATGTAACCGCTTAAGTTTAAAACGTCGGTATTTCTCCCAGCAAAAGCACAGGAATCCATCACTAGGCATGGTATAATAAAGGTATAATTTACCAGCGGAGGTCTTCATTTTGAAAAAATGGGTATGGGTCGTGGCGACAATCGTTGTGGCACTGCTGATTGGTGGTTACGCGTATTCAAATCATCACGCAACAGCCAAAGAGTACCAAGCGGCAATGGCTAACGGGCGTACTGCCATTCAAAGCAAACATTATACACAAGCCGAAAGCTACTTCCAGAACGCTTTAAAGCGCCGGTTGAACGATAAGACCGCTCAACGGTACCTGACGCAAACGCAGCGATTCGTTTCGGCGGAAGACGCTTTAGATGATCTGCATTTTGCCAGTGCGCAAACGCATTATCAAACCGTTCGAGACACGAAGAATGGGTCACAAATCTTAACCAAGCGGGCACAGGATCGGTTAAAACAAGTTAAGACCATTCGAAGCAACGTTAAACAATTCAAGAAGTTATTAAGCCAGGCGCAGGGCCAAAATGAGGCTTTGAATTATGGGCAATCAAATACGACCTTGGATGAACTCTTTAACAATAGTAAATTCCGGCAACGTTACTACAAGAACTTGTACAGTCAAGCGTTGGCTTTACGTAAAGCCAATAATGCCGGTCAAACGGCTTCATTGGCTAGCAGTGCAAGTAGTACGGCCGCAGCCTCATCCTCAAGTGAGAGTAGCGCTACGAGCAGTAGTACTGCCACGAGTAGTTCTAGTGCATCACTGACGTCATCAGAACAGGCGGCGGCAAAGAATTACTCGGGAAGTAACGAGTATACGGTAACAAAGAAGCAAAAGGAACTGAACGGCAAGACCATCACGGCGGATCAAATCGCTAGTGCCCGGAAGACCATTAATGCGGCAGGAGTTCAAGCAGACGCAATGAGTGATCAAGACGTGCGGGTTGCTTTACAACAGGCGAATAAGAAGGATATGTCGTTATCGGCATACGCCAAACAATATCTGCAATGAACCGGAAGATTCGAGAGTGATACTCGAATCTTTTTTATTTGTCAGTAGGTGAGTCAACCCAATAACCTTACCTTTTCTAACGGGTTAGTTATAAAAGTTAACATGTAAGGGAGGTCAATAAACTAATCGTAAAAGAAAAACATCAGCTAAATAACTGATGGTATTAGGTAATTGTGGGTGCTTAAACCCGGTATTATAACCTTTTTCTTTCAAAAAATTGAATATTGTTACGAAAAATAAGCAAGTCATTATTCATGCGAAATTGGTAAGGACGTTTTACTATATAAGTAGAATCAGAATCTACAAAGGGGGTTAGGTGACACAGCCCTCGAAATAGCGGGTGAGCCAATCTTGGGGGATGGGGCGACCTAAACTGATTTGATTCCCAAATCACCAGAAGCTATTGGGGGAGCTATGTTACCAAGAAAATTATGATTATCAACAAACACATTATGCGCACCACCAATGAGAAACAGGTTTTGCAGCAGATTGTGAATGCGGGTCCGATTTCTCGAAGTCAGATCTCACGAAATCTCTGTTTGAATAAGGTCACAGTGTCTGATATTTATAGTCAATTACTCCATGAAGGGTTGATCCGTGAGGTTGGTCACGGTGTTAGCACGCGGAATGGTGGGCGAAAGCCGGTGATGGCATTACTGAACGTGGGGTATGGTTATGTCATCAGTATTAATATTCTTCGGTCACGCTTCTCGATGATTACCTGTAGATTGGACGGGCGGTCGGATAATTATGAAAGCGTCTCAACCCGGGATGTCGATTTGACGACGGTTCTGGATATGATTGATGAACGAATTGCCAATACGATTGCTGCAAGTGATTCACGATTATTGGGAATTGCTTTCGGACTGGATGGCGTCATCTACGAGAATCAAATTCTAAGTGCGGCTTTAAAGGGCTTTAAGAGTTTTGATTTAGCGAAATATTTTAGTGATAAATTTCAAGTACCCGTAGTTTTAGAGAACTTAGCCAATGAATCCGCCATTTATGAACGTGATTTTGCGGGTGAAGGCGTTTATCAGGATCTGATTTCAGTCACGATTCGCGATCAAGTGGCCGCTGGAATTGTGGCCGATGGGCATCTCTATCGGGGCCATAACGGTGAAGCGGGGAATATTGGAACTTGTCCTCTAGCCGATCGCTACCATGAAGGCAGTTCATCAACAGTGAATCACTTTGTCGCCGAAGGTCCGGTATTACAAAGGATTATGGCTTATCAGCATATCGACCGGGTGGATGTGAACCGGATTCGGCGTGATTATCTGGGGCACCGACCAGAATTGATCGCCATTTTGGACGAGTTTGCTTACTATTTGGGGAAGGTCTTGGGCGATTTGTCGAACACCTTTGCTCCGGATGCAATCGTAGTAAACGCACCGATTCTAGAATTGTTGCCAGAGATTATGGATCAGGTCCGAGGGCACGTTGATCGCTTATCAATTCGCCGCAAAGCACCATTGCTATTGAGTAAGAATGCGAAGGAAGCGTCTTTAACGGGTGGTGCCTCGGCAATTATTCATAAGGCATTGGGCTTAGATGATTTGCAACTAACTTTTAAAAATGAGCGTTCGGCGGTGCTTGAAGAAGTGGAATCGTAATGAACGCGTAAAATTGGGAACTGGGCCCACGCCCGGTTCCTTTTTAGTATTTCCGGCAAAACTACTAGGGAATCATTAAAGTTAAGGTATAATGAACCTAACAAGTGAGATAGGGGGAGGTTCACCAGTGAGTTTATGGCAACGCTTTGTTGAAAACGTTCAGCTTCGGCGGTTTACGGTGCTAGCACTAATTATTTTTGTGCTCTGGCTGATTCGCGCGGAAATGAATATGATTCTGTTGACGTTCATCTTCACATTTCTCGTATTGCAGTTGGTCAAAGCGGTTCGGCGAGTCGTCAAGCTACCACCGGCTTTGATTGTGACGGTCACGTATGTGGTAATTATAGGACTATTGTATTGGGCGGTGACCACGTATCTACCGCAGATATTAACCTCATCCATTCACGGAATTGAAAACTTATATAAGTTCTATCAAGATCCGAAGAATAATAGTAACGAGATTATTAGTTATGTAACGAATTACATCAAGACGTCAGATATCGTTAATCAGTTGCAAAATGGGGCTAAGCTCGTGCTGACGTACGTCTCGACGATTGGATCGTTTGGGGTCACGCTATTTATGTCGATGATTCTGAGTTTCTTCTTTACGATTGAAAGTAAACAGATGGCGGCCTTTTCCAAGCGCTTCCTAACCAGCACGTATGGCTGGTTCTTCGAAGACATTAACTTCTTTGCGACGAAGTTCGTGAATACTTTTGGTGTCGTGTTGGAAGCACAGTTCTTCATTGCACTGTGTAATACGGTGATCACCACGATTGTGTTAGCAATCATGCAGATGCCCCAGTTGCCGACGCTGGCCATTATGATTTTCATTTTGAGCCTGATTCCGGTGGCCGGTGTGATCGTCTCGATTATCCCACTAGCTATTTTGGGATATTCAGTGGGCGGCTTCCGCTACATTGTTTATATTCTAGTGATGATTGTGGTGGTCCACGCACTGGAAGCCTATGTGTTGAATCCGAAGTTTATGTCGAGCAGAACGGAGCTGCCAATCTTCTATACGTTTGTTGTGCTATTGGCGGGTGAACAGCTTTTCGGCGTCTGGGGATTGATTGTGGGGGTTCCCATCTTCACGTTCTTCCTGGATATCTTAGGGGTACGACCGGTTCATGGCCTACACCCGACGCCGCACGTGGATGTCAAGAAAATCCGCGAGTACCGGCGAAATCATCATCCAGATGATAGGAATGATGAATAAGACCAAATTAAAGAGGGCTTCGCGAGGTATTGTTATCCTTGCGAAGCCTTTTTGGTTAGCTGGCAGGTAAGCAAATGTTAGTGATGCAACCCTTTAGAGACTAATCTAATTAGTTAGAAGGAGACATCACTCTAACTGGTGACGGTTGATTAGTTTGAAAGCCTCCTGATGGCGGTGAGGGCGTAAAATACGGGCGAAGAAAAAGTTGTTGTGTCATTCAGGGAAGGTGTAGTGAGGTGAGAATAGATGAGGAGTTGTTCATTGGCTGTGTGAGGAGGAGAGTTCAATGCGGAAATTAATCTATGCCATCCTCATTGGGATAGCGGCGCTACTCGTTGGTGTTGGGCTGACACATCCAGTGGTGGGACATGCCGCGGAAGTGCCAGTTACGGGACTATCTGCGGGGGATGCCGTTATCAAGGATGCTAATGGTAAAGTTGTGACGGGACAGGGGCCGTTTGATCGTTATCAGAGCTATAGTGTGAATTATGACTGGCAAATTCCGGACGGGGTTAAGCTAGCGGGGAATACGTCAACCGTTTCGGTTCCAGCAGGGTTGGAACCCAATGCAGATATTTCGTTTGATATTACAGATTCAACCGGAACAGTCGTGGGTCATTTTAGTATTAAGGCGGGATCGTCTACCGGGACGGTTACCTACAATGAAAATGCGGATTCCGCTGTGAACCGGCACGGAAGCCTATCGTTTCATGCGAGTGGGACCAGTGACAACAATAATCAGGGGAATGGGTGGACGGTTAATAAAATTGGGTGGATTTCAGGAATGGAACCACAGGGTGCGCCCAATGAATTGACGTGGAACGTTGCCTTTAACTCGGCCAGTGCCAATATCGGCACCGTGACAATTACTGATACGCTAGGACCGGGCCAAACTTATATACCAGGGAGTGTTTATGCCCCTACAGGTTCCTATGGTGCTAAGGGAAACTTTATTCCAGATAGTGGAACGCTGACACCAACAGTCAGTGTCAATGGGTCTGAGATTACCTTTACTTTCAGTAACGTGACTAAAGCAGTCGATATGACGTACAAGACGAAACCAACACTGACGAATAACGAAGGTAAATGGACGAATACGGCCAGTGCATCCAACGGTGGGTCAGTCTCTGCGACCGTGACCTGGGGTGGTAGTGGTACTGGAACCGGTGAAGAACCTAGTGAGGTGACTTTGACCAAAACGGCGAGTGATGGAACCAAGTTGCCCGATGCTATTTATAAGTTGGAAGATAGTTTGGGGCAGGTGATGTTTTCTGCGTTGAAGACGGATGAGAACGGTCAAATTAATCTGCATATGCTGACGCCAGGCGATTACACTTTGACGGAAGTGACCGCACCAGATGGCTATGAACTTAATACAACACCGATTAAGTTTACGGTTGTGGCTGGTCAAAAGCCAATTCAGTTAAATGCTGTTGACCCGAAGACAACGCCAACGGTACCAACGCTGGACAAGGGAAGTTTGCTCATTAAAAAGACTGGCATGAATGGTGTTGCTTTACCGGGAGCGGTCTTCACACTGAAGGCGGCTAGCGGTGAAGTTATCAAAGAGGGACTGGAAACAGATGCCAATGGTGAAATTTTGCTACCGGATTTGGTGGCAGGAACGTATACGTTGATTGAAACCAAGGCACCAGAAGGGTATATGGTCAACTCGGCACCAATTACCGTTGAAATTCCAGCGGATGGGCATGAGGTGGTCGTGCCAATTAAGGATCAGCAGGTAACGGGCGGTTCCGAGACGCCGACACCGAACCCACAAGAACCACAGGTGCCGGGCGTAACGCCACCAACGAAACCAATCGAGCCAACTACTCCGGGCGTGACACCACCAACAAAGCCAGGTGTGACGCCGCCAACGAAACCGACGAAGCCAACCACACCGGGTGTGACAGTACCAACGAAACCAATTAAGCCAATAAAACCGGGTGTGACGCCAGTGACTAAGCCGACCACGCCACCGACTACTGGGACTATTAAACCAGGTGTAACGGGGTCAACGTCTACTGGGACCACAACGCCTGGTGGCATGGGAACTGATAGTCGCAGCAATGCCCGTTCGGTTGGACATGCTGGTGGCAGTGGCATAGTTGGACAAGCGCGGAACGCTAATGGGACAGCCGGTATGGGGGCACACGGTCAGACAATGACCCGGTTGCCACAAACCAATGAGCAGACATCGCCATGGGCGGCAGTGATCGGCCTGGTAGTCTTGTTGGGAGTAGGCCTGTTTGGTCGAGTATATCGGCATCAAGATTAAAGAAAACGCGCGACTGGCAACGGTCGAGCATTTTTGTAAGCTCAAAGATTGTGAAAATAGGGAATATAGCTGAAATTTAGCGGCAGATGGTGTAAAATAATATGGATAATATGAGAAAAGAAAGAGGTCATAACTGATGGCAAAATTAGTACTGATTCGCCACGGCCAAAGTGAATGGAACTTGGAAAACAAGTTCACTGGCTGGGTTGACGTTGATTTGAGCGAAAAGGGTGTCGAAGAAGCAAAGGCAGCCGGTAACAAGATCAAGGAATCTGGTTTGAAGTTCGACTACGCCTACACTTCAGTATTGAAGCGGGCAATCAAGACGTTACACTACGTTTTGGAAGAATCTGACCAACTTTGGATTCCAGAAACCAAGACTTGGCGCTTGAACGAACGTCACTACGGTGCTTTGCAAGGCTTGAACAAGGCTGAAACGGCTGAAAAGTACGGTGACGACCAAGTGCACATCTGGCGTCGGTCATACGACGTTTTACCACCACTTTTGGACGCTGACGCTGAAGGCTCAGCTGTAAAGGACCCTCGTTACGCCAACTTGGACCCTAACATCGTACCTGGTGGCGAAAACTTGAAGGTTACTTTGGAACGGGTTATGCCTTTCTGGGAAGACGAAATTGCTCCTAAGTTGCTTGATGGCAAGAACGTCATCATCGCTGCCCACGGTAACTCACTCCGGGCACTTTCCAAGTACATCGAACGGATCTCTGATGACGATATCATGGATCTTGAAATGGCAACTGGTGAACCAGTGGTCTACGACTTCGATGACAAGTTAAACATGACGAACAAGACGAAGATGGGTAAGTAATTACCTGGCTTTAGATGAGCCGCTCTGTATGTGGGGGCGGCTTTTTCGTGGGGAAAAATCGGCGTACAGTGAAGGACGGTTAATCGGGATGAGCAATGATTGTTATTTAAGACCCTATGCACCGACTGATTTTCCGGCTGTGCGGCGGTTATTTAAGACAACCGTTGAGCGCATTAATTGTCGGGATTACTCGGCAGAACAACTGGCCGTCTGGATTGGTGATGACAGTCCGCTAACGCAGCAACGCTGGCAGGAGAGTTTGTGCCAACATCAGACTTTGGTGGCAATCAAGGATGATCAAGTAGTGGGATTTGCAGATATGAGTGATACCGGATATTTGGATCGCTTGTATGTGCACGCTGCGTACCAGCGCCAGGGCATTGCGACAGCGCTGGTAACCGCGCTGGAAGAACAGATGGTGACACCTAGGTATACGACGTATGCGTCAATCACGGCTAAACCATTTTTTATGCAGATGGGTTACCACGTGGTTCGTAAAAATACGGTTGTCCGGGCTGGTATCGATTTGATAAACTTTGAAATGGTAAAAATAAATTCGGAAGAGAAGAGAGAGTAAATTTTGGCAGACAAAGACGTTACGCAAGTAGAAATGATGAAGATTATTGCCTTGTTCCGCAAAGAAGGCTACAAGGGAGAATACGAGGATTTCCAGCGGGTCAGTGGAACTGATCGGGAGTTTTTTGTGGTGATGAGTAACGAACAAGGTATTAAGGCATTGTTCCGGGCAAGTTTGATGTTGAACGCTGTGCAGTTCCAGTATGTGCTCGATGATAAGCATACCTTTGTGCAAGAGGACGCGGATGCCGGATAATTCAGAACTACTGGCGTTGATTAAGAAACGGGTTTGCTATACAGATTTGGTTTATCAGCGCGTTAATACGAAGTTAAAGGTAGATTTGTCACGGGCTGAGATCGAGACGTTGGTACAAGCTATCTTGGGTGACGAGCAAACGATGCTTGAAAAGCGGGGGAAGAATTACTACGTCACCAGCTTAGCTCGCCACACAAGATTGACGATAAATTCGTTTAATTTTCGGCTGATTACGGCGGATCGTATCTGATGATTTAGAACTAAAAGAGGTAACCTAGCTAATCAGCTGGATTACCTCTTTTAGTTCGGCATAAAAAATTCAGATCGACCGTTTAAACTGCGACTGTAAGCGCCGGGCTGCAATAACCGCTCCGACTAACAGCAACAAGCAGACTAGAAAGCCGGCTTCAATACCGATGTGGCCGTTACCTGGGAAGGTGCGATTAACCAATGCGACTACTGCGATGATAATGGCCGTTCCAAATGAGGCCGCAACTTGTCGAATTGTATTGAAGGTTGCGACACCATCTGGCACCATTTCGTAAGGTAGTAGGCCCAGTGCGTGAGTCTGCAATGGAATTAACATGGTGACCAAGCCTAGCTGTCGGACAGCCTGGAAAATAGCCAAGATGACGGGTGAACTACTCGTACCAATCAATGCTTGAAGTAGCGTTCCAGCACAGTCGATACTTAAGCCAATGGCAACGAGCCGTTTGACTGAAATTCGGTCGTACAATCGACCGCTCAACCGGGATAGCGTTCCCGTCAACAGAGCACCAGGGAGAATCACCAACCCCGAAACCAAGGCACTACGGTGCTGAATCGTCTGAATCAACAAGGGCAACAGAATGGTATTGCCATACATGGTCGCCACGATTAGCATGTTAACCAGTGTCGCCGTGACGAATTGTCCATGGTTGAACACGTGTAAATTAATTAGCGGGTCAGCGTGGCCTAATTGTGATTTAACAAAAATCAGACTAAACCCAACCCCAATCAATAATAACCCACCGACTTGCCAACTCAGAAAACTAGCGGTTGAAATGTTAGATAACCCCATCAAAATACACCAAAGACCGACGCTGACCAGTACGAAGCCGCGGGAATCGAAATGCGGTGATTCGTTGTGAGGAATTTTTGGCAGGATAATTAGAGAAGCAACTAAGGTAATGAGGATGAACGGGATGATAATAATGAAGAGATAACGCCAAGATAGGTAGTCTAGGATAACCCCAGAGACGGTTGGGCCGATAATGGGGGAAAAGTTAAAGGCCAGGCCAATGATCCCCATAATGGTGCCTTTTTTAGCAGGCTCGGCGTAGCGAATGGCCAGCACGTTGACTAGCGGCATCATCATGCCGGCTCCCACCGCCTGAATCATGCGCGCCACGATGACCAAGATGAAAGCGTGGCACAGGGCGCCTAATAACGTCCCAGCCAGGAAAATAAGGGTCGCTAATATGTAAAGATTGCGGAACAAGAAGCGTTTAATCAGGTAGGCACTCACCGGAATCATCAGCGCGTTGACCAGCATGTAGCCGTTGGTCACCCACTGAACCTGGGCCTCCGAGATATGAAAGGCGGTCATTAGCTGGGGCAATCCCGTATTCATCAGGGTCGAACACAGAATGCCGAAGAATGTCCCAAATACCATAACTATTAGGGAGCGAGAGATGCGTTTATTCGTCATTGACCAAAGTCCTTTCTAAATAGTTGAAACAAGCAACTATTTTACCGTATCATACGGGCAGATTTTGTCAACTTGGATTTGGGCTATCTGTGTACTTTGGAAGCCAGGAAAATTATAAATGGGAGTATTGACGATTTATGATAGTCAACCGGTATTTTAGTCGACGGATGAGTTTAAGTACAGATCATGAGTTTAGTAGCATGGCAATTTGCCAGTTTACTAAATAATCAGATTAAAGTGGTATGTAAAAAGGGCGTAACCGCAGTTTGGTTACGTCCTTATGTGCTATTTAGCAGACGTTAAATAGTTTGCTTGAAGTTGTTTTAATTGCGTGTTGGAGATATCTAACCCCTTGTGTAAGAAATTATCCATGTTGCCGTATTTGGCATCAATAGCTTTGTACATCGTGTTCAGGTAAGCCATCTTAACGGCATTTTGTGCCTTAAAGTTTTCGACGACAATTGGGGTAACTTCTTTACCTTGGGCCTTCCAGCCAGCTTCCATCTTCTGCAGGTTTTCCTTATTTGTTTGGGCTAAGTACGTGTTGGACTTTAAGTAATCTTGAGCAATCGCTTTTTTGTCAAACTTGAGGGCGGACAGAACTAAGGCAGTTCCCATACCGGCCCGATCCTTACCAGCTGAGCAGTGCCATAGGACGGCCTTGCCTTTAGGATTAATCAAAAGTTGGTGGAATAGTGACTTGTAGGCTTTTCGGCCTTGAGCCGTGGTTACGGCGTCGTGGTAGGATTTTTCCATCATCTTAGCGCCAGCGCCCTTTTTAGAAAAGTCTGGGAAGGCACCGAAAGATTTAAAAACATTGGCTTTAACGAGTTTGACGCCGGCCATATGCACGTCAGGACTCATTTTTTGTTCAGTAGTGGTTCGTAAGTCAACATCGGTAGCAACGTGGTAGGTCTTCACTAATTTCGTTTGATCTGCCTTGGTCAAGTGTGACAGGCTATTTGCACGAATGAGGCGATGGGCTTTAATCTTTTGACCGTGCCGGTTGACATAACCGCCGAGATCGCGGGCATTGCTAGCCCCTTGTAACTTAATGTGAGTGGATGTTGACTTAATGGCTTTAGCCTTAGCCGCTTTGGTCTTGGCTGCCCCAGTGGTCTTGACCGTCTTAGTCGTTTTAGCGTGCGTAGCTGCCGAGACGTTCATCAGGGGTTGTTGCCATCCCAATGTGGTTGCTAATAATAGAGCCGTTACTAAAGTGCTTGTGCGTTTGTTCATATCACAATCTCCTCCTCTGATTTGGTACATACTTAGAATACTAAGTTGATGTAAAAGGATGATGTTGATTGTGTAAAAATCTGATATTGTGGGACAACTAAATAGAAATATATTTGTAAATAGTGGTTGTAGTTGGTTTAAACACTATTGATACTGGACAACTTGTTGGGGTTAAATGCGTTGGTTAATCGTTCTTGCCAATCTGTTTGATCCAGTTCCAGGTATCTTTTGTAAGTTATCTATTAGTCGTATAATCAGGACAATAACTGGAGGTGTCGGCGATGAAGCAAGCGTTGGTGATGTTGTATCCAGATTTCTGTTATTTTGAAGTGGCGGCTTTAACTGAAATTTTGGCGTTTAAAGAAGATGAGTGGATCGTCACAACAGTGGGGACGGATCGGCAGAATTATTTGGGTGAAGATGGGTTACAGGTCCTAGCTGAAAAGTCCTTTTCTCAGGTTGATCTGCTAGCCGTTGATTTACTGATTTTGCCGGGGATTGACAATTATCACGTACCGTTAGCTGATTCGCGGAATGTTGCCTTTCTACGCCAACTAAATGCGACCAGTCGACCAATTATTGCGGCCATGTCCAGCTCACCAGTGTTGTTGGCCAAGGCCGGGTTATTAGATCAAACCCAATTTACCGGTGGTCTCTTTGAGGAGACTTATACGAAAAACCCGTTTATCCCGAAGCAGAATTTAGTGCGGCAACCGGTGGTGGTGGATAATGGCATCATTACGTCGAGTTTCCAATTCTTTCGGGAATTTGCGATTGCAGCGGCCCGGGCTTGTGGGATCCAGGTAGGCGATACGGCGTTTAGTCCCGCCCGAACGGATCGCCCCTATACACCGGCAGAGTTAACCTATCATTATCCGGATTAAAAAACTGGCTAGTCCCAACTATGTGGGATTAGCCAGTTTTAAGTCGGGTTAATCTGGTTGTTTAATCCACCCAGCAGTCCCAGTTGCGATAAGCACCTCGATACGGTCTAGCAACATTAATAACCAACCGAAGGAAATAACAAAACCAATCATTTCAAAGGCGGTTAAGGAAAAATAGCCAAACACTTGAAATAAGAGCGCGGCGACCACTAGCGCAATTCCGACCCCGTCTGACAACAGCAAGAAGTCTCGTGTAATTTGGGGCAGTAGCCACCGAACACCAACGATTAGAGCGATGATTAAGTATACTAAAAAGACGGCAAAATGGTCATGAAGAGCGTGTGAATTGGCATTGTTGGGAAAAACGCCCACTAATCCTAAATCAACAGCAGTTAGCGTCAATAAGCCACGTAGCACCCATAATCGACGGGAGCGAGGAAACGATTCTTGCAGACTAACAAACAGGTAGTCGATGAGGGCAATCATCAGCAATGCTGAAAAAATCAGCGTGGCGTTAAATTGCCAACCGCCACTGGAAGCACCAGTGGTGCCAAGAAAGCTAAGATTGTGTTGCCACCAATATTTTTGATTGTTAACCGCCATCGCGATGACGACACCGCTAATGATTACGAGGGTGAGGACGGTCGATAAGACACTGGCGTCGATCATTAAGGCGAAGTAACTCATAGCTGTGTTGGTGACACTGCTAAACGCAAATAAGATAATACTGGCGGTTGCTAATCCAAAGCTGGCGCCGTTAAACAGCGTCCCAAGTAGCCACATGCTTCCGGTCAAAATTAGACCAAGAATCAGGGTGAACGATAGGACAATGACGGGGAAGTTACGCCAGTAGATATTTTTAGTAAAATGGTTCTGCGGATTATGGCGGTCATGGATAAAAAAGCCAGCGAATAAAATGGCGCCCATGATCACCCCGAGAATGATAATGGCGGTAGCTAAGGAATAATTACCTACGAGTTTTAGGGTATGTAGTCCTTGGTGAATGCCATAACCGTAAAACAGCAGACTGATTATCAGGGCCGTGGCGAGGGGCCACAGGAGTGATTGGTGCTGAAAAAATTGGCGTCGTGGTTCTTCTAATTGAACGACAAGCCGATCCCGTTTGACGACCAGTCTAACGGGCGTGTCTTTATTTAATTGTAGTTGTTCACTAATATCAGCCGGGATATTTAACTGAAAATCTTTTTGTGCCATAATGCCCTCCAAATCAAGCTATTACAATGACTTTCATTATAGCAAATTTTGAGCAGGGTGATTGTGAAAAGCAGGGGATGCTAGCAGTATCTTTGGATAACGGCGATCGCACAAGCGGGCTGGTGGTGTATGATGAACATGGAAAGTAGGTGGCATGAAACCATGCGTAAGGGGATTTATGGATTAACGGGGATTTGTTGGATAGCGGCTGTGGTGATAATTGTTGTGGCAGCACGGCAACATCACTTATTACAATTAGCGCCGATTTATGCTTATAATCGACCGCAGGGGTTGCTGGGATGGACCTTAGCCAGTGCGATTGTGCTGTCGATAACAAGTGGGCTCATGCATCGTGAGGCCAAGCGACAGTCACGGTAAAAATATCGGTGTAATCAAAAAGCTTCGGCCCAAGATGGCTGAAGCTTTTTGATTACATTAGATAGTCTTAATCTGTACAAAGCCGCCGAATAGCTTCGGCATAAATATCCATCGCTTTATACATGCGACTGAGTTCCCAATTTTCATTGACCTGATGCATGAAGTCGGGAGTTCCCGGGAGCATCGCGCCAAAGGCAACACAGTTGTGCATCGTGCGAGCAAAGGTGGCACCACCTGAAATTTGGGGTTGGGTATCGTCGCCAGTCAGGTCGTGGTAGGTACTCATCAAGACACAATGTTGCATTTTCAACAAAAACCATTATGATAGAGGCAAGGTCTTGATTTGGTCAAAGATGAAAGGGTGTTGAATGCATGACAATGAAGCAGGTCGTAATTGATAAGAACTTTTGGACAACTTTTCCGGATGCACAGATTAACTTGATGTGGATTAGTGATTTTGATAATCATGATACGGATGAAAATAAGGCAGAGCGACAACAATTGTTGCACGATGCCACAGTGGCTTCTAAACAATTTACAAAGATTGACCCATTCCGCGATAATCCCGTGGTGGCAGAATGGCGGAATGCCTATCAACAGTTTAAGAAGCGGAAGGGTGCCCGTTCATCAATCGAGGCATTATTAAAACGAGCTAGTCAAGGTCATGAGTTTATCCCGATCGAACCACTAGTGGACGTCTATAATAGTATCTCCTTACGCTATGGGGTTCCGTTGGGCATCGAAGATCGTGATAAGATTGCGGGGGATTTACATTTAGGCCTGGCCCAAGGCGGTGAATCATTTTTCCCTTTGGGGGCTGAAGCTGATGACCCTGCTCGTGAAGGTGAAATGATCTATTATGATGACGAAAGTGCCGTTTGCCGAAGCTTGAATTGGCGGGAGGCGCAACGAACGATGCTGACAGAAGAAACAACCAACGGTATTGTGGTGATGGAGTCAATGAATGCTGATCAAGCAGCACGGGCAACTGCCGCTATGGCTGAGTTACAAAAGTTGATTCAGTATTACTTTGGGATTGAACCGGGAGAAATTAAAACCTTAACCAAAGACCATCCAACTGTGGATTAACAAAATGAGTGCCGCTGTCATTGAGACGGCGGTTTTTTATAAAAGAGGCTGTGACATAAGTCTCCACAAATAAAGCGGTCCAGTGAGAATCTTCGGATTCTCACTGGACAGCCTTTTGATATAATAGAAAATAAAAAAGGCATCGGTCACACCCGATACCCACAGAT